>NZ_PYLV01000011.1:0-129183 GCF_003025475.1 Photobacterium sp. NCIMB 13483
TGCTGATTCTAATCGAAATTCGGGTGTAAAATTAGGGCGTATTCTTTTAGTCATAGTGTCACCTATTAAATTATGAGGTGATGATATCACCTCTAACTAGGTGGCCAAATTTAATGTACCACTACAAAGATAGGAAGATAGGAAGATAGGAAGATAGGAGGAGCCAATGAAAGACGTTTACAGAGAAAGTTGTCGTGGATAATAGGCAAAAAAAAGCAGCCGACGAAGGCTGCTTCTAATAATTAAAGAGAGCAAGTTATTACGCGGTTGCTATTACTGCTTGCTGGTGGCGTGCTTTTGTCACCAGAATGAAACCTATAATAGCGATAAAGCCTGTGATGAACATCGCTACTGTGACTGTTAATAAACCAAATCCAGCAAAGGCAGAGACTAAACCACTTGCCGCAAAGCAGACCATTGTTTGCATAAAGTTCAGTAGGCCAGCAGCCGTTGCACTACAATTTCTAAAATCAGATAAGGCAGCACTAATAACAAGTGGGTAAATTGCCCCATTAGCAACCGCAAGGAAGCAGAATGGAATAAGAATTGGCCAGATAGTCGTTACATTGATTGAGATTGAAATAACAAACATAATCAAAACGCTGCTAAAGAACAGTGCCAAAATCCATGGTAGAAGCTTTTTACTCTCAAAATGATTCAGCAAAGTACGACAGCCGTAACCACCGACAATAAAGGCAACTGTTTGTGGTGCGTAGCTTAAGCCAATATCAGTGCCTGAATAACCCATTGCTGACATAACAAAAGGTGAGCCAGTTAAATAAGCAAAGAAAGCGGCTGAACATGCAGCAAATATTAGCATGTTACCCCAGAATTTCTTTGAGCTTAGAATTTGGTTGTAGTCACTACGCAGTTTAACCGTTAGCTTTTCTTGCTGTTGGCTAAGGCTAGCGCTCTCAGGCTCTTTTAGTGTCATGATAGCTAGCACTGCACCAAAACCAACTAATGCGATGAAAATACTACGCCAGCCTAATTGATGCTCAAGCATGGCACCTAATAAAGGTGCTAAAGCTGGAGACAATGCAACCAACGGCATGATTGTCGCAAACACACGCTCTGATACTTTGCCATCATAACGGTCAACCACAACCGCTTGCCAGATAACCGTTGCACTACATGCGCCTAATGCTTGCACAAAACGTGCAGCAAGGAAGACTTCAATGTTGGGGGCAAAAGAACATGCAATAGAGGCAAGGCTAAACAGCACCATACCGCCAACAAGTACTTTAATACGTCCTACACGATCTGATAATGGACCGTAAATAACTTGTCCTAATGCCATACCAAGTAGAAAGACACTGAGCGAAAGGCCGATAAGAGATTGGGTTGTTGCAAAGTCGGCACGGATCGTTTCAAACGAAGGTAAATACATGTCAGTAGCAAGGAAGCCAAGCATACTTAAACATGCAAACCAGAATAGGGTAATTTTAGAAGGGGTATTTTTCATTTTATACTTTTCGTCAATATTTCAATATGTACTAGTGTAATACTGGTTTTAATAGCTGTGAAACGCTAAAATTTAAACCATGCTTTCAAAAAATTTGATGTGATATGTTTTCTTATAATGATCTCCAAGTTATAGACGTAGTCGCCCGTCGTGGCAGCTTTTCAGGCGCTGCGGAAGAATTGCACAAAGTGCCTAGCGCCATCAGTTATACTGTTAGATTGATAGAAGAGCGTTTAGCTGTCGAATTATTTGTTCGATTGCATAGGCAGGTTAAACTAACGCCAGCAGGGGAGTATTTCGTTGAAGAATCACGCAAAATAATCAAACAGATGCAATTAATGAAATATCAAACACAACGCGTTGCCAATGGTTGGTCACAAAATGTATCTGTCGCTTTAGATACTGTGGTGCGTCAAAGTCGCGTTAATATGTTAGTTAAAGACTTTTATGAACATTTCCCTGATGTCGAATTACACCTCACCATGGAAGTATTTAATGGTGTATGGGATGCCTTAGCAGATGGACGGGCTGACATTGCCATTGGTGCAACTGCTGCAGTACCAGTGGGGGGAAGCTTTGATTATCGAGATATGGGAACATTAACGTGGAAGTTTGTGATTGATCCCCTGCATCCTTTAGCGACTTGTGATCATCCATTAGAACCGCATGAGTTAGCACAATATCCAGCCGTTTGTTTAGAAGATACCTCTCGTACGTTACCGAAACGGATCACATGGCTGATGGATAACCAACGCCGAATACTTGTTCCTAATTGGTACAGTGCAATGCAGTGTTTAAAAGCGGGGTTAGGAGTGAGTGTAGTGCCAAGTCACATGGCCATTCCACTAATTGAAGCGGGAGAGCTAATTGAAAAAGAGTTAGCCATTAAACCGTCAGTGAGTCCTTGTTGTTTAGCATGGAATACTGAAACCATGAATCCCGCGGTAAGTTGGTTATTAGATTATTTAGGAGATAGCGAACAGTTACATCATCAGTGGGTACGTTGAGTAACGGTTACTTGTGATAAAGAGAAGACGTTGAAAAATGAAAAGAGATCGCTGGATGAGGTTGTGCTACATCCAGCGGTATTAATTTAATTTTTTAGAGTGTGGTAACCTGCCCAAATACGTGTTGCGGTGGTGATCCAGCATAGTGAGCCAAAAATCCAGGCAATAGTGGCAAAGTGCTGCGGAAGTAAACAAAACAAAACAAAACAGGCAATGGTTTCAGTACCTTCCGTGAGACCACCAATGTAATACAACGATTTATGTTTATATACTGGACTTTCTATATTGCGTTTCCCTGCCATAATTGCAAACGCAAGAAAGCTTGAGCCAGTTCCGATAAAAGAAAAGATCAAGAATGCGCCAGCAACGGCATTGTATTGTGGATCGGCTAATACAAAGCCAAATGGAATCAAAGAATAAAATAAGAAATCTAACGTAATATCAAGAAATCCGCCACAATCGGTAATGCCTTGACGGCGTGCCACTGCACCATCTAAGCCATCAAATAGTCGGTTAATAATAATGAAAAATAGTGCTAATCCATAATACTCAAAGGCTAATGCAGGGAGTGCAAACAGGCCAATCACAAAACCGCTGAGGGTGATTTGATTAGCACTAATTCCATATTTTTCAGGCAACATCGCCAGCTTTGCTAATGGCTGACGTATAAGAGTAATACTGTAACGGTCGAGCATGTGGTGTCCTGCTTGAATATTTATTGCCAAGGCCAGTGTAAAACATCGCCATTTGGGGGGATATCATCGTCGTCATGTGTGACCATCAATGCCGGAATATTGCGTTGTTGAATTTGATTAAACACAAATTGACGAAATGCTGCGCGTAGGGTTTTATCTAATTTACTAAAGGGTTCATCAAGTAATACTGCTTGGGGTTGCGACAATAATAATCGCATCATACTTATCCTTGCTCGTTGACCTCCGGAAATTTCATGGGCTTGCTGATGTTGTAAATGGAGTAAATTCAATTCGTCTAATGTGGCTAACGCTTGGTGCTTACGTTGGCTACCTTTAATATTTTGTGGTAACCCAAACGCGAGATTTTGCCAAATATTAAGGTGAGGAAACAGTAAATCATCTTGAAAAACAATACCTATATGGCGCATATTAGGTGCTAACGAGGTTATTGATTGTTTATTAAGCTGTATTTCACCTGTGACTGTGAAGTCAGGGGCTAGGTGACCTGCAATCGCACTAAGAATAGTGGATTTACCACTGCCACTAGGCCCCATTAACGTCATTATTTCTCCCGCTTCAACCTCAAAAGTTAACGGGCCTATCACGACATTATTATTACGATGACGTAAGGTTAATTGTGAAACAGAAAGGGCCATAAGATTACCTGCTTATTTGAGTTTGAGCGGGTGATGATTTGCGTTGTGCTAATACCATCGCGATAGTAAAAAAGACCAAAGGTAATAATCCTTGTAATAGCCCATAAATTGCACTGATGCGTCGGTCTTGGCCGCTAGCAAGCGTTACCGCTTCAGTGGTTAAGGTGGATACGCGCCCAGCGCCTAGCATTTGAGTGGGTAAATATTGTGCCAAACTGACACTACAGCCAACCGCAAAGGCTAACCATAATGCAGGTTTTAGCTGTGGAAACTTAACTCGCCACCATGTTTGCCAGCCATTTAAGCCTAAACTTCTTGCTGTTTGATCTAATCGTTGATCATAACTGCGCCATGGCCCATCTAACGTAAGATAAATATACGGGAAAACATAAAGCCAATGGCTCCAAATTACCCATTGCCAAAAATAGTGGCCAGAGACAAAAGAGACCGCTGTCTGCATACCAAATAATAGCGATAATTGTGGCGCAACCATTGGAATCGCGATCAGTACTGTAGGGATTCCACGTTGATACTTTTGGCGATATTCAAGGCAAAGAATCACCATGATTAAGGCACAACAGCTGCTGATTAATGCGAGAAAAATACTGTTACCGATGAGCTGTTGTAGTGGTTCAAATTGCTGTTGCCAAAAACGGACACTATAACGGCTGGGGAGTAAGTCAGGAAAACGCCACCGTAAAGCAAATGACCATACAGCCAAAATAGGCAGCATAATTAACGGTAACAATAATAAACCATGACTAAAAAAAGCGGCAATAGGCGAGGGAATTCGACGGGTTGAGTGTCGAATTGCGCCGCGATATTGCCATGATGTTGCGTATGATAATCGCCACCATTCTATTAAACGTAATAGTCCAAAAGTAATGATGACAATACCAAATAATAACAATGCTCCTGCTGCTGCGCGTGGAAGTTGGGTTAAGTCACCATCAGTAAACCATTGCCAAATTAGCATTGAAAATGTGCTGGGGTGAGTGGGGCCAATAATTAATGCCACATCAACCACGGCAAGTCCGTAACCAGCAACCGCGAAAATCGCCAAGCGTAATTTGGGTAGCCATAGCGGCAGTATAACCATGTACCATATTTGTTGATGGTTGTATCCCAGACTCATAGATGCTTGATAAAGACGTTTTATATCCAGCTGTTTTAGAATACTGATGCTCATTAATAATAAAAAGGGTGTTTCTTTAATGGCTAATGCAAACAGTAATCCTAAACCAAAGCTATCATGAATAAGCACAGGATAAAGAGTATCTGCGAGGCCTGTATGGTGCCAAATACGGGCAATCCAGCCTGTTGATGAGAACATCAGCCCAAAACCAAGCACAAAAGCAATATGAGGGAAAGCGAGTAACGGGGCTAGTAAGCGTTCAATTTTTTGCCACTTTGGGCTAAGCCAATAGCGGCGCAATATCAAATAACACCACCATAGTGCCAGTAATGTACTGCCTAAACCTGACAGTAGTGTTAAAGCAATTGAATGACCAAGATCAGGCCAGGCAAAAAGTTGCTGCCAACCTAATAGCGATGGTTGATGCATGTTTAATGCTGGTAGCCATGCAAAAGCAGGTGCAAGCATACCAAGAAAGCCAATGATCAATGGACTTGCAAATAGCAATAATGTGACAACAAATATAATGGCTAACATAGGGCTCAAATAAACATCAAACAAGGAAAGCTAACTTGCTATCATAATGCAAGTTAGCTTAATTTATAATAAATATAACAGTGAGTTAGTTACTGTAAATTAGTTGCCGTATCTTAGCTGCCATTGATGTTCAATTGCTGCTAGCCATGTTGGGTTTGGCTCTGCAATTGAAGGGTAAGGCGTAAAGCTCGGTTTGTTATATGATGGCGGCAATTGTTTAAACGCCTGCGGACTTAAAATAGTAGGATCTCCCCACACATTGGTGTCAGCTTTGTGCGCTTGTGCTTCTGGGCTTAATAAGAAATTAATCGCTACTAATGCACCGGCTTTGGCATTTGCGTTCCACGGAATTGCAACAAAGTGGATGTTAGTTAATGCGCCAGCACTAAAGGCATAAGTTTTTGCTTTATCAGTTAAATTACCATTCGCAATGGCTGCAGCTGCCGCATTAGGGTTAAAGGTGATCGCTAATAATAATTGTTGATCATCAAGTAACTGTACCGTTTCAGCTGTGCCCGCAGGGAATTGCTTTCCTTGATGCCATGCTACTTTGTGGAGCTGATCAAGATAATGCCATAATGGTGCTGTTACGCGATCAAACAGCGCTTGATCTTTAGGTAACTGTAAGGGTTGATATAATGCTTTTTTGTCTGGTGTGAGTTCTAACAGTGCTGCTTTTAAAAAGCTTGTTCCATGAAACTCTGGTGGCTTAGGGTAGCTAATTTTTCCAGGATGTTGCTGAGCTAAAGCTAATAATGCCTTGAAGCTTTTGGGTGGATTTTTTAGCGTTTCAGGATCATAAATAAACACCAGTTGGCCAACACCCCATGGTGCTTCTAGTTCTTGAGTTGGTTCAGAGAAGTCTTTATCAATAGGCAGTGATTTATTGACATATTTCCAGTTTGGAAGCTGATGCGTAAATGGCCCATACAACAGCCCATTTTGCTTCATTGAACGAAAGTTTTCGCCATTGATCCATACCATATCAACACTACCACCGCTGTTTTTGCCTGCGGTTTTTTCTGCCAATAAACGTTGTGTGGTTTCCGCTATATCGGTCACTTTAACTTGTTTTAAAGTGACACCATAACGCTGTTGTAATTGGGTATTAGCCCATAACAGATAATCATTTATTTCTTGGCTGCCACCCCAAGCATTAAAATAGACGGTTTCTCCCTTAGCTTGAGCAAGGGTTTGTTGCCATGTGGGCATAATATTAACGTTTTTATGCTGTTCACTGGCGTGTGCCGTTACACTACCAATGACCAGTGCAGCAGTTAACGTCAGCTTTTTTAAAGTAGAAAATGCTGTTATCACAATCGATATCCTTATTGGCGTAATGATTAATTACGCATCCAGTGGTGATATTTTTTGACCCAAGCAAGCAGTTTTTGAGGGGCATGGGCTTGTTTCCATACGCCAGCGGTGTATTTTGCACCTTCACTCATGGTTGGGTAAGGATGAATCGTGCCTAAGATCTTATTTAGCCCTAAGTTATGACGCATTGCGAGCGTAAACTCAGCTAATAAATCACCGCCATGGTGACCAACAATAGTGGCACCCAGAATCTTATCGCTACCTTTAGGGGTTAATATTTTAATAAAACCTTCATCATAACCATCAGCAATAGCGCGGTCTAAATCATCCAATCCATAGCGGGTGATTTCATAATCAATCCCTTGCGCTTGCGCTTCTTTTTCATTAATGCCAACTCTTGCTAATTCAGGTGCCGTGTAAGTGACGGCCGGAATAACTGAATAATCGACTTTAAATTTTTTAATGGCACCAAATAGGCTATTAACCGCGGCATACCATGCTTGATGTGCAGCTACGTGAGTTAATTGGTAAGGGCCAGCAACATCACCGACGGCATAAATATTAGGATATTGTGTTTGTAGGTATTGGTTTACAGCGACAGTGCCACGCTCTGTTGTGGTAATGCCGAGTTCCTCTAAACCAAATCCTTGCACATTTGCAACACGGCCTAAAGCGACCATTACTGCATCAAACTCGATGCTAACTTGTTGGTTGTTATGTTCAACGATGGCACGTTGAATTCGTTGACCATTATCATCAAACGTTGATTCAAATTGAACAGCATTATGTTGCAGTAAGATATTAACGCCATCGTGTACAAGCGATTGTTCAACTAATTGAGCAGCATCGCGATCTTCACGATTTAATAGCTGAGGTGATCTTTCAACAATAGTGACTTCGGCACCTAATCGACAAAAACTTTGTGCTAATTCACAGCCAATAGGGCCACCACCAAGGATTAATAATCGCTTAGGCAGGGCAGTTAATTGCCACACAGTATCAGATGTTAAGTAATTAACAGTATTCAAACCAGGTATGGCTGGTACTAATGGACGCGCACCCGTTGCGATAACAATATTACGGGTTGTAATACGGGTGCCATTCACTTCAACTTCCCATGGCGAGACAATAGTTGCATCACCGGTAATACAATTTACGCCAAGCTTACTGTAACGCTCGATAGAATCATGGGGTTCAATTTTAGTAATGACTTTATGAATGCGGCCCATCACTTGTGTAAAATCGATATTATCAATGTGAGCATCGATACCAAGTGCTGATGCATTTTTGATATCAGCCGCAGTATGTGCTGCACGAATAAGTGCTTTTGATGGAACACAACCAGTATTTAAACAATCGCCTCCCATTTTGTGACGTTCAATAAGAGTAACATCTGCTTTTACTGCGGCAGCAATGTACGCGCTAACTAAACCGCCAGAACCTGCACCAATGACAACTAGATTCTGATCAAAGCGAGCGGGCTTTTGCCATTGTTTGTATTGTTTTTTAATAGCCATTGTTTTCATGATCCATTTTGTAAGTAATGGGAAAATGCCAAGTAGAACTAAAGAGAATAAAACGGGGGCAGAGATGATGCCACTGAGTGAATCTATTTTTCCAAGTTGAGTACCCGCATTAATATAAACGGCAGTACCCGCTAACATTCCTAATTGGCTAACCCAGAAAAAAGTACGGGTTTTAATTATGGTTAATCCCATTAAAAGATTAATAAGGAAAAAAGGGAAAACAGGAATTAAACGTAAACTTAGCAGATAAAATCCGCCTTCTTTCTTTATGCCATCATTTAAGGTTGTTAAGCGATTACCAAATTTTGCTTGTACCCAATCACGTAAAATAAAACGACTAGATAGAAAGGCCAGTGTTGCGCCTATTGTACTGGCAAAAGACACCATAATTAGGCTGGCCCAGAAACCAAATAAAGCTGCGCCTAATAAGGTTAATATTGATGCGCCAGGAATAGACAGAGCAGTGACTAAAATATATAAACTAAAAAAGCCAATATAAGATGTAATTGGATTTTCAATAATATAGTCTTGCAGGGTTAATTGTTCACGTTTAGCCGCTTCAAGGGTAAGGTATTGGCCAAGGTCAAAATAAAACCAAGTGCCAATAATTGCCAATATAACGGTAAGCAACAAAAGTTTATTACTTTTCATCGTGGCTCCTTTGTTGAGGCCGAATAGGTAATGAGCAAAAACCTTGTGCAGGAACATCTAGCGCAGTATTAAACTTAGCGGATAAATTTTGAAAACTCACTAATGCGGTTAATTCAATAATATCATCGCTGCTATACCATGTTGCAAGCGCTGCTAGCATTTCATCACTGACATGTTGATCGCTAAGAGTCATTGCTTCGGTATAAGCTAACACTGCTTGTTCTTGCTCTGAAAAGTGATCAGAAGATTGCCAGTGTGCAAGTGCTTTAATTTTTTCTAATGAATGGCAGCGCTCTGCTAATTTCATGCCGTTAGCGTCAACACAGAAAGCACAATCATTTAGTTGTGATACTCGTACACAGACTAATGAACGTATCACTGCATCAATCGGTGATTTTTTACGATCAAGGTAACCAAAGAACAAAGCCACTAACCAGAAAAGCACTGGTTTTTGTCCCCATAGTTTCGCGGGATTGAGAATATTGCCAAAATGGCGTTTTTGAAGCCATAGCAAAGGTTTGACCCATAATGAGAATGTTTTTTTGGTTAATATACGCAAGGTATGTCCTTATTAAATGAGAATCACATCGACTCTTAAGTAGCAAGACCGAGGGAAGTGATATTGTATTTCATTTAATGACAAAAATTTTTATTATTCAAAAAATTATTAGATATAACAAAGAACAAATAACAATAATGAATGTATGAATTGTTACATTTTATGTGGTGAATGATGCTTTAGTGTGGTATTGGATAAATATTCGTTCAAGAACGTTAAAAATACGTTTTTATGAAGGATGTATCTATGATTTTCGATATAAAGAATAAACAGGATCTTGGATAACTATTTTTTCATGGAATGTGTATTTTTAATTGTGCTGTATAATTAATGTACACAGTAAGATGTGTTCAGAGGAAGTGCAGGTTCAAGTAAGGATAGTTTGGAAAGATTATATGCAGATATCGAATAAAATAAATTAAAGAGGCACTGAGCCTCTTTATTCTTAAGCGTCACTTAGCCAGTTGACGAATATATTTATTATAGTTTTGCGAGCAGTTCGTTACGTCTACTTTCTGGTATTACAGACCAATGTTGGCCATGTATAGCACCTTCTAGAGCCCATAATAATTCTAAACTTAATGATGCCTCTTGTGTTTTTTGTAATGCCTTATAGGCGTTGAGTGCACCAAGATCGTATAGTTGATCAATAGTTTGAATACCTGCTTTTTTGAGCATTCTTTCATTTGATAGGCGTAAGTTAGGTAAATCTTTTATCCTAGCTGGCGCGCAACATTCTTTTGCTTTTTTATCAGCAAGTGCTGCTTCAAGAGAATATTTAGCTTGCTCTATTATTTTTTCAGGTTCTTCCCACCATTCATCAAGAATTGCGTAATGTTTAGTTATTACAGGAAACCCACGTTTCTTATAGATGTACGGTTCTAATCCCGCTTGTTGAAACTCCTCTTCAGTTTTAGCGTTTGCTCTTAGGTGAAGTTTATTATTAACCACAAGTGCGAACATTGCTTCGCCTGCGAAAATACCAAAGCCACCAAACATAGAACGCGATTTAACATTACCTAAATGGTCTAATAATTTTAATGAGTTTTTTAATATTGGTTTATCCATACTTCTACTCGGTGAATAAATGAGTGTCACCTAACATTAAAGTAGTCGTAAATTGACTTATTATTAAAGTTATTTACGAGAGAATTTTCCTACTCTAAATCATCCATGTATCACTTTATAAATAATATTATCAATATAGAAGTATTATTTATAATTTGTAAGTCTTTTGCTTACTATTATATGTATTTACAAGACCTATTATATTCGATCTTTTAAAAAGGTAAGTTTTAATATTAATTAAAGCTGATGAATCTGTGAGTTTGTTCATGTTTTTGAGAATAAGATATTTTTTGTAGGATCATCGAGCGAAATTCATTAGCTATAAAAAAGCCAATAAAAATATTGGCTCAATCAAAAGGGGGCGTGTTAGCGTAAATCCTTTACTGACTTGCGCTCAACGATGGCTGGCGTCATTTCAAAGATTTGAGGTTCATGATCTTTGTTCTTCATGCGTTCCATTAAAATCTTAATGGCGGTTTTACCTAAACGACGCTTTGGCTGATGGATAGTTGTTAATGGTGGCGCGAAGTAAGGCGCAAGATCAATATTGTCGTAGCCAATAATTGAAATATCACCAGGAACGCGTAACCCTGCTTGTTCAAAAGTACTGATCAGTGCCATTGCCATAATATCATTGAAACAGAAAATGGCGGTTGGGCGATCTGTCATTGCAATATACTTCTCAGCAGCTTCAACGGCTGAATCACACTCAAAGTCACCTTCAAGAATCCAGTTTTCGTTAACCGCTAAGTTTGCTTCTGCCATTGCTTTATTAAAGCCTTTTAGGCGTTCACGACACGTTGATTTATCGTTGTGGCCTGATAAACAACCGATACGGCTATGACCATGATCGATAAAATACTTAGTCGCAATGTAGCCACCTTGCTCAGCATTATCCTGAATTTTATCAGTATGTGGGCTTTCTGGACCCCAATCCATCACTACCATTGGTAGGTCTTTTTGACGCTCAAGTAGATCCAGTAATTTCTGATCAAGATCAGAACACATTACCAATAAGCCATCGACACGCTTTTCTGCAAGCATGCGCAAGTAATCATATTGCTTAGAAAGGTTACCTTCAGTGTTACATAAAATGAGCGTGTAACCTTCACGGTAGCAATACTCTTCAACACCATGTACAACCTCAGCAAAAAAAGGGTTGGTTGACTTAGTGACTAGCATGCCAATTGTACGGGTTGTATTACATTTTAGGCTACGCGCAACAGCACTTGGTGCGTAGTTAAGCTCTTCAACAGCAGCAAGTACTTTTTTCTGTGTTGCTTCTGCGACAAAGCGCGTTTTATTGATCACGTGTGAAACTGTTGTAGTTGAAACGCCAGCCATACGTGCAACATCTTTAATGGTTGCCATATTTATTCTTCTAATAATGGGTGCTAGAGATGTTTCTAGCTAATCGTGAGGTACCAAATTGAGTAATTACTGAGATGAATATAATTCAATGTTTTTCGGTAAAGTCTCTCGTTAATTATTCAATTTGGCACCAATAATGTGTCTACTGCATACTTAAATAGTATTAACACTAAAAGCCGCATTTATTCGCGGCTTTATAATTATTGCATATTTTTCAAGTGTAATCGCTTGCGTTCACATTTTACTGAGTGTTACGCGTAGTGCAACGTTTCAATTGTCTGGGAGTAAATTATTTGATAACTATCAACAAAAAATCGTAAATTTCAGTAATTTTACTGAAATTTACAAGAGATAATCAAAAAGACGATGAACTTTAATACTAGGATAGTAGATAAGGATAACCATGAACAGGGTGGGGATGTACGGAAATGTTCCAACCGTAGACATTGTTAATTATTTCAGGCTGTAATGCTTGCCATGGTGATCCATCGGCTTGAATCTTACCGTGTTGAATAATGACCATACGTTGAGCATATTGCGCAGCTAAGTTGAGGTCATGTAATACGATGATAACCGCGGCACCTTTTGCTGCCATGGTTTGTGCCATTTGTAGCGTTTTATGCTGGTGGGCGAGATCTAAGGCAGATGTTGGCTCATCTAACATTAGAATACATTTATCATCAGCTTGACTGAGTTGTGTTAGCACGCGTGCGAAATGGATTCGTTGTTTTTCACCCCCTGATAACGTGGGATATAAGCGTGGTGCAAGATGAAGAACATCAGTATTACGCATGGTTGTGAGGGTGATATCGTCAATTTCTTGGCGTGACAAACATAGCGGCATAGTGCCAAGTTCAACCACTTCTTTACAGGTAAAGGCGAAAGACAGCGAACTGTGTTGCGGTAAAATACCTAAATGACACGCCAGTTCAGATCGTTGCCAATCTTCAATATCGCGATTAAAAAATGTAACCTGCCCACTTTCAGGTGTTATTTCACCGCAGAGTATTTTAAGTAACGTGCTTTTTCCTGCGCCATTAGGCCCAAGTAGCGCCGTTATTTCACCCGCTTTTATATCAATATTAAAGTCATCTAATAATACTTTTCCTGCCAATGTTAATTGCAAATCACGTGCCGAAATGACAGTTGGGCGTGCAGAGGTTACCGTCATGCGATTCTGCCTTTTTGTTTATTCAATAGATAAATGAAGAATGGAGCGCCTAAAATAGCGGTAATAATACCAACGGGGAGTTCTTGTGGTGCAAAAGCACTACGCGCGATCATATCTGCGACAAGTAAAATTAAAGCACCTAGAATAGCTGAGATTGGCAATAATGTTTTATGATTAGGGCCTGAAATCATGCGCCCTAAATGGGGGATCACCAGACCAATAAAGCCAATAGGACCTGTAATAGCAACGGTAATCCCCACACCAGCAGCACATACAATAATTAAACTGCGCTTTAGATGTTGAACATTAACACCCATATGACGAGCTTCAGCTTCTCCTAATAAAAAGGCGTTCAATGCATTAGCTTGGCGATAACAATAATAATAGATAACAATGAGGCTCACAAAGGCAAGACAGATACTTGACCAAGTCGCCCCTGCAAGTGATCCCATTGACCATAATGAAAAATCACGTAGCGCTTGATCATCGGCAATATAGTTAAGTAGCCCCAAACCAGCACCAGAAATAGCACCAATTGCGACACCTGCTAATAGCATTACCACGACAGATGTACCGTTTTTATCGGTGCCAAGGTGATACACCAAATATGTGCTCAGCGCGCCACCCAAAAAAGCGAAGAAGGGCACAGCGCCAATGTTCATTAATAATGGATATTGCGTCATTAACGGGGTAAACAAAATGATCGCAAACGCCGCGCCTAGGCCTGCTCCTCCTGAAATACCAATAATACCTGGGTCTGCGAGGGGGTTACGAAATAAACCCTGTAGAACAGCACCGCAAATAGCCAGTATTGCCCCGATAGCAATACACAATAATGTTCGTGGTAGACGTATTTGATGGATCACGAGATTAATATGAGCGGCAAGCTGATGGTCTCCAGGTAATAACGCTATAAAACTATCTTTATAACTGATATCCATCGGTCCAATCGCAATTGAGCTTAATAATGCAAAGAGCAATGACCCAATACTGATAGCGTAAATAACATGGGGTGAAATACGGCTGTCGTTCATGATGGCTTTATCTCAGATTACGATTGTGGGTAGAAAATATGATTAAGGCGCATGGCTTCATTAATACTATGGATGCCTAAGCCACCAATTAATGCCGTCCCATCAATCACGGCAATCGCATTATTTTTTGCCGCAGGGGTTGCCTCTAAGACGGGCATTTTTTTGATAAGTTGTGCCATGTCTTTGATGGAGGCTGTTGTACGGTTACTGAGTAAAATAATGTCGGGTTGCATTTGTAAAATAGCCTCTGTTGAAACCGGTTTATAGTTTGCGACAACGGCTGCCGCTGGGTTTATTGCCCCCGCTAAAGTGATAATACTGTCGGCGGTGGTATTTTTTCCGGCAACGCTAATTGGTCGTCCATCATGAATCATTAAGAACAATACTTTTTTAGGCTGAGTCTGGTGTGAATTGTTTTGTTTAATTGTTTTTACTGTGGTGGTTATGGTCTGTTTAAGCTGCTGCGCTTGTTGTGAATGTTGGGTTAAGGCTGCCACTTGATCGATTCGATGCAGTAAATCAGACACCGTTTCGCCACCGTTAACAATATCGACCTCAATTCCCGATTGCTTTAACAATGTTAATGTCTTTGGTGGACCCATTTCATCGGAGCCAATAATGCGAGTCGGGGCTAAAGCAATCAGGCTTTCTGCTGACAGTTGACGGTGATAACCGACTTTAGGCATATCATCCGCCACCAGTGTTTTACTGGTTACATCGACGGCAATTAATTGTTGCTCGGCCCCTAATGCATTAATGATTTCAGTAATAGCCGCACCAGCGCTAATAACTCTTGCTGTATTTGAATTTGTTTGTGCATGGGCTAAGGGACTAAATAAGCTTGATGCGGAGATAAACAGTGTGGTTGATAACAGTATTTTTTGAGAAATATGTCGTAAAAAAGGTGTAGTTATAAAAGGTGCAGTTATAAAAGAGGTATGACGGTCCATTATTGTTGATCTTCCATTAATAGTTGCGTGGCTTTAATGTCGTTTTTTTGTAGAAAAGCTAATAACTTGAGCATCTGTTCGACGGAGGCTTTTTTATCAGCGCCAATAACGACGGGTTTATTTGCATGTGCTTTTACAGCGGCTAATAGTTGTTGTGAAAAGTTATCCCAGTTGTCGACCGATTGACCATCTAATGCCCAATAAGGTTCAGCGGCAACGAGATTTATCGTGATCGGATCGGCTTTGGTTGTTTGTAATATTTGAGTCGCGGTTTGCGGTAATTCCACATCTAATGCTTTAATTTTTACTGTTGCGGTAAGTAATAAAAACACCATCACAATAAAAATAATATCCAATAAAGGCGTTAAATCAGGGGTAAGTTCATCTGCATTTTGCTGATGATTATTGATACTAATCATGCTGATTTGCCATTGTAAGCCGGGTTTTCTTCACAAGTATCACATGGTTTTACTGGGCTATTACCAACATCAATGTTCATGCCTTCTAACCATAAATTACAACGATTTAGACTGTGCTCTAATGTCGCCATGATGCTATCGGCCCATAAGCCTAATAATTGTGAGCCTGTAATGGCAGGCAGGGCAATAATCAAGCCAGCTGCGGTAGTGCGCATTGCTAAACCTAGACCATCAGCAAGATCACTGGGAGTCACAGAGCCTGTTGATAAGGCAATGCCTTTAAACATTTCAATTAAGCCCAACACCGTACCAAGTAAACCTAATAGCGGACTAATCACACCAATTAAACTCAGTAATCGTAACCCTGAACGTAATTGTTGACGTTTTTGAAGTAGCCAAATGCTTGCGGCATCTTCACGTAATGGTTTCGTAAAATGACGATGGGAAATCAGCATCGAGATGCCTTTACATAATAATGGCCGTTGGTGTTTCAGTTGTTCTGCTAACTGATCAAGCGCGCGATCATCATGGCGATTTTGTTTATCTAAAAGGGCGGTGACTTTGGTTTTTCCAACGCCAGTACAGAGTAATACTTGTATAAACCGTTCAACTAAAATCATGACCGTTAATGCTGAACACGTAAGCAGCGGCCATGTCATAAGGCCAAATTGTTGGGTGAGGTTGTCAATAACAGTCATGGTTTAGTCCAGTTTAAAACGTACAGGGATCTGTACTCGGTGGGCAATTGCCTTACCGTTTACAATATGAGAAGAAAAATGCCATTTTTTGATCGCCGCGATTGCCGCGTTATCTAAGATCTGTGCACCGGATGACTTGATCAGTTTTTGCTTGAGTTGTTGTCCTTTTATATCAATCCAGACTTCAATCAGTACTTGACCTTCAATGCCACGACGTTTGGCTAATTTGGGGTAATTGACAGCGCCAGGTCGTGTTACAAAGGTCGGCTTTGATACCAACTGTAATGCTTGTGTTCCTGCGTTATCGACAGCGGTGGCTGCTGTTTTATTCGCTTGATTTGACGGTGCTTTTGTTGATTTTAGTGCTGTTTTTGTATCTGTCGTCGTTGTTGGTGTTACAGCTGATGATGTCTGCTTTAAAGGTTTTGTATGCGTAAGCTGCTTTTTCTTTACAGGGGGGACAGTTTTCTTTTGTGTTGCTGCTTTCTTTTGCGCTATTGCTTTATTCGACGTTCGTGCTTTTTTAGATATCGCTTTATCTACTGTTGTGGTCTTTGTTAAGCGCTTCATGGTTGATGCAACAGGGGGCTTTACTGGCACAGACTTTGTTGGTACCGATTCGGTCGGGGTGGATACTGGCGTTACCGTTGGCGGTGGTGTTTTCACTACAGCAGGTGGAACAGCAACAAAGGTTAAACTGACACGTGGCGTATCGGTTCCTATCGTCAGTGTGATTGGATCCTTGGTAGGCATCGCAGCAAGAAACATACTATGAACCAACAATGATACCGCCCCAGCGGCAACGTAACGTTTTGTATTCACTATTATTACCTAAAAATAACACTAAAAAGAACGTCGTCAATAGTGATTGAATATTGATGCAAAATATCACTCCCTGTATATATTGTCCGTTTTGTTATATTTTTCATGAGGTTAGTAATATTATAATTAATATTAGCACTTTATTTTTAGCTATTATCCATGAAATGCGAATAATATCAATTATCATTTGCAATATTATTCAATGGCAAATATCATGGCCGCAAATGAGATTAAGAATCATTGATGGGAATGGCAATGTACCGTTTCTGCATTGAAATCTTGAAATAAGCAGCTTAAAAAGTGATAGCAAATAATCATAAATGATGTGATGTGGGTCGATTTGTCGCCAACCTTATCGAAGTTACACGTGACAAGTTACTAAAGAGGGGCTAGTGGATATAGCCATTAATATGATAAATGCCGAACAACCTATATTGCCTATAAATACGCCAGCTAGTTTGGATATATCTAGTTTTGGTGGTGATATATTTGGAGAAAATACGCCGGATCCGTTGCGATTTGGTTTTCGACGTAAATTATCGGCACATGCTGGTGGTGGCAGTCATAATCCTATTGCTCCAGACCAAACACAGCCGTTAGCACAGCAGATTTTGCAGCTAACAGACCCACCTTTTAATAAGCGTTGTTTATACGTTCATATTCCATTTTGTCGTGTACGTTGTACTTATTGCAGTTTTTTTGAATATGCATCAAGCCAACGTCTGATTGATGATTATTTTGCAGCATTAATGGTTGAGCTTAAGTATAAAGCCGCGCAACCATGGACGCAGGCTGCACCTTTTCAAGCGGTCTATATTGGTGGCGGTACTCCGACAGATTTAACTGCGGCACAAATTAAACAACTCGGCACCATGATTCGCCATCACTTTCCGTTAGCCTCTGATTGTGAGTTAACGCTAGAAGGGCGAATTAACCGTTTTAGCGATGAAATGTTTGAATCGGCACTTGAAGGCGGGTTTAACCGTTTTTCTTTTGGTGTGCAAAGTTTTGATACACAAGTGCGCCGTAAAGCAAAACGTTTAGATGATCGTGACATAGTGCTGAAACGCGTCAGTGAGTTAGCAGCAACCGATCAAGCGCCAATTGTGATTGATTTACTCTATGGACTGCCATACCAGAATCTTGATGTGTGGCAACAAGATTTAAATGATTTTCTTGATTCTGGTGCCCATGGTGTTGATTTATATCAGCTGATTGAAATGGGCAATACGCCAATGGGGAAAATGGTTGAACAAGGCCGTTTACCAGAGCCGGCTGATACTATGACTAAAGCTTCAATGTTTGAAATGGGGGTAGATTATATGGCTAAACATCATCTACGCCGTTTAAGTGTTAATCATTGGGCGCGCGATAACCGCGAACGAAGTTGCTATAACAGTCTTGCTAAAACCACCGCAGAAGTCTTACCGCTAGGGGCGGGTGCAGGGGGCAATGTTGGCGGTTATGGTTATATGCAACATCGCAAACTTGAACGTTATATGGATGATGTTAATAACCAACGAATTCCACTCGCGATGATGGTTAAATCATCACCTCATGCTGCGGTTAATACGGCAATTAAAGCGGGCTTTGATCGTGGAGTGATTGTTGCAAAACAACTCGATAAGCAAGCCGGTTGGCCATTGTTTAGTTTTTGCATGCCATTATTTCAACAGTGGCAACAACATGGTTTTGTTGAAATAGAACAACTCGGGCATCACCGCTATTTAAATCTGACGTTAGCGGGGCAATTTTGGGCGGTAACGCTGGCGCAAGCCTTGATTCAAGTAATAACGACTGCAACGGTAAAAGCACAATCTTAACCGTGTGAAAATTAAATTTATTAGCTAATTGTAATTAAAAGGATGATAACTGTGTTTACTCGCTATTCTCATGATGAATTAAAAACGAAAGTTGCTCAAATATTGCAGCAGGATGAAAAACTTCATGCAGGTGCAATTGCTGAACAACTACAGGTTACAGAAGGTGAAGTGGCGTTATCGCTGCCATCTGAGTTAGTTTTTCCATTGGCTGGCAATGTGGCACAAACCATCGTAGAGGCATTACCGAGTTGGGGGCCAGTTACGGCCATCGTGCATTCAATGGGATCTATCTTTGAAGTAAAAGCACCGTTTCCCAAAGGAAAATTAGCCCGCGGTTACTATAATTTAATGGGTAAAGAGGGTGAATTACATGGTCATCTACGATTAGATTTAGTTGAGCATATTGCATTAGTCAGTAAGCCATTTATGGGTCAGGAAAGCTATTTTATAGGTTTCTTTGCCGAACACGGTGAATGTATCTTTAAAGTCTATTTGGGGCGAGATAAACAGCGCAACTTATTCTCAGATCAAATTGAAAAATTTCAACAGCTCAAACTACTAGCAAATTAAATGTTTGGTTTATGAGAACCCGTCATTAGTTAAAAAGAACCATTATTTTAAAAACATGAGTTAAAAATATAATAACAATATAAAAATAGAATGTTAGTCAGTCTGCATTAAAAAGGAAGAAGGGAAATAAAATGGGTGAAGTAAAACAAGAACGACTGCAAAACCGTTTAGGACCAGAGATTAAAGAATTTCGTGAAGCGTGTTTAACACTGCAACTGGCGACGGTTGATATTAATGGCAAACCTAATGTTAGTTATGCACCTTTTGCGTTACTTGATGATGGGTATTACGTCTTAATTAGTCAGATTGCCAAGCATGCGCGTAATTTACTGGAAAATCCTCAAGTCTCTCTCATGATGATTGAAGATGAAACCACGGCCAAAACGTTGTATGCCCGTAAACGATTAACCTTTGAAGCTGATGTGAGTGTGGTTGAGCGTAATAGTGATCGTTGGACATCGGCAGTGGTAGCGTTACGGGATCGCTTTGGTGAGATAATTGATGGTTTAAGTGGCTTAGAAGATTTTGTCTTATTCCGCTTAGCACCAACGCAAGGGCTATTTGTAAAAGGGTTTGGTAAAGCGTTTCAAGTTAGTGGTGATGATTTAGTGGATTTTGTTCATTTAGAACAAGGTCACCGTCGTATTAAAGATGGATCTGAAATTGAAACGCCAACGGATAAATTATAAATAGCATTTGTTCGCAGTCGTAAAATAAACCTACTCATGCCTGTCGATTTATCGCAGGCATGTGTTCGTTTAGGGCGTTATAGCAGACCCTAGCGACAGTAATGATCGAGAAGTTGATCCCGATCATCGTAATTTAGAGCGAAACTTGAACTCAAGTAAATATCAGTGATAATTAACTTATACATTGCTTATTTATTCGGACCATATGATGACGGAAGAACATAAAAAGGGTATTTGGTTTGCATATATTGCCAGCTTTCTAACCCCGTTTACTTTACTATTATCAGGAATTATCGCCATTATTTATGCTGGCTATAAACTTGATAAAGGCGCTGATGAAGTTGCCTATAGCCATTACTACACCATTATTCGTAGCTTCTTTTTGTTTCTTACTTTTTTTGTGGTGTTGGGTGTGTCGGCAGCAACAACAACGGGCATGATTGCAGGTGCTGAATACTGGATTCATAGTGAGATTCTGGATAAGGCGTTGAACGTATTACCGTTTATTGGTGGTGCTATTGCTATCGTTGCGATAGTGGTGTGGTTTGCAAAAATCATTAACGGCATGAAATTGTTAAGTCAAAATCAAGCGGTTAAACTGTAGTTATATATTCTATTCATTAGAGATAAAACAGTAGATATAAAAAAGGATAATCGTTTGATTATCCTTTTTTTTGAATAAAAGCTTATTCAGTTATTTTGCGCAATTATTTTTTAAATTGCATCACAAGTTGATCTAATTGTTTTAGTAGATCAGTTGTTTTTGAATCTTGCTTTTTCATTGCATCAATAACGTCATCTTGTACTTGCTTGTCTTGCTTGCTGATTGCAGGATCATTTAAGATTGAACGTTGTTGCTTCTCAAGCGTAGTACGAATAGTTGTGAATTCTTTAATCAACTCAGTACGCTTGTCATTTGAAATGTCTTTCTTCGTTGCTTCAACTTGAATTTCTTGAGCACGCTTGATTAGTTTTTCTGGTTGGTAGCCCATTGCTTTAACTTTATTGTTAAATGCTGTTTCGTAAGCTTTCATCTCAGTGATCAGTTGCGGGTTTGCTTTTAATGTTTTCACACGAATAGCAGCAAGTTCTTGCTGGATTTTACCAATTTCAGCGGCAACGTGTTGTTGCTCTGCTGTGATTTTTTGAGATGCTACCACAGAGGCATTCGGAGCATCTTGAGCCATCGCTACTGTTGGTGCAGCTGCAAATGCACAAGCTAACGCAACGGGTGCAGCTAATTTTAGAAGCTTGGTTTTTAAGTTAGATGTTTTTGTTTGCATTATGGTTTCTCTTTTGTTCGATGAATAACATTCTTATTCAAGAAGGCGTGAGAGAGCATTAAAAGCAAGTCTCATCGTGATTAATCTTGAAGTGCTTATGACATAACATACGCGTCAAAATTTAGGGTTATGTCATATCATTGTCATTAAGTCTGAAGCTAAACTGAATTGTAAACACATACTTTATCAGTTCATCAGTAAGGACGATATATATATATAATCAATCTAATGATCCGCTAAATAAATTATCACACAAATTGATTTATCCGCTTAAAGCATAGATAATCGATACTCATAATTCTCAGAATTTGAGTGTTCAATAATCTGAACTGAATCCTGTTTAATTTTCCTACCGTTTAGCCATTTTTTGATTAAAACGATAGCTGAAAGCCCCTCTATGCTGGAGTTCATATGTGCCAAGATTGCGGTTGTTCATTACCAAGAGGTGATCACCATCATCACCAACTACAAGCAAACCCTCAATTAAATGATAAAAAGACATTATCAGTTATTCATAAAATTCTAGATAAGAATGATGTGGAGGCTGCACATAATCGCGCCCATTTTGAAGCACAAAATGTGACTGCATTTAATTTGATGAGTAGCCCTGGTAGCGGTAAAACCACATTACTGGAGCATTTACATAAGTATACCGATTTAAAATATGCAGTTATTGAAGGTGATTTAGAAACTTCGCGTGATGCTGATCGTCTAAAAGCACACGGTATTGACGCATACCAAATTCAAACAGGTTCTGCGTGTCACCTTGATGCCTTCATGGTTCACGGTGCGTTACACCATGTTGATCTTAAAAATCTTGATATTTGCTTTGTTGAGAACGTGGGTAACTTAGTTTGCCCTGCAAGTTACGATGTGGGTACGCATAAAAATATTGTTTTAGTTTCTGTTCCAGAAGGCGACGACAAGATTGAAAAATACCCAGTGATGTTTCGTCGGGCGGATGTGGTTCTGATCACTAAATGCGATCTATTACCGTATTTTGATTTCAGCATTGATGAAGCGAAAGCACAACTGAAGAAACTGAATCCTAATGTTGAAGTGATTACGCTATCAACCAAAGATGAAGCAACTTTTGCGCCTTTAGTTAAGTGGCTAACCGCTAATCAACGTCCACAGGAAGCGTAATTATGTGTTTATCGATTCCATCGCAAGTTGTAGAGATTCACGAAGATAATACCGTCACGGTTGATACTATGGGCGTAAAACGTCGCGTAAGTTGTCATCTATTAATGGACCCGCTTGCTATTGGTGAGTATGTATTGATCCATATCGGTTTTGTCATGAGCAAAATTGATGATAAAGATGCGCAAGAAAGTCTTGAAATGTATCAGTTTATTATGGATGAATCAGGGCCACTTCCAATATGAGTTTCGATCTAAAAAAACTGTATGAAGGCTTTCGTGATGCCGATACAGTATTGAGTTTAGCTGAACAGATTAAGCAACTTGCGGTTGATTTACCTGAGCCGATGCAAGTAATGGAAGTGTGTGGTGGTCATACTCATACCATTATGAAGTATGGTTTAAAGCAGCTATTACCTGAGAACATTGATTTTATTCACGGCCCTGGCTGTCCTGTGTGTGTGATGCCTAAAGAGCGCATTGATCACGCTGCGGCATTAGCGAGTCAACCTAATGTGATTTTAGTGACATTGGGCGACATGATTCGTGTTCCTGGTTCAAAAGGCAGCTTGGCACAATATCGCGCTCAAGGGTGTGATATTCGACCAATTTACGATCCGTTAGATTGTTTAGCCATTGCGCTTGATAACCCAGATAAAGACGTGGTTTTCTTTGCGATTGGTTTTGAAACCTCAACCCCAATGACGGCGATTTTGATTGAACTC
Source organism: Photobacterium sp. NCIMB 13483 (assembly GCF_003025475.1). NCBI lineage: Bacteria > Pseudomonadati > Pseudomonadota > Gammaproteobacteria > Vibrionales > Vibrionaceae > Photobacterium > Photobacterium sp. NCIMB 13483. The sequence goes on from NZ_PYLV01000011.1 coordinate 23,314, forward strand.
GCCGAGCAACGTCAGATCAATAACCTTTACTTTCATATTAACCATGTATTAGTGCCACCTGCAATTGATGTAGTAATGGCTGATCCTGCAGTGAAAGTGAATGCGTTTATTGGCCCTTCACACGTGAGTGTTATTGAAGGCGCTAAAATTTATCGTACAGTGGTTGAAAAGTATCAAACGCCAGTCGTGGTTGCAGGATTTGAACCCGTTGATGTGATGGAATCTATTCTGCGCTTAACCAAGCAAAGAGTAGCAGGCATTGCTGAACTTGATGTGCAATATACACGCGCGGTAACAGAAGAAGGTAACACGGTTGCTCAAGCGGCGGTTAAACGTTGTTTTGATATTCGTGATAGTTTCCGCTGGCGTGGTTTAGGGCCGATTGCTAACTCAGCATTACAACTTAATGAAAAATATCGCCATCGTGATGCTGAAATTAAATTTGCTGCTTGCTTGCCAATGACACCGATTGATGATCATAAAGCCTGTCAGTGCGGTGATATTCTACGTGGTTTAGCAAAGCCAAAAGATTGTAAAGTCTTTGGTCGTGGTTGTACGCCACAAACGCCACTTGGCAGTTGCATGGTGAGTTCAGAAGGTGCGTGTAATGCGTATTTCCGTTACCGAGGTGTAAAATGAGTGAACAAGATTTCTCCGCTTTATCGACTACAAAATCTATTCAACTAAGTCATGGCGGTGGCGGTCAAGAAATGAATAAACTCATTAAAGGTTTATTCTTTAAAGCGTTTGATAATGCGATTTTGCGTAGTGAAGAAGATGCTGCGGTATTAACCCTTGAAGGCAAAACAGCCTTTACCACTGATTCATTTACAGTGTCACCGTTGTTTTTTGCTGGTGGTAACATTGGTAAATTAGCCATTGCAGGCACTGTGAATGATTTAGCGATGATGGGTGCACAACCGCAATATTTAAGTTGTAGTGTGATTATCGAAGAAGGTTTTGAAATCGATAAGCTTAAAACCATTGTGAGTAGCATGGCAAATGAGTTAAGCATTTCAGGTGCTAAAATCGTTTGTGGTGATACTAAAGTAGTTCCTAAAGGGTGTGCTGACGGTATTTTTATTAATACCACCGGTGTTGGCAAAATCATGCAAACAGGCATTTCAGTACGTAATCTTGCTGATGGTGATGCAATTATTGTATCGCGCGATGTCGGTCGTCATGGCGCGGCTATTTTAATGGCGCGTGAAGGCTTAACCCTTGAATCTGAGCTTATCAGTGATTGCAATACGCTATGGCCTGCGGTTGAAGCATTAATTGCGGCAGAGCTTGATATTCATGCAATGCGTGATGCAACCCGTGGCGGTTTATCTGCGGTATTAAATGAGTGGGCGCAAGCCTCTGATGTTGGTATTAGCCTTGTTGAAGATGATGTTCCTGTAAGTGAAGAAGTGCGTGGCCTATGTGAATTATACGGGTTTGAACCGTTTGATTTAGCCAACGAAGGCACGTTTATTATTGCATTGCCTCAGGCACAAGCGCAAAAAGCATTAGAAGTGCTTGAAGCCTTTGCTGCTTGTGACAACGCCTGTGTGATTGGTTCGGTTAATAATGAACATACGGGTCGTGTTATTCTAACCAGTGGTTGGGGCAGTCGTCGTTATCTTGACCTTCCTCAAGGTGAATTATTACCGAGGATCTGTTAATGCACGAGTATTCCATTGTTGGCGCTTTAATCGAACAATGCGAACAACATGCTCGTGATAACAATGCAGACAAAGTTACCCGCGTTGCAATTAAAGTTGGCATTTTAAGTGGGGTAGAACCAGCCTTACTTGAAACGGCTTTTCAGACTTTTAAGCTGGAAGGCATTTGCCATGACGCTGAGTTTGAAATGAATGTTCAGCCGCTGGTGTTATCCTGCCTCGAATGTGGTCAAGAAACCACTCATAACGAGCGCAGCATTATCTGTCAGCATTGCGGTAGCAATCATACTCAGGTACTTGATGGCGAAGACTTAATGCTAATGCAGCTAGAAGTTGAGCAAAGCAAAGACGCATAATCTGCGGCTATCGCTAAAAAAGGCCATACCCGTTAACGTGGGTATGGCCTTTTTGTCGAAGGAAAATCAGGTTCGAGTCACCGAGTTACTTTACCTCTTCGTTATTCCCTACAACGAATGCCAACTTAACCCCGTCATTCCCTACAGTGAATGCCCGCGAGGGCGATAGGGAATCTACTATCCACGCGTTGTAGAGTGCTTGTTTTTGCTGACGTCTGTAATGCTCCAATCACGCGGTGAATAGATCCCGAATAGTTTCGTTCCTCAACTTCCGAGATGACGGATAATAGGCTGCATCATTTTCAACAATAAATGCATTAACTAACCCCCGTCATTCCCTACAGTGAATGCCCGCGAGGGCGATAGGGAATCTACTATCCGCGCGTTGTAGAGTGCTTGTTTTTGCTGATGCCTGTGATGCTCAATCACGCGGTGAATAGATCCCGGATAGTTTCGTTCCTCAACTTCCGGGATGACGGGAAAATAACTTTTGTCATTCCTTTCGATAAATGCCACCCTCAACCCCGTCATTCCCTACTGTGAATGCCCGCGAGGGCGATAGGGAACCAACAATTCTAGTATCGTAGAGTTACTGTGTATAAAAACAGTTAAATGTGTTATTTTAAACTTTAAACAGACTATGAGATTTTTCTTAAACTAGTATCTTATTTTAACTATTGTAATGGTAATGTATTATTACAATTTGGTAGTGTTTACCGATAGAATTAACAATTAATAAAGGCTTTCCTTTTGTCAGCTCAAAAACAACCAATTATTTTTTCATTCTTTTCTGGCTGCGGATTTTTAGACCTCGGTTTTGAGAAATCAGGTTTTGATGTTCGCTTTATCAATGAATTCCATAAGCCTTTTTTGGATGCATATAAATACTCTAGAAAGGTAATGGAGTTGCCAGAGCCAAAGTATGGCCATTTCTTAGGAAGTATTGAAGAGTTTGTGACTGGTGATAGGGCTCATGAATTAAGCAAATATGTGGAAGATGCTAAAGCTGATTCACTTGTGGGGTTTATCGGAGGGCCCCCGTGTCCCGATTTCTCTGTCGCTGGAAAAAATAAAGGCTCTGAAGGTGAAAACGGAAAATTAAGCCGAGTATATATTGATGCAATTATCAAAAATAAACCAGATTTTTTCTTATTTGAGAATGTAAAAGGACTTTGGAGAACGGTTAAGCATCGAGCATTTTACGATGAAATGAAAGCTCGTTTAGAAAATGAAGGGTATGTTTTAACTGATCGTTTAACTAATTGTATTGAATATGGAGTTCCTCAGGACAGAGACCGAATATTGTTATTTGGAATTCTTAAAAATCGAGCCGGGGATATTAATGCAGAGCAGTTAAAATCAAAGTTTGATTGGGAAGCTAAAATAAAATTTGAAAGAAATATTGTTCTTAATAAGTCTCTTTGGCCAAGCCATGAAGCATATAAGCAAAATTCAATCAAAGAAATACCTGAGTCCTTGATTGAATTTAAAGAATTAACTGTAGAGTGTTGGTTTGAAAAGAATGATGTATATAATCATTCTAATTCAGCGCATCATTTTAAGCCTAAATCTTTGCATAGATTTGAGACAGTTTTAGAAGGGGACGATAGTAAGAAGTCATTTAAACGCCTTCATAGATGGCGTTATTCACCTACTGCAGCTTATGGTAATAATGAAGTACACCTTCATCCCTATAAAGATCGACGTCTAAGTGCGGCAGAATCTCTTGCAATTCAGTCGTTACCAAAGGAATTTTGTTTTCCACAAACGATGACTCTTACTGATATGTTTAAAACTATCGGTAATGGGGTGCCATATTTAGCAGCTAAAAGGGTAGCTGAAACTATACAAAATTATCTTAATTCACTGTAAATAAGAGGAGCTATTAGCTCCTTTTTTAAACATTATCACAATGTTGTATTATCCATTACTATATTTTCGATAAGCTCATGGTAGAATAGATGCTATTATAATAGTGGTTAATGTCGGTTAATATTATGCAGTTCGATGATGTTCTTAATTATCTTGAACAAATGGTTGGTCTAGATCTTCAATCACTCAATGGTTCAAATGATCCTTTGAGAATTTTAGACGTTGATCGTGTTAAAGGGCGATATATTATTGATAAAACTTCTTCAACAAACAAAAGAAGTCGATCTTTTAGTGAGTTAAGGAAAGTTTGGGATGTGTTATCTCAAAAAGGTTTTGTCAGTGTAGAGCAAGCTCTTAATGGCGCTGGAACTAGTCGTCATCAGCCTGAAACTATTTTAGCTAATCTACCGAATGTAGAGCATTTTAAATACGATAAAAAGAAACACCTATATCTTCGTTCTAAGAATACACATGAAATTGGTTGTATAAAAGAGCTAACAATTGCTGAAAGTAAAGAACTCAAAAAAAGGATAGATCACTATCGTGATTTTGATATATCTTTTTTTCATTTAGAACATCGTCGTATATTAACTTCTTTACGCGAAAATCTAGCTAATATATTTCAAAAGTATCCTGGCGAAGCAGAAGTTGATACCGTTGAGGTGGCTTTGGATGATTTAGGAGAACTTCAAGAAAAATTAGCTATTTCAGTTGTAACTCTTGACTCAACAGATATTCTTGATGAAGGCCAATCAATGAGTGGTCGTAACTATGAAGAAGATGAAGTTGATGAAGAATATCAAGAATTTTTTGGAAAATATGAAGATAAGAATGAAGAGCCTCAATATTTAGTTGCGACACGGATTTCTCAAGTATTTCCTACAGTATCTTTACTTTTTGACCGAATTAATCATGATGAGATTGATCTTCAACCTGAATTTCAAAGAAAGGATCGAATTTGGCCCAAAAAAGATAAATCGCGGTTAATTGAATCAATCTTGCTTGGTTTACCTATTCCTGTTTTTTACTTTGCTGAAAATTCAGATCTGAGTCAAGATATAGACTGGATTGTTATTGATGGTCTACAAAGAACTACGACTCTTTATGATTATATGTCTGGTGTGTTCGCATTAGAACATTTAGATAGAAGATCTGATTTAAATAACAAGTTTTTCAAGGACTTACCAAGAAGGGAGCAACGACGAATTCGTGAGTACCAGATTTCGGGCCATTTAATCCAAGTCTCAAATGAAAGTGATGAAATGGTGCGTGAGCTGTTTCAACGAATTAATACTTCAGGTAAGAATTTAAGTTATCAAGAAATTCGTTCAGCTTTATATCCAGGAACAGCAAATAAGTTTTTGAAATTCGTAGCTGAATCTCCAGAGTTCTTGAATGCGACTCCTTTGAGTATCAATCCTGAGCGTATGCTAGATCTAGAATACGTACTTCGCGTTATTAGTTATATGTATTCTGGATTTGAAGATTTTCAGTATAAAAAATATGATGATTTTCTTTGTAATACTTTAGTTGAGTTAAATCGTTATGATTTTGGGACTGAAAAAGGTGTAATTGTTAAGGGAGAGACATATATTGATATATTTGAACGAATAAAAAATTCATTTGAAACGATAAAATCTATATTTGGAAATGAAGCTTATAGAAAAGAACCAACAGGTAAGTTAAATAAGCCGTTATTTGAATTATTAGTTTCTGTATTTGCTATGATGGATTCAAAACAGCGAAGTGTTGTTTCTTCTGAAGATATAGCTCCCAAAATTAGAGAACACTTCTATAAAATGATTAAAAATGATTCTAGTGATTATGGTACTTGGTCGTCAGCTGCTTTTGAAGATCAGGATCGTGGTTTTGATTATTCTATATCTAACTCAACAGGTAAAGCTGTTACAATTCAATACCGTTTCGAAAGTTTCATTAATATGATTAATACAGTGTCTAAAATCGATTTCAAATTTAAATCAATAAAATAAGAATGATAAAAATGATTAAGAATATTAGGCTAAGAAACTTTAAATGTTATTCAAAAAAGGATTTTGAATTAGGAAAACTAACAGTATTTTGTGGGAATAATTCTGTAGGTAAAAGTACTGCTATTCAAAGTTTACTTATGGCTATTCAAGCTGATTTTTCTCAAGATGGGATTCCTTATAATGGGGAATATGTCTCAATTGGTTCTTACAGTGATCTTCATAAACGAAATGAAGAAGAAGATACCGTATTTTTTCAAATAGGTAACGACAAAGGCTCGCTTTTATGGGGTTACGAATTAGATGATCTTGAAGACGAACATTACACTAGCGAACAATACAATGTTCGTAAGACTGAAATGAATTCTCAACCATTACCGTTAATAAAATCACACGGGGATTGTTGTAGTTCAATTAGAAAATCTTTAAGTGATAATTTTCAATATTTATGTGCTGAACGTTTAGGACCAAAAAGTAATTATCCATATTCTACTCAACGTCGATCCAAATACTGGCTTGGTATACAAGGTGAATACTCAGCACAAGTATTATCTCGTGAAGATTTTCAAAGAGAGTCTTTATTTAAAAATGATCCAAGATTACATGAATCATCTCGTTTAAACTCTATTAATCATAACATCTTTGAATGGTTAAGTGTCATTTCTCCTGGTGCTTTCGTGCATACAGCAGCACTTGAACATGCAGATATAGCGACTGCAATGTTTGAATTTGGTGATGGTGAAAAATATAGACCAACAAATGTAGGTTTTGGCTTAAGTTACGCCTTACCAATAGTTATGGCTTTGTTGATGGCTAAGCCTGGAGGCTTAGTTATAATTGAAAATCCAGAGGCACATCTTCACCCGAGAGGTCAAAGCTATTTAGGTCGTTTATTAGCATTAACGGCACAAGCAGGGATTCAAGTTATAGTTGAAACGCATAGTGATCATTTATTAAATGGCATCCGTGTAATCACTAGATTAAGTGAAACTTTTGATCCTAAATTGTTTACACTTTATTATATTTCTCAAGGAGAAGAGCAGAGTAATGTAGATAAAATAACAATCACAAAAGATGGTAAGTTATCTGATTGGCCTGATGGTTTTTTCGATCAACAAGCCCAAGATATGTTTACGATAATGACAGGTCAGACACAGCTCCCAACTAAAGATGCTTAATATGAAGGTTAATATTTGTTTTATTCCTGAAAGTTTTGATTTTTCTAGAGATCAAGTGTCATTAGCTTTATCTATTAAAGCATCTTCTGATATGATTAATAAATATTTTGAAGATGATGGTTTCATATCATTCTCTAAATCTAAAGATTTTGATTGTATAGCAGCAACAGAAATATTCAAACAGCCATCTCATTTGGAAGGTGGAATTATGATGTCATTGCTTTACGATGCAAATATGGGTAAAGCCAATAGTTTAGCTAACCTAAATTCTGAACAAGTAAAAGATTTGGTTGATTTAGATATACCAGAGCTTGATGGGGCATGGTTATCTTTATATAGATTTTCTAAATTGGCTAAGCATAAAGAACGTAATATTACAGATGATCACTCTTTGGTTAAATTTGGCTCTGATGTTTTAATTAATAACCCTCGAAGCTATAACGATTATGCAGAGAGCTTTGTTCAGTTGTACAAGAATTTGATTTTTTTAGATTATCCAAGCCATAAAGATTATCAGACATTTAATAGTATTCGTAAAACAGAAGGTGGATATCAATCTTTTATTAAAGGAATTACCGACTGCCTCTGCTTTATGGATCAATATCAAATTGTTCCTAATGATTCTCAAAATAATATCAGAAATATTAATGCAGCTTTAGACTTTTCAGTTACACCTGAAGGTGGAGGTAAGAATAAAAGAGCTATTGCTGCATTAAAGAGAGATTTCTTAATAAATGGAATTACATACAAAAATGTTAATTGTGAATATCATTACAAGCTTGAACATGTTGATGGAGCAAATGGTAAAGGAACATACTATTTTAATCGAATCTACTTTGGTTTTTTTAATAAAATAAATCCGGATAAGCCTCAAATAGCAGTGGCCCATATCGGTGAGCATCTGTAAATGATAATAATTAAAAAGCCCCATCACTTAAAAGCAATGGGGCTATTTAATTCAATAGAATAAACCTTAACGGCGGCGCATTTTCAAGAACAAGGCACCAGCACTTAAGTTGCTGCCATCAAGTTCTAACTTGCGGTTTGTTACGATAGGGAAGTTCTTACCTACACGTAAGCAGATGCGATCTGCCAGCACTTCATTAGCAAAGTCACTACCTGCAAGGGTAACGGCTTTAATACCTGTGGTTTCGTCCATACGTTCGATCCAGTTAGCAATATAATCAGCTAATGAGTCCATTACACCAAAGGCGAGTTTGTCATAGTCGACTTCATCAACCACTAAACTGAAGCTCATTAAACTACCGAGCATTTTTGCCCAATCAATGGTGCGTTTGCTATTTACCATGTCTAATGAAAAATCAACACGATGACCTTGGTTACTATCATTGTGTAGTGATTTAGCGATCAGTGCATCGTTAAGATATTGAACGCTATCATGCCCCGATTTTGATAGGCCAAGAACCGTTGCGACAACAGCAAATAAGCCTGAAAGTTGATCATTACACTCATTCAAGACTAGCTTGTTAAGATCATTATAACTCACCGGTATTTGGTGCTTAAATTTAGCCAAAACATCCGCTTGCTCACCCGCAGCTAATACTGCAATCATTTCTGTGCCAGAATGTGGCAGGGTAGGCATCACTAAGAACGTATCTGTACGAGTGAATTTATCTTGGCTGACAATTTCACTAGCAGCATAACGACCAAAATAAATCGCGGCACTATGACGACCAACACCTGATTCTAACATTCCGCCATGCAATGCACAGATAGGCAAGGTATGAGCGGGAACATCATTAGAATGATTGGGTTGGTAATCAAACCGAATTCGGCGTTTGCTCCAATAGGCGTTTAGGCCATTGATGCAAGCTTGATCGTGCAAAGGCTCAACTGATTTAAACGGCACTAGAGGATGAATAGCAGGATCACTACAAACCTGACTCCACCCTTTATTAATGCGTGCAATTAACGGTTGTTGATGATTGGTTTCAATGTGTAAATAATCAATACCACGCACACGCAATATTTCAGTGAGTACTGTTAAGACGCGATTGTAGCTAAAGCAGAGATCATATAAAGGTTGATCAAGCTGAGCATGGTGACGTTTAGCGCGAACAGTGACACGGGGTTTTTCTAAGCTTGATAACGCTAATACATGGATTGATGGCACGATAAAATGCATCGGTACATTATTAGGGTTACAGATAATAACTTGTTGACGCTGATGCTGTGTTGCAGCAATCGGACCACGGCTTAGATGAAACTCGTGTTGTTGGTTGTTAGGCAGCGGTAAGCTAAAGCTAACATGACCCGTGTTCATTACCGTATCAGCCCATTGCTGAATTTGTTCATTGCTAATCGATGAATCAACCAGTTTTTCACCATGGCAATGGGAACAGGTAATACCAATCTCACCAAAGAGTTCAGATTGGTTATCACCAAGAGCAGGTTCGCAATAACTGCAAAACGGTAGCTGATGTGGCGTTGTTGTTAAAGGAACAATACGCCCTTCACGGTGACGAATTTCTTTAATTGAAGAGTCAATCAGCCAAATAGACAGCAAAAAATCTTTTGCTATTTTGTCTGCTAGTGCTTCAAGTTGTGGTTGGGTGCCAACGGCTTCAATGATATAACGATTTTTTTCATAGCCAATGGTAATTTCTACTGGCTGGCTCGCTAAATAATCGTTACATAATTGCGCATAGAAGGGCACAGGACGTGAACAGGTAAAAGAAAACTGAATTAATTTCATTGTTCAATACCTCGCTTGTAAGCAGTTGGAATCAGGCTATTAATATCAATATTGTTCACTTTTTCGCAATCTATGTCGAGTGCGGAAAGGTGTTTAATCAATGCAGACTCCATAATCGGTATTGCAGCATTAATTTTAGACGTTAAACCCATGTGCATAGGTTCTAAAACTGTTGGTGTTACCCCTAAAACATACGTTTTTGGACGATCGCCAACCAATTCCATCATGATTAATGTTTGTAGCATTTCAACTTCGTGAGCACTACCTTGCCAATCGATTTCAGCAGGGGCTTTATCAAAGTCAAAGAAATACACTTCACCAGCATCTACATCGGCGGCATTAACAGTATCAACCACAACCAGGTGGTCGTATTGGGTTAATGTCGGAATAAGACAATGTGCTAACGTGCCGCCATCAATAAGATCAATCTGATGGTCGGGGTGCGTAAAGCGGTAATTTTCTGTGAGATAATTGACGAAATGTACGCCGACTCCTTCGTCGGCGTACAAGACATTGCCAATACCAAGCAGCAATATCTTCATTTGCGCTAGTGGCCTTTATTTTTTGAATGACTATTGTGGTGAGCATGATGCTGGACTGGATGATTGCCTTTATCTGCTTTTTTTACGTTTACTGGGTGGTAATCGTAACCAGACATAATGGCATCAGCTGAACCGTTACGGAAACGGATCCCTGTCCAAATCACCATATACACGTGGATCAATACAAAAATAATGAATGCCCAAGTAATATAATGGTGCCATTTACGCACTTCATCTAACCCGCCCATCGCGTATGCGACCCATTGAGCAGGTTCCCACATCATGCCACCAATACCTAAGTGGTACACATTAGCATATAGCGTTAAGCCAGTCACACACATGAAGATGGCAGCGATAGAAATCCCTGCGTAAACCATGAGTTGCAATGGACCATAAGCGCCACGGTGGGGTGCATTACCCATCCAAAAATAAGCTTTGATCTGTTTTACCCAGCTCTTTGGACTGATGATGTCCTGAATTGAGCGGCGTTCAACATTACTGTGGCTGAAAAAGAACAGATAGACACGAATTAAGGTCACGGCAATTAAAATAAAGCCTAACACCTCGTGCACTAAACGGATCCAGCCTTGCTCAAGCACATTGGTGCTATTGGGTGCAACTAAAAACGGCCAAGCAATATAAAAGCCAGTAACAACTAACCCAAAAATTGCAAAGGCACGTAACCAGTGACATAAACGGATAATGAATGAAAATACATAGGATCGTTTATACAACACGGTATCTGTTGACATGATAAATCCTTAGTTACATTGCCTGAGCTGGAATACGGAATTCACTCAATGATTGGCCTTTATAATCCATTACGTGTACTGAACACGCCATGCAAGGATCAAATGAGTGAATAACACGCAATACTTCTAGCGGTTTTTTCGGATCTTCAAGGTGTAAACCCACTAACGATGCTTCGTATGGTCCCACTTTGCCGTTACCATCAATAGGACCTGCGTTCCATGTTGTTGGTACTACTGCTTGGTAGTTTTCAACTTTTGCATCTTTAATGCGTAACCAGTGACTCAAGAAACCACGCGGTGCTTCAATGATGCCTACACCTTTGTATTCTTTATCAGGATCAATGGTAGGTTCAATGTAAGTTGTGTGGTCTGAATTGAGGTTGTGCACCATAGATTCAAAAGTTTCTAAACCATAACGAGAGATGGTTAGGGTATGTAACATACGACCAGCAGTACGACCTAGAGTGGTAAATAATGCACCAGCAGGAAGACCTGTTTGTTTTAGGAATTCATTTACAATCGGTGTTACGCGTGGGTTGCCTTGAGCGTAGTTAACCACCATAGTTGCTAGTGGGCCTACTTCTACTGGATCGCCATTATAACGTGGTGATTTAACCCAAGAATATTTACCCGCTTCATTGATTGTAGGGCGCTTACCAACAATGGTATCGCGCTCAATAAATGGCGTGTGCTCAGGGATAGTTGTGCCATCGTATGGATGTTGAGGCTTATTAGCGTCGTACCATGCGTGAGTCACGTCTTCCGCAATCAGATTAATATCAACCTTTTCAGCTTTAGATAAATCTTTATTACGAATAACGCCACTTACGAACAAGTGCTCATCTGGGTTAAGTAAAATAGATTCACTACACATGAAGGTATCAACGTTACAGCCACCAAGCACACTTGGCGCTTTACCGTAAGCGGCTGCCGCCATTAAAATATCAGCTTGATATGCACGTTCAACAAAATCTGCAACGTGTTGATATTTTTGCTTAAATTCTTGTAAGCGAGCAGGGTCTAACATGTCGCGTACACAGGTTACGCCACCAACAACAATCGATTGTGGGTGTGGATTTTTACCACCCCAAACCGCCATACATTCTGCGGCAATGCGCTGAATTTCTAGTGCTTTAAGGTAGTGGCTTAAACCGATTAAGTTTTGCTCTGGTGTGAATTTGTAAGTTTTGTTGCCCCAATAAGCATTAGCAAATGGACCTAACTTACCGGTATTGACTAAGCCCTGTACTTTTTCTTGTGCAGCACGTAAATCACCTTCACCAGCAGCCATTGGTGTTGCTGAATATTTCATTGCCTCAACCGCAGCTTTTGCAGGATCAGCACTTAATGCAGAAACAACATCTATCCAATCTAGACCATGCAGAATGTAGAAATGCACAATGTGGTCATGCAATTGCAGGGTAGTTAGAATCAAGCTTCGAATGTATTTCGCGTTGATAGGCACTTGGGCATTGATTGCATCTTCAACCGCTAACGTACCACATAGGTAGTGTGATGATGTACATACACCACAGATGCGTTGCATTAATAGGCCGACATCGTATGGTGTACGACCTTTCATGATAATTTCAAGACCACGAAATAGGGTAGAAGATGCCCATGCTTTGTTGATCACGTTATTCGCATCAAGTTCAACTTCGATGCGTAAGTGGCCTTCGATACGAGTAATGGGATCGATAACGACGCGCTTGCTCATGAATTATTCCTCGACTTTTTTAGCAAAAATACTGCTGACGGCGTGTGCACCAATACCTACGGCAGTGACACCTAAAATAACGGCACCAATGGTATCAGCGGTAGCATCTAAACCATGGACAGGTTGACGGCTTAATGGTTTTTCGAAATCTGCCATGTCATCCCAGAAATCAGGTTCAGAACAACCGATACAACCATGACCTGCAAGTACTGGCCAGCTGGTGTGAGCATTAAAACGCTCTGTAGGGCAGTTGTTATAAGTGTAAGGACCTTTACAACCCATTTTAAATAAACAGTAACCTTGTTTGGCATTATCATCACCAAATTGAGTTACGAATTCACCCGCATCAAAGTGACCACGACGCTCACAGTTATCATGAACACGTGCGCCATAAGCCCATTTAGGACGGTTGAAAATATCTAATGCAGGCAGGCGACCAAACATGATGAAGTACATTAATGTACCGGTAATGTTGGTCGGGTTTGGTGGACAACCCGCAACGTTAACCACTGGACGGTCAATAATCGTACCGACACTTTTTGCGCCCGTTGGGTTAGGGCGTGCGGCTTGGATACCACCGAAAGATGAACATGTACCCACACAAATAACCGCGGCTGCATCTGCGGCAACGCGTTTAATCAGTGATACACCCGTTTCAGCTTTGCTGCCTATAGTAAGGAAAGTACCGTTGTTAGCTGTTGGTACGGCACCTTCAGCAGCAAGTAGGTATTGACCTTTGTAGGCTTTCATTGCGTTATCAAGGTTTTCTTCTGCTTGATCGCCAGCGGCAGCCATGAGCACTTCTTGGTATTCAAGTGATACATGTTCAAACAGTAATGTACTAATATCTGGTGTAGTACTACGCACTAATGATTCAGAACAACCAGTACATTCGGCAAGGCTCAACCATATAAGTGGTACACGATCTGAAAGCTCTGCAGCTTCGGCAACCATGGTACTAAAAGGTAGGGGTAGTGCCAGTAATGAAGTGATGGTTGCACTCCAAATCATGAAGTCACGACGGGTAATGCCATTTTTTTCAAGTTTTTTCTGAAAAGAACCCTCACGAAGAGGTTTCATTTTTCGAAGCTCGGCAAGACGTTTTTGGCCGAGTTCAAAAAGGGCTGCATGCGAATCCATCTATCAACCTTGTTAGCTATGATTAAATATACTTTGGAAGTATTACTATTTAATTTTATGACTTAAATCAATACAATTAATTGATCTACATCAGATTTTGAAAATTTGTGTGACAATATAAAAAGTCAAAAATGACGCTATGCATAATTTAACGATTGATAATGATAATTGCTATTATTTCAATGTATTACGGCACTTTTTGTAACTGTAACACTATGATAATCAATGGTTTTATTTGAAGTTGTGATTTGGATAATTGATCAACTAGATGCGTGGTTATGCAATATAAAAGTGAATTAAAATATAAATATTTCGCAGGGAGGTTGGGGGGAATTCTAAAATTAGATTTTTTTAGTAATACGACACAAAAAACGCCCTTATTTGATTAAATAAAGGCGTTTTTAATGGGCAAGATTGGCTAAATAAGCTTACTCACCAAGTAGAAATTTCTTATCAAGCATACAAAAAGCGAGCAATAGATTTGCAGCGGCAGCATAGAAACCAAACTGGTCTCGAAGCTGACATTCTTTAGCAAATAAGGGTAACCAGTTTAATAGCATGGTGTTGATGAATGACAGCTGTGATTGCATTAATGCTTCACGTTGTTCTTCTGTCTGTTGCTGATTACCCATGATGATTAAATTGCCCATAAAGTCTAATTCAATCGCAAGATGATCTGCAGGTTCATTAAATTCTTTGCGCTGAGCAATATCAAATGATGCCATAAGTTCATGCATTTCTTGTGCTGGCTTATCGTTTAGTAAGCCTGTTTTACCGACATACATTGATGCGTAAGGCAACGCCCCTGATTTTGGTGTACTTAAAAATAAACCACAAAAATCAGCAGCAAGTTCTAGTTGTTCGTCACTACGTGCATGTGATTTTTTAATAGCAGCACGGAAAGTATCGACAGGTGCTTTTAATTCCTCAGTCATACCAAGACCAGACAGGAACGTATACATCTCACCGCCATGGTATTCATGTAGATCTGCATCACTTAATTCACGGGCAAAAAGCGAAGACATCCACCAGTAGATTTCAGCACGTTGTTCGTTGAATGCGATAAATTCTTGCATGGTCACTCCAGACATAAAACATATTCAAATAAAGCAGTTAGGTAGAGTATACCTAAGGGTTATTAGAATAGGTTCTAAAAAATGAAATAAAGGCGATGAAAATAAGATTCATCGCCTTTATGGTTTGATTTACTATGCTAACAACAAGGGATTATTTATCCATTGCTGGGAATAGTGGGTCAATACCTGTTTCATAAGTTGGACCGTTAAAGCCCGTTACTTCAGGTACGGGACCAGTGTACTTCTCAATATCAACTACAGCAGTATGTGCTGATGTTGCTTGTGCTAGCTTAGAAGTACCGATATCTAACGTTAGTACGTTTGGATCGCCATAAGTACAAATTGTACCCGCTTTACCGCCATCAAGTGGGCTATACCAAGCACCCTCATGAATACGACATACGCCTGGAGAGTAGTCATCTGTTACTACTGCGCCTGCCAATACTTGACCACGACCGTTAAATACACGTACCAAATCACCTGATTTAATATTACGTGCGGCTGCATCTTGAGTATTGATGTAAATCGGCTCACGATCTGCAACAGTATAAGTTGCACGGAAGTCAGTTGATGAACATAACTGTGAGTGCAAACGGTTATTTGGGTGACAGCTCTGTAAGTGAAGCGGGTAGACATCAGAGCGTGGGCCGCCGTGACTACGTTCTTCTTTTTCAAACCACATTGGGTGACCTTGACAGTCGTTATAGCCCATATCTGCGATTGTCTTACAGTAGATCTCGATAAGACCTGATGCTGTACCTAGTGGCTCAAGATCCGGTTCGTTACGGAATGATTCGTGACGTACCCACTCTTTGCCCGCAGGGAATTCAATATAACCATCACCTTCCCAGAATTTAGCGAAGGTTGGCATACGAACACCGATACCACGGCCTTGCAGACGCGCACCGTTGTAGATCTCTTCAATGATTTCCATTTTCTTTTTACCGCCAGTAAATGCTTCTTCACGGTTGAAGCGTGCACATAGCTCACGGAAAATATCAAAGTCATCTTTAGATTCAAACATTGGCTCAACAATCTTACGTAATGCAAGGATACCTTTGTTGGAGTGGTTACCAAACTGTTCGATATCATCACGCTCGTAAGTGGTTGTTGCAGGTAAGACGATATCTGCAAAACGACATGTCGCTGTCCATTGGTGCTCGATAGAAACAACCGTCTCTAGTTTTGTCCACGCTTTGATCATACGGTTACGATCTTGGTGGTGAGCAAATGGGTTGTTACCACTGAAGATCGCCATCTTCATGTATGGGAAGGTGATTTCGTTACCGTTCCATTGAATCTTCGTACCTGGGTTAGAGATACAATCCACAAAACGTGCAACAGGGATCGTTTTTGCGTAACCTTTAAATGAACCGTTGTAGATTGGTTCTACGCTAGTAACACCACTAAAGCCAGACATTAACGGGCCAGCAGAGGTGATAGTACCTGCGTCATTGTAGTGCCAGCCGAAACCGAAACCACCACCAGGTTGACCAATTTGACCAAGCATTGCAGCAAGAACAACCAGCATCCACGCCCATTGCTCGCCGTGTTGCATACGCTGTAGACACCAACCACCCACAAGCTGAGTACGACCACCCGCCATTGTACGTGCTAGTTCACGAATCTGACTTGCCTTGATGCCAGAGATTTTCTCTGCCCACTCAGGTGTCTTAACGATACCATCAGTTTCGCCCATTACATAAGGCATGAACTTGTCAAAGCCTGTGGTGTAGTTTGCGATGAATTCTTTGTCGTATAGATTTTCAGTGTATAGCGTGTGCGCAATCGCCAGCATCAACGGAATATCTGATTGTGGGTGTACAGGTAACTGCTCACCACCAACAAACTTCATGGTTTCGTTACGTACTGGGTCAATGTGAATAACTTTAATTTCTTTGTTTTTCACTTTTTCAGCAAGTTGCTGGTATGAGCCGTATACGCTGTGATCAGGAACCAACCAACCTACTTGAAGGTTTTTAACTGGATCCGTACCCCACATTACGATGGTATCTGTGTTTTTAAGCACGATATCCCAAGAGGTTTGCTGTTCGTAAACTTCCATTGCACCCGCAACGTAAGGAAGAATAACTTGTGCAGCACCTGTTGAGTAGTCACCCATTTTACCAAGGGTAGTACCGTGAAGGCTGATACCACGCTTCATCATTGTACCGGCGTTGTGTAGTTTACCTACAGACTGCCAGCCAGTATGACCTGCGTATAATGCGCTTGGGCCGTAAGTTTCTTGAACACGGTTTAATTCGTGTTGGAAGAAATCTAATGCTTGTGACCAAGGCACACGTACAAAACGGTTGTTACCACGTTGGCTTGTATCAGAACGGTAGCCTTGCTTTAACCAATCGATACGTACCATTGGGTATTTAACACGTGCAGGGTTATAAACCACTTCACGTACGGCATCTAACATAACTGTTGGGTGTGGGTCTTTCTCAAACGGCGTGGTTTCAGTCCATACACCGTTCACTACTTTAGCGCGGAAAGCACCCCAGTGAGAGCCACAAAGCACTTCACCGTTAAAGCCTGATACTGTTTCTGTCGCAGCCATTGCTTTACGAGGAGCAAGTAGGCTAGTACCGACAACGGATGCAGCACTTGCAATCGCTAAACCTGATAGGAAGCGGCGGCGTGTAATGCCTTTATGATTGTTTTGAGTCGCCATAGTTGGAGAATCCTTAAACTTTAATTTTTATCGATGGGGCGGGGATAACCATTATCACCCGCCTATCATTTAATCGTTTATTGGTACGCTGGATTAATGCGCGCCAGCACCACCTGTATCGCTGCCGTGGTTCTGAAGATATTTAAGTAGTGTGCGTTCTTCAGTCTTAGTCAGACGGTAGTAAGAGCTCATGGCTTTCAGACTTGCGATCCAGCCATTTGCAGTAAAATGGCCAGGATCTGGCGCCGCGTGACAAGCGTTACATGTAGACGCGTACATATCTTCTGCATAGTTCCAGATTGGTTTGATACTATCAATCATGTTTGATTTAGTGATCCAACCTTGAACGCTGATGTTCTGCCACACAATGTTAGTTGCAGGATCAGTTTCTTCTTTAATGATTTTCTCGTTCGCCTTCACTTCGCCACGGATAGTTGCCTTAAAGACACGCTTGCCCATGTACTCAGTCATTACGCGACCTTTACCAGCTTTCTCTAGCCAGCCGTTAACTTCAACTTTCAGCATGTCGCCTTTACGTTCAAGTACAGTGACTTCAGAAGCGGGTAGTAATTTACCTTCTGACTTACCTTTAGCATCGTCAGTGGCAAAGATATCTTTCTCACCTAGAGAGTAAAGCTTCTCAGCTGTTGCGCCTTGAGAGGTCGCTTCAGCTTCTAGTGCTTGGTAGTCTTTTTGGAAACCGCCAGCCATGTTTGGAAGTTCGTGTGCAATACCTTTGTGACATTCAATACAGTTCATGTCTTTTGCAGCAGCGTCTGTCATTGCAGCTGCGGCTTCAGGTGATTGCTTAGCATGGTCCATCGCTGAATAGTTGTGACAACTCTTACATGTGCTTGAGTTTTGTTTTTCCATGCGCTTCCAAACCATCTGAGCTAATTCTAAACGGTGCTCTTCAAATTTTTCAGGCGTATCGATTTTCTTGGTAATGAACTGGTTATACACATCTTTTGATGCCATTAACTTTGTTTCAATCATACCGACTAAATCTTTTGGCTGGTGACAGTCAACACAGTCAGCGCGAACACCAGATGCATTTTTGAAGTGTACAGATTGAGTGTACTCTTCATAGTTCTGTTTCATGGTATGACAACCAATACAGAATTCATTGGTTGATGCGTGTTCAAAACCTTTGTGTACAGCAAAAATGCCACTCACGGCGATACCAATACCAACAAGCACCAGAGCAAGAATTGAGTACTTGCTACTTGGTTTCGTCAACATCTGCCAAATTTTCTTCATTTTGAAAGATTCCATTTAAAAGAATGCTCACCGTAGGCTACGGTGACGGTTAAAATTTTATGGGGTAATCTTATTGTTACGATATGAATAAGGTTAACGCTACGAATGAATAGCAAAGGCATAGTTATGACAAATTGTGAATGGTCTTAGTTTGTGCTACCGTTCAGCTAGAAAACCAAAAACTAAAAAGAGAACGACATGACCCATCACGTACTTGTTGTAGAAGATGAAATTGTTACCCGTACAAAACTGGTTGGGTATTTTGAAAATGAAGGATACAAGGTAAGCCAAGCAGACAGTGGCGCACAGATGCGCGAAGTAATGGCAACGGAAAAAATTGACCTTGTAATGCTTGATATCAACCTACCTGGCGAAGATGGTTTGATGCTAACGCGAGAGCTTCGTAGCCGCTCTGAAGTTGGTATTATTTTGGTGACTGGACGCACTGATAGTATTGATAGAATCGTCGGTTTAGAAATGGGCGCAGACGACTATGTAACCAAACCTTTTGAACTGCGTGAGCTATTAGTTCGAGTGAAAAACTTGTTGTGGCGCATGACGTTAGTAGAAAAAGCACGCGACGAAACTATGGTTGAAATGCAGGAAGATAACATCATTCGTTTTGGTGAATGGCAGTTTGATATTAACAAACGCGCACTGACTCATAATGGTCTTCCAGTGAAGCTAACTAAAGCAGAATATGAACTGTTAGTTGCCTTCTCATCACACCCTAATGTGGTGTTAAGCCGTGAGCGTATTTTGAACATGTTAAGCCACCGTGTTGAAGCGCCAAATGACCGAACTATTGATGTTTTAATCCGTAGAATGCGTTCTAAAATGGAACTTGATCCGAAGAATCCACAGATTTTTGTCACTGTTCATGGCGAAGGATATATGTTTGCTGGTGACTAATATTGGTCTTGTTTGGGTCAGAAAAACATAGTTTTAATAAAATAGTTATGACATAAATTGACATAAAAATGCCCTATTTGAAAAGAATAGGGCATTTTTTTTAGGCTCCATTTGGGGCTTTTTTTGATTTAAATCATCAATTAAAGATATTTTTTTTGGGTCAAAAAGGAACAAACTGCGGTATTGAGAATCATTATTAATAACAAGGCTATTTTGCAACATTGTGAAAACATTTGTCATCTTATTGTGACATTGTTATTCACTATTTAATAACAATGTCGGTGAAAAATGAAATCTTATGAATGCGTATTTTGCGCTATATTTTCTTGCAAAACCGTTTTTTACGAAAATGGGGCTTTTTACTGCTGCTACTTATGCGTATTAATAACATGGAAAAGGGCTCATTTATGGTGCTATTCACACTACAATCATCCACTGTTCATAGTTAAGTCGCGAGTTATTCATAAAATAGACATATATTGACTAGCGTTTTTGTAATGTTTAAAAACGCAAAATCATCAAAAAATGCGATATATCGTTAAATTTAGAAAAATACCGTATAGATATTTGCGCGTTATGTATTGGTTTCGGCTCTTTTTTCTATTATTTGTCCTGTCAATCTAACGATTTCAGGCAAGCTAATAGTGCTTTTTTGTGCAAGTTGCTGTTGTTCGATGAGTACATTTTCTAGAATTTCAGTGGTTGTCAGAGGGTTTGCGAGTACAACGCGAAACACGGTTGTTGCTTTTCGCTGCCACTTTTCTGGAGTAATACGCGTACGAGATACAAATGATTTACCTGATTCTCGTTGGCGTTTTTGAATAAATTGAGTGAGATCATTAAGCAATTCTAGCAATGTTTCACGCTGATCTGGGGTTGCGTATTGCAATGCTTGCTGTGTATTAGCAGGGACATAACGGTAAGTTAGTAAGCATAATTCAGGCTCTGTGACTAACTCAAAATCAGGATGCTGTTTAATACATTGTGCAAAGTAGGCGGCTTTTTCAATGCTGTTATTGATCAATAATTCATAGCCAGGGCGACTAATAATATTCATACTTGCAAACAACAACATCGCCATACCACTGCGTGATCCTTCCAGAGTATGGCTGCCTAAATCTTTTGAACCTTCTCGAAGAATATATTCAGCATGATGCTCAATTGCGGTCATGAGTTCTGGATTTTTAAATATCACCATGCCAGCACCCATCGGAATATAGAGCTGTTTATGAGCATCAATGGTAATGGAATCTGCGCGCTCAATCCCTTTCAATAAATGGCGATATTTATTCGACATTAAGGTTGCACCGCCCCAAGCTGCATCAACATGGAAGTGACATTGATGTTCTGCGGCAATATCTGCTAGTTGTTCTAGAGGATCGATGTTGCCCGTTTCTGTGGTGCCTGCAATACCAATAATCGCAAAAGGTTTAATATTTTTACGCTTTAGATTCGCGAGTGTTATTTTTAATTCATTGAGATCTATGCGATTGTTGTCATCAGTTTTTATGGCAATCAGGCTATCTCGGCCAATACCTAAAACATCTGCGGCTTTCTTTAAAGAATAGTGTCCACGCTCTGATACCAGAATCGCCAGATCATCATAGCCATAGTGCTTCATCGCCCGCAGTAAACCTTGTTGGCCTACACCAGTGAAGTCACCATCTGGTTGCAAAGCAGCATTACGAGCAACCCATAATGCGGTGATATTGGCGATGGTGCCACCCGAACAAAAAGCCCCTAAAGAATGGTCAGCACTGTGCATCCATTGTTGGTAGAAACTTTCTTCTTGATTAAAAATTAATTTATGCAGCATGCCTAATACTTGGCGCTCAAGTGGCGTAAACGCTTTTGATGTTTCTATTTTTACAAGGTTTTGGTTTAACGCGATCATGATTTTAGATAAAGGCATCATGAAGTAAGGCAGAGCAGAGGTCATATGACCAATAAACGTAGGCGCAGCAGTATGAACAGACTGAGCAACAAGTTTATTCAATAAGAACTGGGTATGTTCAGAGACAAAAGAAGGGACTTCAGGAATATCCGCAGTAGAGAAATCTTTTTCAATTTCAGCTAAGGGTTTTTCGATTGCTGCTATGTGGGTTCGCAGAAACTCGTTAAGGTTTTCTGAAAGCTCTTTTTCGATTAATCCTAATGTTGAATCAGGTGCTTCTGGTATTGTGAATATGCGATGCAAAGATTCTAGGGATGCATCTGCTGTACGATTATTAGCCGCCATAATTTATTTAACGTTTCCATAACGTTGGCAAAGTATAGTCAATTTAATCGATATTTTGAGTGATGTCTCGCATTATTTCGGTGTAGTTAAAATATAACTACCCGAAATAAAATCGAGGGTTTAGAGAGTGTGGCTATTTACTACATTGTTATTAGAATTTGTAATTTAAGCCCGCACTAACAAAGAGATCGTTGCTGTCATAGAAATCAATATTTGATTGGGTTGAGCTATAGCCAATCAGTGAAACTAAGCCCCATTTTTTCCAATTAAAGGGTTGGTTATATTCATAGGCGAAGAAAGCACTGTATTTATTATCTTGTTGTTTTTGATTAAATACAGGGTTAGTTAAGTCAAATAGAGCACGTTTATAGTTGACGGTAAAGGCAAAACTAGATTGGGGTAATATCTGAATAATCGTTGCAGCCACACCATAAATATTATTACTCATAGCATTACCGTCAGCATCGATGTTGGTATAGTTAACCGCTGTGCGTAACATCAGACTGCGACTAAACGGTTGTACATAAGTACCTTCTGTAAAAAGAACTGTAGCATTACGATTGAGGGCGGCTTTTTCATTGGGTGTAAGTGCAAGTATAGGATCGTTGCCACTGCGTTCTTGATCAACACTAAACTTACCATAAGCTAACTGGCCTGAAAAACGTGAACCGCGAATATCGTTAAGCTTGACGCTAAATGCATTAATACTGGTTTTTGTTTTGCTGCGCTCTACATTTTTAAGGTAAGGATCTTGCCATGTTTTCTGGGTCAGCAAACCGGGTATATAGCTTAGGGTTAGCATGGAATTATCAGCAAACTTTTGTCGATAACCTATATCAACATGAAATCGACCCAGAGCAATATCAGAACGGTTAGTACCTAAATAGAGTTGCTTATCACCATTATTAAAGGTGTAACTGAGGCTGCCAATAGGAGCAACAAACATTTTATCTTGTTCATTACCATGGCTGTTTAAGTTTGAGGTAGTGTGGTTATCGCTATTAAACTGTGAGTTTGATCTATTGTAACCAACCATCAATGAAATATCACCGCCAATTCCCGGGGTCCAATCGACGGGTCTAGCCTGTGTCGTGGTGGAGATTATTGCAGTAGCAATTAAGCCGACAGTGAGTAGTGGTTTCATTATTTTTCCTATGAAATAATCCGTTTAATCTTATAGATTATAAGCACAAAAAGAAGATAAGTGAGATATTTATATTCATATTGTAGCATTGGAAAATAAGATGTTTATTGTTGAAAATTAATGGTGCTAAACGGTAACTGGGTGTGCTTGATAGCATATGAGGAATATTGCAATTTCACGATAGTATTGATCATGAAATAATGCGCTAAATAGTGTGATAGCTGTTGTAATTATCGCGATGAAGATTGATTTTATTGATAATCTGACCATAAACTTAAGTTAACATTATGTTGTATATGGAGGTCGTGATGAATATTGAATTCAAATTTACACTGATGACGGTAACCGTCATACTCTTTACATTAGTAATTTATGGATTGATTGCTATACATGCATAGTTATTGAAAGAGTAATGTTAGAGAAATTAGGGTGATATTTTCTAACATTATTTCCCATTGGTATGTACAAATTGTATATTCGACTCTCTTAGATATATAAATATATGTATTGTGCATATTTAACAGGGAGAAGAAATGAATTATCTTCCGTTTAGCTTACGTGACGTTAATGAGAAATCTATTGCTGATTTTTCTTCGGTTATTCACACAGCATCTAATAAAAAAATAGCCTTAATTGTTCAAGGTGGTGGCCAGCGCGGTATATTTTCTGCTGGCGTGCTTGATAGCTTCCTTGAACATCAATTTGATCCGTTTGAGTTGTATATTGGTACATCTGCAGGTGCGCTTAATTTATCTTCTTTTATTAGCCGCCAACCGCGATTTGGTTATCATTTTATTCGTAATGTATCGATGGATGATCAATTCTTTAATTTATATAAATATCTCAGTAAACAACAACCGATGAACTTGGAGTGGGCATTACAGCAAGTGTCACCTTCTGGTTTATATCCGCTTGATATCGCCACCGCCCATAAAACATTAGCGCACAGAACGGCTCTTGCATGTGCTACCCGTAAAGATACTCTGCAAGATTATTATTTACCTATGTACCAACAAGATTGGAAAGATGTGCTGTTAGCATCGTGTGCAATTCCGTTGCTCTACAATCAACCTGTCAATATGGATGAGCTACAATGGGTTGATGGTGGGGTGAGTGCCGCAATCCCTGTTAAAGAAGCATGGCGACGTGGTGTTGATCTTGTGGTTGTTATTCGCACTGAGCCATTAGAAGACAGTGTCGCTGAAATGAATCGTGGTGAAGATCGGGGGATTTTAGATGATTGGCGAGAAAATATTGAAACTCAATTACCGTATTATATTGATAAATTAAGCTTAAATGAGTCGGTTGATAAAATTAAGAATATTCATCAAGAGCTAAGTCAACGGTTTGAACAATGGCGACAACAGCATTGGGACGATAAGGAAGATAATGATCAAAACACAGTCAGTAAAACGAAGACGATATCCAAGAAAAGTTGGTTCTCACCGCTGAATGTTGAACGATTATTAGAGATCACAAGGCAGGGAACAAATTCAGAAATATTAGAAATGTTGGCGCGTTATCATCATACCTATCGTGATGTGAATGATTTTCTTGTCAATCCACCGCAAGGGTTACAGGTTATTCAAATTGCACCAGAAAAAGCATTGAATAGTAGTGCGCTATTAAGTAGTTATGAAGATTTAGAGTTGGATTATCAGCAGGGTAAACAAATTGGAGAACAGTTTGTGACGTCTTTTTCACAATTATTGAATCAAAAGACTAGTTTGATGCAGCATTTGCGTTAGGCCTAGTATATAAAAAAGCACATAAAATAAAGCCTTGATAACTTGCGTGGTATACACAAGATTATCAAGGCTTTTTGTTAGGCTAGATTATTTATTTAAAAAATCAGCCATATCTTTTTGCATACTCTTTGTTGTTGCTTTAGACGCTTCAATGGTAAAGCTATCATTTGCTGTTGGCATCGTGACATCGAGTAATGATGTATGGCTGCCTGGTGTATATTCTTTCCAACCTTTAGTTGCATTGTTTAATGCTAAATCTAATTGCTTAATCAGTGGTTCAGTACCGGTGAACGGTGAGTAAGGTAGATTGTTTGGTGTAGTAATATTTGGAATCGTACTATCACCTTTAACCATTTGAACATACACGGGAACCGATGCTGGAATGCCGTTAGCTAGGTTAATCGGATCAACGGGATCCATTACTGTTTGTGCCGCATAGGCAAACTTAACGTAAGTCTGCGTCCATGTGGCGAATAGGCTAGGGTTGTTATTTTTAATCGCTGTAATGTTATCAACATAACACTTGTTCAAATCTTTGTGCTTATCATCTTGGGCGATATAACAAGCATTCAACGTTTGCAGAAATTTACCTGTTTCAATGACATCAGGTGTTATTTGTGTTGGATTAGATACAGTACTTTGAAGTACGCCTGCTTTTAGAAGACCACCAAAACTGCCAGAGTTTAATAGTAGGTAAGGGATCTCTGCGCCTGGGTTTGCTAACGCCAGTTTATTAATCGCAAAATATTGTTTATCAAATGCTGGGTTCATCGTTGGACGGTTAGCAATATTACCGACATTGGTACCAACAATCGCACCTAGTGAATGACCCGCAAAACTTACGCCGTTATTAGGATTTAACATCTCTAACGGTGAAACATTGCTTGTCGTTTGATCTTCTTTTTGTTGTTGCTGAATATGAGTAAATAATTTACCAATAGCCGCTCGTAGGTTGACGACATCAATAGTACTTTGACGTAGGTTATCTCGCGCAACGGTTAAGTTTTCAAGATTTAAGTACATTGATGGATCTATTGCGGCATTTTTATATTGGCTATTACCTTGGCTGTCGATGGTATGAATACCACGATCTTCACCGTGTAGTGGTTGGTTGATGGCAAAGATTGCACGGCATTGATCGCTAATTAACGTTTCAGCTAAAGAAGGTAAACCATCACTGTGCGCCGTTAATACACTCTTATCTGCGGTAATTCCATGTTGGAAAATAGTGACATCATTAGCACCAAGAGTTTGGCATTTTTTACTGTTAGGTAAAACTAATGTGTAATCAATTGTCTGCACTGATTTAAGTTCTGGTACAGCACTGTAGCGGGTAATTAGACGCTTAGGATCGAGTTGATTACCATTCGCTAAATAAAGTGTTTTACCCATTAAGCGAGTGAGTACTTTAATCTGCACTTGTGGGTTTGTCGCCACTTGTGCCATGTCTGCTAATGTAACTTTCACATCCGCCAATTGAGCTAAAATAGTCGCTTTATCCGCCTCACTGCCATTGCTTAATACATATTTAATCTTAGCAAGGCTTGGCATACCACTTTGCCAAGGGGTATTCATGAATTTATTAGCGCGAATATCGAGGTAGTATGGTAATGAAACAGTGCCTTGATAGATTGTGACATTACTTTTATCATCAACTTTATTTGGATCGTCAACTTTTATGGGTTGAGAAAACGTAAATAATGTTGAAAGTTGCTCTGGCGTTACTGTCTTTGCAATAGCAGAGCCTTGCCATACATTATTAGCCCCTAGCGCCATAGCTTCTTCTGTTGCCATCTTCGCTGCAAATAACACATCACCAGATGATAATGTCGTAAACCATGATGAGAAGATAATATCGCGTTGTTGCACAATACCATGGAACGCTTCTTCAGTGGCATGAGTGATCTTTTGTGCTGGTAATAATGCAGGTGCTGGTGGCAGATTATTCGACTTTAATAATGCGTATGAGTTACTCATGCCTACAGCTTGGCCGTTTACATCTTTTAAATCATCAGTAACGGCATACATGTAGTTACTCGCAGGATCTAACGGTTTTAGTAATATCACAATTAAGTTATCACCTGAAACCGTTACCATAAAGTCACCCGCTTGTTGAGTTAAGCGGGTTGGTTTTGTGGTATCTGCAGGGTTAGTCGGATCGCCTGATTTAATTAGATAGAAACCACGCGCAGCTGTCGATGGATCTAAATTCTTACCTGTAAAATTAATTGTGATCGGCTGGGTTGTGCTCCAACCATCGGTTTGCCCCATAGCAACCAAGGGATCTGAAGTATTGGTTTGATCTTGCGCCATTGCTTCTGTTGCAAGGGTACCGTCTTGTACATCCATTGCTAAATATGTGGGTAATATAAGCTTCTTATTAGCAGACAAAAGGTCAAAATTAATTTGAGTTTCAGCCTGTAAACTTGCTGCGATATTCGGATCAATCGGCGCTTGATTTTCTAAGGTACCGTTACCCTTACAGCCAATTAAACTCAGTGCCGAGGTGACTAATAATGCTATTGAACGTATCTTCATTGTTATTCCTAATGATTTTATAGTTTAGTACGCATTAAAAGCGGTAATTAACTTGAGCGGCTGCAAGGTAAGCTTTACCGGATGAAGTAAAACTATCATTTTCACCTGTTGGTGTTTGCTCGATAAAATCAGCTTTCTTACTGTGAATATAAGCAACGCCTAGATCGACAGATAGAGCAGGGTTGTAATGATAAGTCGCACCTGCTGAATACCAATAACGATCAGTATCAGGAATACTCAGTGTTGCTTGTCCTGCATTTTGATCAATGGCAAAACCATAACGCAGTGTCCATGTTGGGTTTAGCGTATAAGTTGTACCTACAGCCCAACGGTAAGTATCTTTGAAGTTTTCTTTTTTAACGAAACAGGTGCCAGTTGCACATTGAGAACTTGTTGCTCTAATTTCTTTAAACTTGTTGTATTGCGTCCATTGAACACTATAACTGATAGCCCATTGTTGATTCAGCTGGTGGAATCCAGAAAATTCAGCAATGGCAGGCAGCGGAAGGTTAAGCTGTGCTGCAACAGTTTCATTTGGCTTTGAGGTTGCTTGTCCCAAGTAGTCAGTAAAATGGCCATGAAAATTGAGATCGACTTGTGAACGGTAGCTTAGTCCAAAGCGGTTATTATTATCGAGTTCATATAAGGCACCAATATTCCAGCCCCAACTCCAGTCGGTGCCTTCCATATTGATCAAGTTATGGCTAGGCGCGGCATAAGACAAAGAGCCCAAACGACGATTAAATTCTGCTGTGCCATAAACAAGGCTAACACCAGCACCAATACTTAATTGTGGTGTTAGGCGATAAGCAATATTGGGATTGAAGTTAACCGTTTCTAATGATGTTTTACCCGCTAAGCTACCTGCTTGCATTGCTTTAGGGTAATCGGTTGTTACACCATAATTACTGAAAATCGCTAAACCAATGGCTGTCCTGTCATTAATCGGCTGAATATAGTAAGCCGCAGGTACAATACTTATTGGCGAAACATCTTTTGCGGTTTCATTATGAGTATGATCATCAATATTAATCGATGGGTTGATGACACTCATTACACCTGAAACTTCAGCATGTTTAAAGCGAGTCATTGCAGCAGGGTTACGCGCTAGTACTGCAGCGGTATCAGCGACGGCAGCTTCACCTGCATATGCACGGCCAAGACCTGCAGCCGAGTGTTCTGATACTTGATAGCCAGCAGCATGTGCTTGGTTTGAAAGTGTGGCTGTAATAATGAAGGCGATATATTTTTTATTTATGGACATTAAACTGTCTCTCTATAATTTCTAGTAGCTTCTTGCTGTCTCACCCTTCAAAGAAGGTTGGATTTAAAAGAGGAAGAATTATAGTTATACCTCAAGAGAATAATAAGTAAATATAGACAAATATCACAATAAAATAGTTTGTTTGGTTATACTTTGTGCATATTGATGCTTTATAGATATATTTCGATTGATAAATAAATTAAAGTATTTGCTCTAATATCGAAAGTGTTGTAATGAATAGTTGACTAAGCGGGGATTATTGAACCGTTGTTGGTGGGATTTTTCAGTGATTAAAACAAAAAAAAGGCTCTAAAAAGAGCCTTTTTTGTTATCAATAATTAGTTGAAATAATTATTTTGCAAGTACTGTTTGTAGCCAAGGCCAGCCTTGTTTTTTACGACTTAGCGTGTTTTCCATCATTAATACACCGTCAGTTGCGTGTGTATCAAGAATGTGATTCCAATCACCAGTGTAAAGTAGGCGAGTTGTACTTGTTGTGATGTCAGTTAGCATTAATGCAGCCATACCTAGGCCTTCTTCGTCGCAACGACGTTGAAGATCAGCTTGAAGCTCTTCAATCATGCTATCTACTTGCTCAAGTGTTGCAAGTTCGATTTGACCAACAACAACATCACGATTGTTGAAAGGGTAACCTTTAAGGTCTTTTTCAACTAATTGTGCAGCGGTTAGACCTTCGATGTCAGTCTTAGCAATTAATAGTGCTTTGATGAATGCTTCTAGATCTTGTACGTCAGCGATTTGAGCAAGCTCATGCACCGCATCTTTATCTTTTTGTGTACAAGTTGGAGATGCGAAACCTACAGTATCAGATAGGATAGCTGACATCATTAGAACCGCTAGTTCACGTGTAATTTCGTGACCTTCGATTTTAAATAGGTTAAAGAGTACTGTACAAGTACAACCTACAGGCCAGATCCAAGCTTCCATTGGGTTGATAGTCATCACATCACCTAAACGGTGGTGGTCGACGATACCCACAACTTCTGCTTCAGCTAGGTCATCAGGTGCTTGAGCTAGATCTGAGTAGTCAACTAACCATACTTTCTCACCAGCAACGCTTGTACGTAGCTCAGGAGCTGTAACGCCAGCTAGCTCAAGAATGTGTAGAGTTTCACGATTCATTTCGCCTTGACGAATTGCTGTCGCTTCAAGACCACGAGCTTTAAGAAATGCAGTACAAACGAGTGCAGAACAAATACTGTCACTATCTGGGTTTTTGTGACCTACAACTTGGATCATGATATTTCCTTTACTTTATCTGTCACAGCATGTGCTGTGTAACATATATAAGACTAACTTGGTTCTTTACTGATTATACCTAGAAGAGATTGTGTTTTACAGGAATAAGAGTAATCAAGAACTGTGGTGCGGGAAGATTGTAGAGTATTTTGCAGAAATAACAATTATGGATAAAAAATAAAGGCGCAAGTGTCTAATCTTGCGCCTTGTTCGTTATTTGAAGATAAATTTTATTTAGCTACGTAGCTTATGCTTTTTGAGCTTGCTCAATCGCAACAGCAACAGCAACAGTTGCGCCAACCATTGGGTTGTTACCCATACCGATAAGACCCATCATTTCAACGTGAGCTGGTACAGATGAAGAACCTGCAAACTGAGCGTCAGAGTGCATACGGCCCATAGTATCAGTAAGACCGTAAGAAGCTGGACCTGCAGCAACGTTATCAGGGTGAAGAGTACGACCTGTACCGCCGCCTGATGCTACTGAGAAGTAAGCTTGGCCTGCTTCTAGACGTTCTTTCTTGTACGTACCAGCAACAGGGTGTTGGAAACGTGTAGGGTTAGTTGAGTTACCAGTGATTGAGATATCAACGTTTTCGCGGTGCATAATTGCAACACCTTCACGTACATCATCAGAACCGTAACAGTTGATGTCACCACGTTGTGTTTTAGAGAAACGACGCTCAGAAACAACGTTTAGTTCGCCAGTAACGTAATCGAATTTAGTTTCAACATAGTTAAAGCCGTTGATACGAGCGATTAGGTAAGCAGCATCTTTACCAAGACCGTTAAGAATAACGCGTAGTGGGTTAGTACGTACTTTGTTAGCGTTTAGGGCAATTTTGATTGCGCCTTCAGCTGCTGCAAATGATTCGTGACCAGCAAGGAATGCGAAACATTGTGTTTCGTTGCTTAGTAGACGAGCGCCTAGACGACCGTGACCAAGACCTACTTGACGTTGGTCTGCAACAGAACCAGGAATACAGAAAGTTTGTAGACCAACACCTAGGTATTCAGCCGCTTCAGCTGCTGTTTTAGCACCTTCTTTAAGTGCGATAGCTGAACCTAAAACATAAGCCCAAGATGCGTTTTCAAACGCGATAGGTTGTGTTTCTTTAACGATGTTGTATGCATCAACACCATGTTCGTTACAGTAATCACGAGCTTCTTCTAGTGAAGCGAAACCATATTGCTCTAGTACTGGAGTGATTTTTTCAATACGACGATCAAAACTTTCAAATAATGCAGCCATGATGGAGTTTCCTCTAATTCGGTAAAAACAATTTCAGTGACGCTGTAACTCTTGAGAGAGTCGAAATAAAAGCGTCATTTACTTGTGTGATATAGGTCTATGATTACTCGTGACGAGGATCAATAGTACGAGCAGCTTCATCAAAGCGACCGTATTGACCAGTAGCTTGTTCCATAGCTTCTGCTGCAGGAACGCCTTTACCAATAGATTCCATCATCTTACCTACGTTTACGAAACGGTAGCCGATGATTTCTTCGTTGTCATCTAATGCAACTTTAGTTACGTAACCTTCAGCCATCTCCATGTAACGAGGGCCTTTTGCACGAGTACCGTAATGTGTACCTACTTGGCTACGTAGACCTTTACCTAGATCTTCTAGACCAGCACCGATTGGTAGACCGTCTAAAGAGAATGCAGTTTGAGTACGACCGTAAACAAATTGAAGGAAGATTTCACGCATTGCAACGTTGATAGCATCACACACAAGGTCAGTGTTTAGTGCTTCAAGGATAGTTTTACCAGTAAGAATTTCTGAAGCCATTGCTGCAGAGTGTGTCATACCAGAACAACCGATAGTTTCGATTAGAGCTTCTTCGATGATGCCATCTTTAACGTTAAGCGTTAGTTTTGCAGCACCTTGTTGAGGCGCACAAGCACCAACACCGTGGCTTAAACCAGAAATAGCAATAACGTCTTTAGGGCTAACCCAACGACCTTCTACAGGGATTGGTGCTGACTCGTGTTGTGGACCACGAGAGATAGGACACATGTTTTGAACTTCACTTGAGTATTGCATTGCTCTGCCTCATAGACACCGCATTATAAGCAATAAGATAATACAAATGGTATGTATTAACCTATTACAGTTAGCAGTGTAGAATTGATAATTCGTTATCGTGCAGATAATAAGAAGAGGACGTTATACGCAAACAACGCGACGTGTTTAAAAACAAATATCATCAGATATTAAGTAACAAAATAACACGGTCCTCGACTATTAAAAGCCGAATGTTGTCAGACGTCATTATCCTTAAAGAATCCAATAAGGCGGTTAAAGGAGGAACATCATCTCCCGCTATAAAGATTATTATAATAAGTTATCATTTATAGCAACAAAATAGATTTTATTGCCTATTTTGTGAATGGAATAAATATACGCTTTTTTTTATAAATAAGACTATTTAATTTTTGGAAAAAAGATTTCAAATATGAAATCATTAACTGATAATTATTATTATTAATGTTACTGAATAGCTTTCTGGGAATGGTGAATATTTAACTTATTGATAATTATTGTTTTTATTTATTGGTTTTAAAATGAAAGAAAAATACGGAATAATATTATTGTTAAATGTATTATTATTTAGACGATGTTAAATGATAATTGTTTTTATTATGGTAAAGGAGAAAACCATTGCAAGACTTTATTAAGAATAATGAACTTTGCTTTCGAAATATAAATATTAATGTGCCGGTGAATTATGAACAAATAACAGACGGTACCTTGACTATTTTTGCTCGAGAGGTTGTACATAAATCAAACATTGATGCAGATCTTCCGTGGTTGGTTTATTTACAAGGCGGTCCAGGTTTTGCTGCACCACGACCTGAGGCGAACAGTGGTTGGTTAAAAGCCGCATTAAAACATTATCGTGTTCTCTTGCTTGATCAACGAGGCACAGGTGCAAGTAGTGCCATTACTCATCAAACGCTAGCTTCAAAGTCAGCTCAGCAACAAGCTGAATATTTAAGCCATTTTCGTGCAGATAATATTGTTCGTGATGCCGAGCAATTACGTCAACACCTTAATATTAAACAGTGGGCGTTACTTGGACAAAGTTTTGGGGGGTTCTGCGCATTACATTATTTGTCTTTTTATCCGCAAAGTTTATCCAAAGTGTTTATTACTGGCGGAATACCTTCAATTACGGCAACAGCGGATGAGGTATATCAGGCAACGTATAAAAGAGTTGCTGATAAGAACAAGGCATTCTTTAAGCGTTTTGCTGGCGCACAACAACAATGTAATGCCATTGCTGAGTATCTTTCAAATAATCAGACCTATTTGCCAAATGGACAATTGTTCACTGTTGAGCAATTTCAAACATGGGGTATAACATTAGGGGGGACAGGTGGTGATTTAGCCATGTATTACACTATAGAAGGTGCATTTGTTGATATAGAAGGGCAACAAGTGCTGAGTTATGACTTCCTTAATACAATGCTAAATCAACAGAGCTATCAAACAAATCCTCTTTATGCGATTTTACATGAAGCTATTTATTGTCAACAGTATGCATCTAAATGGGCGGCAGAGCGGGTACGTCAGCACTATCCTCAATACCAATATCAAACAGGTGATGATGTAAGCTTTACGGGAGAAATGGTTTATCCGTGGATGTTTGATCAAATGACATGCCTGCAACCATTACGTGAAGCGGCACATTTCTTAGCAGCAAAAGAGGACTGGTCTCCATTATATTGTGCGCAACAATTAGCTAAAAATACCGTACCTGTTGCAGCAGCTGTGTATGTTGAAGATATGTATGTTGAATATCGTTATAGCTGTGAAACCTTAGCTTTATTGGCAAATGCAAAATCATGGCAAACGAATCAATATGAGCATAATGGCTTACGTGTTGATGGCGAGCATATTTTTGAGCAATTGATGGCCTTAGCCGATAGCATTTAATTATTAGCTTTGCGTGGACATTAAAGATGTATTTGTTTTATCATTTTAACGGTAATACAGTTCATCAGTGAAAATTGTTATAATATAACATTTATATTTAGGGTGCTAAGTGGTAATGTAACGCATTCAGAACTGATAGGATCAATAATCCTGATTGATTTTGTTGTTGTTAGTACCCTAATTTCGGTATTATTTAGTCATAATTAAATATTCCTCTACGACAGGGGTATGAAGAAATGCATAGGAAGAATATGGTAAATGTTAGGGCAAGAGTGCCTTTTAAAGTAGGTCTTAGCAGCAATATCCCCGCTGAATTGCTTTCGTTCAATGGCCTTGAGTCAGGAAAAGAACATGTTGCTATTATTTTTCAAGGTGCAGATAAAACGTTAGCCCCGTTGGTTCGTATGCATTCAGAATGTTTAACGGGTGATGTGTTCCATTCTTCACGTTGTGATTGTGGTGAACAACTTGATGAAACCATCGAAAAAATGGGTAAAGTTGGCGGTATCATTCTTTATTTACGCCAAGAAGGGCGTGGCATTGGTTTATATAATAAAATCGATGCCTATGAATTACAGACTCAAGGTATGAATACCTATGAGGCTAATAATCATCTTGGTTTTGGTGATGATTTGCGTGAATTCTCTGAAGCTGCGCAGATGTTGCGAGCGCTAGGTATTAATGAAGTACGTTTAGTGACGAACAATCCCAAAAAGATTTGTGACCTAGAAGCAAATGGCATCAACATCGTTGAAGTCGTTGGTACAAAAGCGCATGTTAAAGACGGCAATGAAAATTATTTAAAAGTGAAAGCTTCACATGGTAAGCATCGCTTAAAATTTGACTAATATTTATAAAATAAAATAGCCTCATGATATTTTCTTGTTGTTGAAAGTATTATGAGGCTTTTTTTAACTAAAAATTGCATCTAAAAACCAATATTTGCTATGGATTAGTTTTTCTAATGCACTTCATAATAAACTATCGTGCGTTATCAACAAGATTCACTTGTTAGTTACTGATCAGAAGACTACTATTTGCGCTGATTTTACAGGCATAGATACTATTTAAACGAACCAGCTTCGTCTTCAATAGCAAAGATACTCTATTCTATATTTTTCTTCTTATTTAATATGTTGATTATCAATAATTAACTAACAATATTAATCTTTTTGAGGGTGATGGTTGTGATTAAGCAATCTTCGGCTAGCAACATGGGTAAGTTATTATTCTTACTTATTATTTTAGTTGCTGTGGGACAAATGACACAAACAATGTATGTGCCAGCTATTCCTGACATGGCAACATTTTTCTCGATCAAATCCGCTTATTTACAAGCGGTAATGGCTGTATACCTTATCCCTTACGGGTTGTCACAGTTTATTTATGGCCCATTATCTGATCGTATTGGACGCCGTCCGGTCATTATTTCTGGCATGGTGATCTTCCTTATTGGTAGCCTTGGCGCATTATTGTCATCGAATTTCCATTGGTTCCTTGTTGCTACGTTTATCCAAGGTTGTGGTACCGGTTGTAGTGGTGCAATGTGTCGTACTGTGCCTCGTGATAGTTATGATGGTGATGATTTACACCAAGCAAATAGTTTA
The DNA here is from genome assembly GCF_003025475.1 of Photobacterium sp. NCIMB 13483. NCBI lineage: Bacteria > Pseudomonadati > Pseudomonadota > Gammaproteobacteria > Vibrionales > Vibrionaceae > Photobacterium > Photobacterium sp. NCIMB 13483. Next base: position 58,914 of record NZ_PYLV01000011.1, read on the forward strand.
ATTAGTATGGGGGTTATTTTATCACCACTGATTGCTCCTGTGTTAGGCGGTTATCTTTCTAAGCATTTTGGTTGGGAATCGGTATACGCATTTCTATTAGTCTTTGGTGCTGTTGTTACTGTTGCGATGATGAAATACTTTACCGAAACATTGCCACCAGAAAAGCGTCATGCTGAGCGTGTACTTGTAAGCTACCGTTATGTATTAAGTAATCGCCGCTTTCAAGGCTATGTGATTTGTCTTATTGCTACCTTTGCGGGTATTGCGGTATTTGAAGCATCGGCGGGTGTGTTATTGGGTAGTGTATTAAAGCTAGATCCGATCACCGTGAGCTGGTTGTTTATTTTACCTTTACCTGGATATTTAGGTGGGGCATGGTTGTCGGGTCGATTAGTACGACGCCTTGGTATTGATCGAGTGTTGGTTATCGGCATGATTGCACTTGTGCTGGGTGCGGTGACGATTATTATTCCTGGCTTTGCGGGCTTAATTACAATCAAGAGTTTGATTGGTGGTGCGTTCTTGTATTTTGTTGGTACAGGTATGCTATGTCCTGTTGCGACGACAGCGGCAGTACAACCTTTTCCTAATCATGCGGGAACCGCGGGCGCCGTGCTGGGTGGCTTACAAAATGTAGGGGCGGGTGCCGCCACACTAACTGCATCATTTTTAAATGCACAAAGCCAATTTAGCTTAGGTGCTGTTATGACGGTGATGGCGATTATCGTTATCATGAGTTTATGGTGGATCCGTTACAGCAAACAAGACACTACAATTCTTGCTCGTTAATCATATTTACTGGTTATAAAGTTGATTAGCTAATAGCAACGGTTAGATAAATGAAAGGCGCGGAATATGACTTTTTACTAGTTAATATCTAGTTGAAAGTGTATCTCGCGCCTTTTTTATAGATAGCGTATTGACTTAGTCACGCTTCCATAAAATATGACAGCCTTTGTTTTCAGGATCGCGGCTGATCAATAAACGAGCAAAAACATCGTCAAGTTCGTCATTTTCTTCGTTAACTAGGCCGACACATACTTCTGCGTAAAGGTCTTTATCGATTTCACATGCTAAATGTTCTTCCCAATCATCACGGGTTTCAACAACCTCAGCAGCGCCGCGATCATCAAATTGCATGGTAAAAAGCAATACATCAGCTGGCTCTAAGTTATCCGCTGCCATTTCTAGAAAAATATCGTATGCAACGTCAATAACATCATCGTATGAAATAAGGTTTTCTGTTTCCATGATACTGATTGATCTCTATCTGTGTTTAGTAGTGTTATTATACCGAAACCCTTGGAATATGCGATATTTAGCGATAATCGTTAGCGAAACTGATGATTGTCATGCTTGAGGTCGATATAGTAGGGGAAAGAGTGGTGTTTATTTAGTAAGTTAATGACCGAGATTGAGAATCAAACGTCATTAATATGTGTTAGTTGATGTAATGAGTATGTTTTGTGGCTAAGTTTTTACCTCGGTTGGATAGTCAAACCTCTTTTCAATTAGATTTTATGCCATTGCTTATGGCGGTTGTTACAGATTTACAATCTCAATTAACAGCCTTACACAGTATTTATCTGAATGGCAGTATTGCATATCGGCAGGCAACAAGTGGTGTTTCCGATTTGAATCTGACCGTAGTGATCACATCACCGTTAACAGTGGAAGAGCAACATCGTATCGCCTGTGTGTCGCAGACATTAAGTCGTAATTATCCTGTGATCTCAGCGGTTGATATTACATGGGTACTGCTTGATGATGTGTTATCTATTGCGTCTATCTTTAAATGGGGCTTTTGGCTAAAACATTGTAGCGTGTGTTTATATGGTACTAATCTCAGTGAACAATTTGGTGATTTTGAACCTTGTTGGGAAATAGCAAAAGCGTTTAATCACGATATTGCCGCGGCTTTAGTTGCTATAGAACAACAGATTAGACGCACTAAAAGTATCACTGAATACCAATATTATTGTCGGTGCGCGGGTAAAAAAATGCTAAGAAGTTGTTTTATGCTGGTGGCTATTGATGTTGATGGTTGGGCATATACTGATCAACAATGTGCGAATTTTTTTCTGGCACGTTATCCAAATAAAGTAACAGAGATTGAACGGCTATTTGTGTTAATTAATGGCCCACAAGTGCCAAAGAAAGCGTCTATTTTTATGCTATCGCAATTTGGGGCATGGATTGTGAGTGAGTTTAATAATATCGAACGAAAAATTGGTTAACACTTATTTTGTCGTATCAAGGTTAGATTGAGGTTTCTTTGCAGTCACATTCAACCGGGTTTGTATTAACTCGTCAAAGTCGAGACATAAAAGGACAAACGGAAATTGTTCTGTGGGTGAAAACCGCCACGGGTCCTTGTCGATTATCTATTATTGGCGACAAACCTGTGCTTTTTATTTGTGCTCATCAGCAACAGCAAGCCATGGATATTATTCGAGCGATTAATATTCAAGTGCAATGGAAGCCATTAACCTTAAAAACATTTCAGCATCAGGATATCGTTGGTTGCTATAGCGATACTATTCGTGATAATTACGCCATTAGTAAAAGCTTACAAGCTGAGGGTATTCAGGCGTTTGAAGCGGATATTCGATTAGCTGATCGTTTTTTGATGGAACGTTTTATTCGCGGTGGGTTGGTTTTTACTGGTGAGGTAAGGCAGCGTAATGGATACCATGATGTATTATTTACAAAGGCTAAAGCGGCAGATTATATCCCTGATCTGAGTTTGGTATCACTGGATATTGAGTGTTCAGAAAAAGGTGTTTTATATTCGATTGGTTTTCATAGCCAAATGGACAGTCGCGTCATTATGGTGGGAGATAAGCCCGTTGATTATCAACCTAATTCTGAACTTAATATTGAATGGGTGGCTGACGAAAAAGCATTATTGTTGGCGCTAGAAGCATGGTTTATTGAGTACGATCCAGACATTATTATTGGCTGGAACGTGATTGATTTTGATTTTCGATTACTACTGCATCGCGCGGAATGGAATAAAATTAGCCTTCGTATCGGCCGAGGTAAACAAACCCCGCATTATCGACGTTCGACTCAAAATGCCAATCAAGGCTTTATCAGTATTCCTGGCCGAGTGGTCATGGATGGCATTAATACCTTAAAAACTGCATCTTATAATTTTCGCTCGTGGTCATTAGAAGCGGTGGCGCAAGAGTTATTAGGGGAAGGTAAAGCCATTCATAATGTGCATGATCGTATGGCGGAAATTAACCATATGTTTAAGCACGACAAATTATCACTGGCAACATATAACCTACAAGACTGTAAGTTAGTGACACGCATCTTTAAACTGACACATTTGTTAGAGTTTGCAATTGAGCGAAGTCGTCTTACGGGAGTTGAGCTTGATCGTATTGGCGGTTCAGTGGCCGCGTTTACCAATCTTTATATGCCGCAGTTACATCGTGCAGGCTATATTGCTCCTAATCTTGAAAGTGATAATTGGATCGCTAGTCCTGGCGGTTATGTTATGGACTCTAAGCCTGGATTATATGATTCCGTATTAGTGTTAGATTTTAAGTCACTGTATCCCTCTATTATTCGATCATTTAGGATCGATCCAATGGGGCTGGTGGAAGGTTTATTGTTAGAAGAGGGAAAAGCTGAACACCAAGCTATTGCTGGTTTTCGTGGTGGTCAATTTCATCGAACACGTCATTTTTTGCCTGAGATGATTGAATCGTTATGGGCTGCTCGTGATCGTGCTAAAAAAGAGGGTGATAAAGCTTTCTCACAAGCAATTAAGATCATCATGAACTCGTTTTATGGTGTGTTAGGTTCATCGGGTTGTCGTTTTTTTGATCACCGCTTAGCGTCATCAATAACCATGCGTGGTCATGAAATTATGAAGCTCACTCGTGAGCTGATTGAAGCAAAAGGTTACGAAGTGATTTATGGCGATACAGATTCAACCTTTGTTTCGCTAAAAAAAGCCCATTCTCAGCAAGATGCAAATCATATTGGTAATGCACTGGTTGAACATATCAACCAATGGTGGCAACAACATTTACAGCAGCAATACGGCTTAGTATCAGCATTAGAAATTGAATATGAAACGCACTATCATAAATTTTTAATGCCAACAATTCGCGGCCAAGAAATGGGCAGTAAAAAGCGTTATGCAGGACTTGTGTGGCGAGGTGATAATGAACAAATGGTATTTAAAGGATTGGAAACTGTACGTACAGACTGGACACCATTAGCTCAACATTTTCAGCAAACATTATATTCAATGGTCTTTCATGATCTCGATGTTGATGATTATGTGCGTGATTATACCAATCGAACGTTGGCTGGGGAGTTTGACGATCAGTTAATTTATCGTAAGCGTTTACGTCGTAATTTAGATGATTATCAGAAAAACATTCCGCCTCAAGTGCGCGCGGCAAGGTTGGCAGATGAAATGAATACTAAGCTAGGGCGTCCGTTGCAATATCAACATAAAGGTGCGATAGAATATGTGTTTACAATATCAGGTGCTGAGCCTGTTGAATATCGCCAAAACGTGATTGATTATAATCATTATTTAGAAAAGCAATTAAAACCTGTAGCTGACGGCATTCTTATTTTCATAGGAAAATCGTTTGACAACATAACGGCACCACAGTTAGGTTTATTTTAATAAACAACAATAGTTATGTATTAATTACTACATATTCATTCAATCTATTTTTGATTGTTTATTTATAATAATTTATTTTTTTTTAAACTATATGGTATTGCGTTCATATATAATCACCTTGATTTTTAATTGGTGATAACTATGAAATTTAGACATGATATAAATGGTTTAAGAGCAATTGCTGTTATAGCGGTTGTTCTTTTTCATTTTAATACTCCATTACTCTCTGGTGGCTTTGCTGGAGTAGATGTTTTTTTTGCGATATCTGGCTTTCTAATGACAAGTATTATCATTAGAGGAATAAATAATAATAACTTCTCAATTCTTTCTTTTTATAAAGCTAGAGCTATTAGGATTGTACCTGCACTACTCGTTATGAGTGTAACGGTCTTATTACTGTGTTATTTTATATTAATACCATTAAAGTTTGAACAACTTGGTCGACATGTTATGGGTAGCCTTAATTTCATGTCAAATATAACATATTGGAAAGAATCTGGTTATTTTGATACATCATCTCAAACTAAGTGGTTATTACATACTTGGTCGTTATCAGTAGAATGGCAATTTTATTTACTATATCCTATTTTATTAGTTCTGCTGAGTAAAATCTTCTCTCTAAATGTGGTTAAAAAAATATTAGTTATTATGACCATGCTTGGTTTTATATTTAGTATTTATGCATCATATTATTGGCCATCACCTGCATATTATCTATTTCCGACAAGAGCTTGGGAAATGATGATGGGGGGACTAGTTTTTCTATACCCTATTAATATGCAAGTATCTAAAAAGAAATATGTTGAATATAGTGGGCTATTTTTTATCATTGCCAGTTATTTCTTTATTTCAAAAACAGATATGTGGCCAGGATATTTGGCATTAATACCTGTTTTTGGAGCTGCATTAGTTATATTAGCTGCAAATCAAGATAGTATAATTACGAGTAATAAATATATACAAAAAATTGGCTTATGGTCTTATTCTATTTACTTATGGCATTGGCCTATTGTTGTTCTTGGTCGTTATTTAGATATTCAATATTGGGCTGTAATTGGTATTCCAAGCTCTGTATTATTGGGCTTTTTAAGTTATACCTTGATTGAAAAGAAACGGTTTGAATTAAAAGCTATTTTTATTCCTTATTTATTTGTGTTGCTTATATCATATATTGTTATATCACATATAAATATTTTTTATAATATCCCTAAATCAATATTTAAAGCTGTTGTGACTAATACGAAAACTGATCATAATGGTGCTTATACGTGGAGTAGGATTCGAAAACTGAATAAGCAAATAGACTTTATTACGCATACTAAAAATAAAGTGTTAGTGATTGGTGATTCGCAAGCGGGTGATTTTTTAAATGCTTTTTATGATGCGAAATTAACTAAAAATGTTGAAATAGTTACTCGTGTGGTAGAAGCAGATTGCGGGTTCTTCTATTTAACACCAAATGAACAAGAAAGTGCATATTTACAGTCGCCAACAATCAAAAACAGTACAATGTGGCAGAATAAATGTAAAAAATTCATAAAGCATGTTGATGATGGTAATGCGTTAAAAGATGCAAATGTGATAATTCTTGCTATGTATTGGCAAAATGTAAATATGGATTGGATATTTAAATCAATTGAAAATATTAGAAAGAAAAATCCTAATGCAGAAATATATGTAGTTGGAGGAAAATCTTTTAATACTCAGGTATCAACACTTGTTTACGATGCTTATCGTAAAAAAATAGATATTGGTTCTTATGCTGCGAAAAATATCGCAAGTAATAATAAAGAGAACAGGGTATTCCAGAATAAATTGTTTGAATCAAAATCAGTTTTAGCAAAGTATAATTATCATTTTATTAATATGACTAAGATTATGTGTCATAACGATAAGTGTGATGTTATTGATGGTGATAATAATATTTTCTATTCTGATCGACGTCATACAACTCGTGCTGGAACTAAGTATATAGGGATGCAATTAAATAAAATGCATATTTTTCCAGCTACAATAGTCAAACAGATGTAGTTAAGACATAATTTAGAGCGCGCTGTATTGAGCGCGCTTCTCTTTTGAACTAAAGACAATTAATCAAAATAAGTCACGTGTTTTACAGTATCAGTACTTGCTAAAATAGGGTCAAAATTAATAACACCACGATTTTGAGTACAAATCTTATAAACATTATCACATTCAAAAATCGCTAAAATTTCGTCATTAGCACGAAAAACTTCAGGTGGTAATTTTCCAATTTCACCAATACATTCAACGCCTTCATGAGTCCAGACTAATTTTTGAATACGTTTATCATTCGTTGGTTTTGGCGCTGATACATGTTCTGCAATTGATGAATAAACAGATTGTGCTTGATCAACATTTTTAGCCAATGGTACGAAAAAATCCATGGTTCCCTCCAGTTAATGTCTTTATTTTCTAATCAATAAATAGAAACATTTAAGTGATAAATAATTATCTGCCGTGACAATGCTAATAACCTTAGCAGAATTAGTGACTAAAAATCAACACACAAAAATAACAATTAATATTAACAATAAACACAATATTACTGCTTTAATAACATTATTTGGTGGTATATACGGTTACGATTTAAATGCGAATTGATGAGAATGGTTTATGATCAAGAAAGGAGAATAGAGTCATTCAAGAGTGAAGCAACATGGAGCAACTTGATTTTTTTGATGTGCCAAGTCCTTGCGTTGGCTGTTGCCAAGTCAATAATCGAGGTTATTGTAAAGGATGTTATCGAAGTCGGGATGAGCGATTTTATTGGCAACAGATGACTGCAGATCAAAAGATTAACGTTATAAAATTATGCCGACAGCGCTATTTACGTATTATGCGTCGTCAGCGAAATACTGATACTCAAGAGAGTAGTATTTCATCACCGCAACAACAATTTATATTTGATGATATTCAAAAATCGAAGCCATAAAAAAAGCACTCCGAAGAGTGCTTTTTTGAAGAGTTTTATGAACACGCAATTAGATGCGTTTAAAGTCCATGTGCTCAACCTTTGGCTTGTACACGTGACGTTGGATGTCTTGAGGCTTAACCTTAACTTCCTGGCCATCGATTACAAGAACAAAACCTTCGTAGAACTCAGGCTTATCCATTTGGTTGATGATATCACTGTGCTTAAGAGTGATAGCTACTGGTGCAGCTTCGCCACCGTAAACGATTGCAGGGAAGTGCTCAGTAAGACGTAGGCGGCGGCTCGCACCTTTACCAAGGTCTGTACGTACAATTGCATTAAATTTCATAATCAATACTCTTTGATTTAATAATTTACTAAGTAATGCGACCTTACTTAGTATCGTAAAACGAGCGCGCATACTAACAACCAATATTGTTATATGCAAGAACATTGGCTGCGATTTTATCAGTTTTTATTGTTTTCGTCTGCGATAGATGGATATGTAATCAGCTAGTTTATTTTCATTCATTCAAATAGTTAATTAGTTTAAGAATCTGCTTATTTTTAATCGATAATACCAATGATAATGATAGTAATTATCATTTAGGTATGTATAATCATCGTCGAATTACATTGTTGGATTATTGTTAAAGCAGGGAATTATGAACAAACAACTGACACTTATCGCTAGCTCACTCGTTATGGCATTTTCTTCACCATCACTTTATGCGCAAGATAGCGTTTCTCAATTTGATGAAATTGTTGTTTCAGGCACTCGAACAGAAGAATCGATAAAAAATATACCCGGCTCTGTTGCTAAAATTACTTCTGAACAAATGAATAAAAATTTAGCTACTGATGTAAAGCAAGCATTGAAATATGAGCCAGGGGTTTCAGTCAATGGTCAGGGTCGATTTGGTATGGAAGATATTACCATTCGAGGAATGAAAGGCAGTCGCGTTAAAGTATTAGTTGATGGTGTTGAACAACCAACATCTTATAACCCCGGCGCAAATGCAATGCGTAAAAATAGCAATAATTATGAAATTGATACATTAAAAGCAATTGAAATCAATAAGGGGCCAACATCAACCTTATATGGCAGTGATGCTTTGGGTGGCACAGTGATTATGCGTACTAAAAATCCTGAAGACTTATTAAACGGTGAATCATCGCATGTAGGTTTAAAGAGTGGTTACGCAAGTGCTGATGATCAATATAAGTTAGGTGTTGAAGCGGCTAAGCAAATTGGTGACTTAGAGACAATGTTCATCTATACCTACCGTAATGGCCATGAGACCGATGCTTACGATACTCATGACAACAGCAAAGGGATAAACCGTAAGTCAGCTGATCCATTGAATATAGAGTCGCATAATGTGTTAGCGAAAGCGTTTTATCAGATTAACAACGCTAACCGCATTGGATTTACGGGTGAGTATTATACGCGTAGTGCTAATGGCGATATTTTGTCTCGTGATGGTTATAGCGTTATGCCTGGGTTTACTTATACTAAAACTCGCGGTGTCGATGAGGATAATCGTAAACGATTTGGTTTTGAGCATGAATGGCTAGCAAATAATGCCGTGTTTGATTCATTAAAATGGCAAGTCAATTGGCAACAACAACATAGCCAACATGATAATTATGATCATACCGATATGTTTGGTAATCGTAACCGTTATCGTGAAGGGGAAGATACCAGTAAGCAATTTGATATTCAGTTTGCTAAAGCCATTGAGTTAACGCAATCACGCCACAAACTGACTTACGGTGCGACGATCGTCAATGATGAGTTTGATTTAAATTACATTGATTATAATGTAGACAATGGCACTTCTAAGCCTGGGCCGACGGAAGTGTCGAAGGCGAAATCTGAAAAACGTGGTGTGTTTATTCAAGATCAGATCTTCATGCTTAATGATAAAGCCGTGGTAACAGCTGGCGCACGTTATGATGAATTTGAAGCTAAGCCCGATTCAAATTCTGGTTTGGAAGATCATAAAAGTGAAGCGTTTACTGCCCGTTTAGGTGCGGTATATCATTGGAACGATAATTTCAGTACTTATGCTCAATACAGTCAAGGATTTAGAGCGCCAACACTGTATGAAATGTATTACGATAAAAATAATATTGCACATGGGTACATTATTAAATCAAACCCTAATCTTAAACCTGAAGAAAGTAATTCTTATGAGTTAGGATTACGTGCAGAAAATCGTATCGGTAATGTAACGGCATCTGTTTACTATAATGATTATTCTAATTTTATTCAGAAAGTGACAACAAACTCTAATAATATCGATATTACGACCAATGAAAATATAGATAAAGCCCGTATTTACGGTGCAGAACTATCGGCAAACGTGTGGTTAGATGAAATTATTAATGCCCCTATGGGTACCTATGCTAAAGCTACTATTGCCTACCAAGATGGTGAAGATAAAGAAACGGGTAAAACACTTGATACAATCACGCCGTTAACATCCGTTGTTGGTGTGGGTTATGATGCACCAAATGAAACGTGGGGTACTGCGGTAGATATTAAGATGGTTGCAGCAAAAGATAATTGGCAAGATAAAAATAATCTAAATGTTGCTGGCTACACCGTAGTTGATTTAACGACGTATTATCATCCAGTAAAAGATATGACTATTCGTGCGGGATTGTTTAATGCGTTAGATAAAGAGTATTGGGAATATCAAGATCTGGCAGGTGCAAGCAAAACGACTGATGGTATTGATCGTCGTAGTCAGCCTGGACGTAACTTTGGTATCAACCTTAACTACGATTTCTAAGCTTTTATGGGCTAAAAAACAGTAAAAATAAAGCCGTGTTATGATCTTTTTAATGTAAAGTTCATTAACACGGCTTTTTTGATTTTAACAATTAAAGCGTTATAGATTTTTTAGAAATGCACTGTCTTCGAGAACAATTAATGGTTCAATATCACTGTCTTTTTTGATGACCAATGAATTATCAGAACGCAAACAAACACCACCGTAATTACCATCAACAGTAAAAGTACAGACTTGAATATATTTATTAGCGACTTTTGGTAAACACCATAATTGCTGATAAATGTTCTTTTGGTCGTTAAATTGACCATCGGTTTGATCCAATACTGATTCATTATGGCTGACTAAATCGATATTACTGCCGCAACGACCAGCAATCGGTTTAATCGCATAACCTGTTTGACTGAGTTCGTCTGTGATGTGAAAATCGGTATCCAATAAGTAATGATGATGAGGGAATAAGGACCACAATACGGGCAGAATCGCTTTATTGCTTGGGATCACCGTCCATAGTGGCTCAAATACTTTGATTTCAGGGCGCAATAACACGTCAATTAAACGTACTTTTGTATCTGGATAGCCAGTATGAATCGGCACTGCTGCATATTCGGTAGAGCTCACTTCACGCACTTGATCTATGGCTGTTTCCCACGCCCATGTTTTCCAGACACATTCAATTAAACGTTCATTATCATCAATTAATTGTCCGGCTGGATTCCAGTGAATACCGTCTAATCCTTTAAGTATTTTGCTATCAATGCCTGCTAAAGTAAGGGCTTTTTGCATGAATAAAGCGTGATAATCTTCTTCGTCATCATCGTCTTGCATGATATGAACGAAAGAATATTTCTGACTGTATTTCCATACACTGGCAAGTTCATTGAGTAAATCTTCTGCTGGGCTATTTTCAGTAAGGTCGCCACCTTGTTCGGCCCACTTTTGAATTATCAAACAAGCTTCAGTATGGCAAGAGGCTGAGTCAGCATTGTATTCATAAACTTTCAAGCCATTTTCATCCATACAGAAATCTAAACGACCTGTTAGCATGCTATGGCGGTGTTTTTGCCATGATAAACGTAGCCGTGGCCATAGGATTTCTGGAATATCAAACAGTGCTAATAAATTATCATCTTGCAGCACTTTATCTGTTGCATGTAAGTACATCAGATGCAATTCATTGGTTGCTTTAGCCAGCTCTTGTTCCGCACTTTCTGAAATAGTGAAATAGCGGTAGATATCATCATTGAGTAACTTGTTAGCATTAACGCGCGAGTACGTTTGTTCTAGCTCGTCATTGCTATCTAACCAGTCGTTTGCAAACTGACCGCTATTTAATCGCCAAGCTGCTTGAATGTTAAGTAACTCAGGGGTAGGTGAGGGTTGGGGTAGGCTATAAGTTGCATCTGCATTGTAAGCCATCCAACCTAAAATTTCGGTATCATCAAAGGTATCTTCAATGGTGTAACCACCATCTTCAACATGTAACGTAAGTTCACGGGTCCATTGTTGACCTAGTGGTAAGGGAGCAAAAGTCACATTCTGTTCAGCAATCATTATTTTATCATCTTCAATATGAGTAATAATCGCAACGTGGCCTGTGTCTTGGAATTCCCCTCCTTTTTGCCAAATCAATAATGATCCAACAACTGGTTTTTGACGTGAACCATTTTCAAAAGCATATAAGGGTAAAATTTTATCGTTAACCACTTGGCGTAAGAACCGTAACGAGAAAATTTCATACGCCATTCCTACATCGGTAAACACCAATCCATAGTTGATATATAAAAAACGACGCGCAAACTCAACACACTGCCATTTATATCCCATGTATTCACCATGAACATAACTCCTCATTGCAGAGTCATCAGCATATTCATCTTCATCTATCGTACTGTAATCAGAAGAATAAATAGCGATACCCCCCGCTGCATAGCCGAGTAAAGTACCGAAAGGGGCATTGTTAGGATTATCTATATTCATGTTCTTGGCCTAGTTGATGGTTTAACCTTTTTCGACCGATGATGTGGCTCAGAATAGTGAGCGTTATTGAATGCATACGCATCAGGGGAGTGTTGAAAATAAAGGCTTTTCTATAAGCTAAAACTTTTATGAAGCGTTTTCAATACAGAACATAGGCTTGTAAATATATTTCAATGATATGGACGTTTTACGAAATATGATGGGTGTGTGGAATTGTTAAACAAAAAAACAATGGACAGCCATAATATTGCACATCAACCATGAGCTACTATAGTTAAGCTTCAAGTTGCTTATGGTGAAACGAATGACAATCTCAAGACGTAAATTGATCGAGCCTCAAATCACACCTTTTTATCATGTTATTAATCGCTGTGTACGGCGTGCCTATTTGTGTGGTGATGACCCGTATAATGGTAAAAACTATCAGCATCGTCGTGGTTGGATAGTAAATAAAATCAAACAATTAGCCGCTGTGTTTTGTATTGATGTGTGTGCTTATGCTGTGATGAGTAACCATTATCATTTAGTGCTTAAAATAGATACAGAGCAGCAGTAAAAGTTAACTCCAGAAGCGGTAATATCACGCTGGTTACAGCTATTTAATGGTCATCCAATCGCGGTCGATTTTTTAAAAGAGGGTCAAATAGGCGCAGATAAGCAACAAGCACTATCAAAGTTAGTGGCTGAATGGCAGCAACGATTGGGTAGTATTAGCTGGTTTATGCGCTGTCTTAATGAAGAAATTGCGCGAAAAGCCAATAAAGAAGATCAATGTAAAGGTGCATTTTGGGAAGGGCGGTTTAAGTCTCAAGCATTACTCGACGAACAAGCGTTATTATCATGCATGATGTACGTTGATTTAAATCCGATCAGGGCGGGAGTTACACCATCACTAGAGCAATCAGATTTCACCTCAATTCAGCAGCGTATTCGTGAATATAATCAAACGAAAACTCCCTTTAAACCATCCTCATCAAACAAAAGTCATTTCCAATTATTACCCTTTGTTGGCGCAGAACATCAAGCTAAAACCGCAGGGGTAAACTTTGCTTTTGCTGATTACCTTGAACTAATTGACTGGACTGGTCGCTGTATTCGAAATGATAAAAAAGGCTTTATTGCACCTAATCAGCCCAAGATTTTACAGCAAATGGGAATAACAGCAGATGCTTGGCTTGAACACAGTGAACAGTTTATGGAGCATTATGCCAATGTGAGTGGTAAATGGTCCCAAATGTGTGCTTTCAAACAACATGTAGGTGGGCATTGGTGTAAAGGGAAGTCAGCGAGTTATCAGTTACATCCTAATTAAATATAGCTTCTTTAAATGAGATAAAAATACTGCAATAACCATCAGGATTGTGGGCGTTGTTGATCCTGAAATATAGAAATAGAATCGATTTAACCAAGAATGTAAAAAATAAGCGGTAATTTTTACAGTAAAAGAGTCTGTTGCTGGTGGAATAGTTTATTTTTTAGAGGCTCGATTTAGAAACTAAAATATTTGGCTGTCCAAATTGTTCTTCAAATTATTAAAGTAATGACTAACACAGTGAGATCATAGTTTACGAAATCGGACCGTTTTATTTAGTACATTAATCAGGTTTAATAAGACGTATTTTATTCATAGATTATTCTATTTAAACAGTTTTTGGGATTGAACATGCTTTCAGTATTCAACGCAGCAGAATTGTTCTCACTTATTCTTACTCTTGCGACCTTAATAACAGGTATTGTGTTCGCGTTAGATAAGTTTGTATGGCAACCTAAACGAGCAGAGGTAACACAGGAGAGTGCATCAGGTTGGGTGACTCAAGCTCGCTCATTGTTTCCTGTATTGTTTGCTATTTTGATTATTCGATCATTTATTATCGAACCTTTTCAAATTCCAAGTGGTTCAATGCAACCAACCTTGCTTCCTGGTGATTTTATTGGCGTAGAAAAGTTCGCTTATGGACTACGTGATCCTATCTTCCATAAAACATTAATTCCAACGGGTAAGCCACAACGCGGTGACATTACCGTATTTATTGATCCATCAAACCCTAAGATTGATTTAATTAAACGTATTGTTGGTTTACCGGGTGATACCGTTATTTACCAAAACAAAACTCTGTATATTAAACCGGCTTGTGATGGTCGAAAAGTATGTCCCGTCGCGCAAGAAGTACCTAAACAATATGTTGGCTTAACTAATTTTACAGAGCAAGGGGTGCGGTTAGATGAATACAACGAGCAACTAGGCAAAGTTAATCATCACATTTTGCGAGATCCTGCATTACCTGAACAACTTTACCGTTATTACCAACAGCCAGGTTCACCAATGGGCGTATGGGTTGTACCAAAAGGTCATTACTTTGCGATGGGTGATAACCGAGATAACAGCTTAGACAGCCGTTACTGGGGCTTTATGCCAGAGCAGAACTTAGTTGGTAAAGCGACCTTTATTTGGATCAGCTTTACCTTCAATCATGATGCAGGTTCAATGTGGCCGCATTGGTTACCTAATGGCGTTCGCTTCAACCGTATTGGTCGTATTCATTAGAACGACGACAAACAGTAAGCTCAGATAATAAAACCGACGTGCAAATAACTCGTCGGTTTTTTTTGGATTATATTTTATTTCAAATAAAAATATATGGCTGTCCAATGTTTGCTGCCAATGTTTTACTGAAAATGCCAATAGTAAATACAAAACTCACCCCGTCATTCCCTACAGTGAGGTTACGAACGAGATAGGGAATCTACTTACAGCATGTTGTAGTGTTATTATTTTTGCTAGATGTGTTTCTTTATTTAAATAAGAGAAAGATAAACTATATTGCACTTTTTATACTGTTAATGGATACCCGAATTAGTATTAGAAATAAAGCTAAAAGGAATATATCTAATTTTAGTATTTTTGCCGTAATAATTTTACTTTTATATGTTACAGAGTTCCACGGTGGGTTATCCGACTCACATTCAGTATGGGGAGAGTTTGGTTCTTTTTTTGGTGGTGTTCTAAGCCCGATAGTAAGTGTTCTTGCATTTATCGGTCTTCTGTATTCTATGGACCAAACTAAAGCACAGTTTAAACAACAAAGTGAAGAAAACTCCTTTTATTCTTTACTAAATTTTCATCATTCAAAGACTAACCAAACTGTATATAAAGATTCTGTTGGTTTTGATGCTTTCAAAGCTTTATCGGAACAATTTGATATTAGCTATAATGATTTTTGTTTCTCTATTGCCAGAAGAAAAATTCAGGAAGATCCGTCTGAACTTCCAAGTTTTGGATACGATTTTCTATCTCGTATTATTGAAGAGCGTTCTCCATTAATTGAAGGTACTGGGAGAGATTTAGTTATTTACTATTTTGGGCTAAGTGAAAATAAAAATGAATTATTTAAAGGTCTATTTGACGCAAGTATTATTGATGATGAAAAATCTAGAATTGAAGCTATTGGAGATACTCTGATAAGGCAAATGAAACCAGATGAGCGGGTTAAAATAATAGGGGATATCTATAATAACTTTTACCACGATTATGGTCATATATTAGGGCATTATTTTAGAAATCTTTATTACACTCTTCAGTTAGCAGACGCTTCAGATAAGAACGATTCATATGCAAATATATTAAGAGCGCAGCTATCAAGATATGAATTAAACCTTTTATTTTACAATGCATTGAGCAAGTATGGGTCAACCAAATTTAATACTCTATTAGTTAAATATAACATTCTTAATGGTTTATATAATTGGGATGTTTGCTATAAACCTGAACCTGATGATTTAAAAAAAGATTTAGCTCTTTTAAATTGATTAAACTGCTAACAAGGCGCTTAAACGGAACTAAAACAGTGGGTTACGTTTCGCTTTGCTACACATTTTAACCCACAATTTTAGTCCGCTTAGCGCGACGTTATATTCACAAAGCTTAAAAATTGAATCCGCATTATCTCCGTACAAGTTGCGCTTTGGTTGTTTAAATCTTATACTCAGGTTAATTACGGAATTACTCCGTACGGTTGGAGGTTTTATGGCTACTGCAAGACTTGATATCCGTTTGGATGAAGAAATCAAAGCTAAGGCTGAGAAAGCTTCAGCTTTACTTGGTTTAAAAAGCTTAACTGAATATGTTGTTCGTCTAATGGACGAAAATTCAACTCAGGTAATTTCTGAGCATGAAAGCATCACTGTTGAAGCAAATGTATTTGACCAATTCATGCTTGCTTGTGACGAGGCTAAGGCTCCGAATAACGCATTACTTGAAGCTGCAGCATTTACTAAAAGTGGTGAGTTTAAGTGAGTTATTCCAAAACTTTCAAAGAATTGGATAAATCACAGCATGATAGAGCATCATTTGACTGTGGGGAAAAAGAGTTAAATGATTTTATCCAAACTCAAGCTGCTAAACATATGCAAGCAGGTATTAGCCGCACAATGGTTTTGCCTGCTTCAGTGCCACTACCAAATCAGAAATATCCAATTTGTTCATTTTATAGTATTGCGCCAAGTTCGATTAGCCGTGATACGTTGCCACAAGTGATGGCTAAAAAATTACCACGCTATCCAATTCCTGTTTTCCTTTTAGCTCAACTTGCGGTTCATAAAGAATTTCATGGAAGTGGGTTAGGTAAAGTTAGCTTAATCAAAGCTCTCGAATATCTTTGGGAAATTAACTCCCACATGAGAGCTTATGCCATTGTTGTTGATTGTTTAACTGAACAAGCGGAGTCATTCTATGCAAAATATGGTTTCGAGATTCTTTGTGAAATCAATGGTCGAGTAAGAATGTTCATTCCAATGAAAACAGTCGGCCAGTTATTCACTTAGACGTAAGAGTGAATATAACAGATAAGGATATGTGTCGCGCAGCCGACACCTATTCAAGTGTTGGACAAGACCGAGCAACCTTATATAAGTAAATATTGCGAATATCATGAAGGGTGGTGCTGAAAAGAAGTCAAGCGTTATCCTTGGCGTGAACCAATCAATTTAATTCATTGATTTATAATTAGATCCTCTTTAATTATTACGCGTTAATGCCATTATCCTTATTATTTTACGTTTTTATCTGGGTCGAAAAATCCCCGCCAATTGCATGACATGCTGACAGCATGGACAAAAAGGTTGTACCATTAAACGGACAACTTTTTGTTGTGAGGGCAACGTCAGTTTCCTTGCTAACATAAAGGCATATTGGATCAGTTGAAATTGTTTCTTCTCATGCCCTCGTAATATCACTAACTAACTTCTAGCCAACTATAAA
This sequence comes from Photobacterium sp. NCIMB 13483, assembly GCF_003025475.1. Lineage (NCBI taxonomy): Bacteria > Pseudomonadati > Pseudomonadota > Gammaproteobacteria > Vibrionales > Vibrionaceae > Photobacterium > Photobacterium sp. NCIMB 13483. Next base: position 76,547 of record NZ_PYLV01000011.1, read on the forward strand.
CTTCAAAAACAGTAAATTAGCTGTAAGACGAGTAAAAGTCAGTACAGCTAATTAGTTATTGTTTTAGCCTTTTTGATACTGATCCAAATCGAATAACTTATCGCGAATTGCCCAGAAGCGGCCACTTTTACGGGCAATAATGATTTCTGGTGGGCGTAATCGATGTTCGTTATTCGCCACTTTTGTCGGGGCGGTATCAGTAAAGGGACGATGCCTATCCACTAAGTGCGGATTAATGAACTTGGTGAGAAAGTCACTTTTTTGAGTCTTGGTTGATAACTGCCAAATCTCGTTAATTTCGTTGTCTTCTTCGCCAATATAAACCACTTTAAGTTGTGGCTTACCAAACTTATTCTTACCCGGCTCTAAGCGCATATCGGTGCATTTCATTATCATTGCATCTTTGAGCTTTAATGCTTCGCGTAGCTTTTTATCAGGATCAACCATCACCGCATCACATTGATGACAGCGGCGAGCGGCAATGTCGTTATCTGCGCCACATTCTTCGCAATATTTTGCGCGGAAACGGTAGCCACATTCTTCACGCTCACCCGTATCGTCATCTTCAAAATAGCCTTGGCAACGACGACCATAATGCTCAACGAGGAAGCCAGCAGGATCAAGCTTGCCCCAAAAGCTATTGTTGAAACCACATGCAGGGCAGGGAACCATTACCACTTCACTGTCGCCATTCGGTTTAGGATCACCTACTTCAGGTTGATAGAGATCGTAACAGTTACCCGCATATTCAAGAATAAGGCAGTCTTTTTTACCTTCAAATAAACGTAAACCACGGCCGACGATTTGTTGATAAAGGCTAATTGATTCTGTTGGGCGTAATACGGCAATAAGATCAACATGGGGCGCATCAAAACCGGTGGTTAATACGGATACGTTAACAAGGTATTTGATTTTTTGTGCTTTAAAATCATTAATGATTCGATCGCGTTCATCAAGAGGAGTGTCGCCGATAACAAGCGCAGCATTTTCATGTGCGAGATAACCCATGATCTCTTGAGCATGATTAACGGTAGAGGCAAAGATCATAATACCGCGGCGATCTTTGGCGTAATCGATGACTTGTTCGATGATCATTGGTGTAGCGCGGCCTGATTGTTCAATCACACTATCAAGATCTGATTCTTTATAATGACCTGTATTGGATGGTGTCAGTGATGAAAAGTCATAACCTAATACCGCCATATCCATTACTTTAGGTTCAGTTAAAAAACCTTCATCAAGCAAGTAACGAATAGGTAATTCAAAAATACAATCGCGAAAGAAACGCTCGGTTTCCGTTTTTACTTGACCACGGGTATGGTATTTATAGATCCAGCCTGTACCTAATCGATAAGGGGTGGCAGTTAATCCAAGCACTTTGATATTGGGATTAACGGTTTGTACATGTTTGATAACTTTGCGGTAAGCGCTATTTTCATCATCAGGCACGCGATGACACTCATCAATAACCAGCAATGAAAATTGTTCATGAAATTTATTAAGACTGTTTGCCATTGATTGAACGGAAGCAAATACCACTTGTTGATCGGTTTCTTTTCGTCCTAATCCCGCAGAGAAAATAGCCGCTTTAAGACCATAGCTTTCATATTTAGCGTGGTTTTGTTCCACCAGCTCTTTTACATGAGTGAGCACCAGAACACGGCCTCTAGCAATACGTGCTAATTCTGCGACGACGAGGCTTTTTCCTGCGCCAGTAGGCAGAGCAAGAACGGCGGGTGTGCTATGTTTGCGAAAGTAATGAATGGTAGCGTTAACGCTATCTTGTTGGTAAGGACGTAAAGTATACATACAGCAAATCTATGACAAATGAACTGTTACTAGTGTACATTTAACCAGTATTTTGGCAAGTGCTAACGGTTGCTAAATAGAGAGCAATAATTTACTGAATGAACGTCCAATTGGTTAGAGTGCGTAAAATAAAACTTGTCAAGGAAATAAGGTTTATTTTGAAGTAATAGCCGTGGTCGTTATTGAATTTATATATTGCATAAATAGGGCAATGTAGTACTAATAATAATGTTACATTGTAACTTAGCTATAATCTTTACTTATAATTAAAAATTCGACCAATGCTTTATATTTTCAGAATTATTATCGTTTTATCGGCATTTTTATCATGGTATGCCGCTGCGTCGACGACGCGAACGACTGCTCATGTAACAGTGCATCATGCTCGTATTCATCGTCATTACTTACATAAAAGTAAGCGACAAGGGCACACATTACACTATAAACACCATGTACGTAAGGCTCATCACCTTACAAAGGCACAAGAACGACGACATGTTCGCTTGGTGAAACGTAAAATTTTCCATGCTTATTATGGATGGAAAGGGACACCTTATCATTTTGGTGGCTCAAGCCATCGAGGGATTGATTGCTCTGCATTTGTGATGAAGATGTACCGTCAGGTATTTCATCGATATTTACCTCGAACAACGTTAGGACAGGTAAAGCTAGGTCGACGAGTGCGTAAGGATCAAGCCAAGTTAGGGGATTTAGTCTTCTTCAAAACAGGACGTAATGAACGTCATGTGGGGATTTATCTTTCTAATGGTGATTTTATGAACTCAGCAAGCTCGCGAGGGGTGTCTATTTCAAATTTACATCATACTTTTTGGAAGCGGCATTTCTGGCAGATTAGACGATTAGTTGCCATATAATATGTAATAAAAACGGAAGCTTTGAGCTTCCGTTTTTTTATGGCTGCAATCTATGACAGGTTGTTATGGCTTTGTCCAGATTCGAGTATTGAGATCGAGTTCATCAACGATATTAATAACAAACTTTAGATCGTAATAAATAGAAGCAATAAATGTTAGTGAGTCAGCTTGTTGGAACAATTTAGGTTCAAAATAATTTTTAGAGCTTGAAATTGCAATATACAGATGATCATTAACAAATGAGAAGGCTATCGTATGATCTGAGCGGTTACTGAAATTGATCAGCCGCTGCACCATTGCTGGCGACAGTAAATAACGTGCTTCTACTTGATCGTTACTGTACACATTGAACAGTTGCGTAAACTCTGGATCTTCAAGAATAACTTGTTGTTGGTTATTGCTGAAAATATCGGAGAGTTTTTGTCCCATCGCTGAAAAAATACTATGATTTTTCGGCATGATGGTCGTTTGACCTGAGAAATGTTTATTCGCATCCGCAACGAAAAAGAGCCCTTTAAAAATCGTGTGCCATTGGTCTTGGCTTTTGCCATTGTTATCTCGACCTTGGGTTTTATATTCCGTGTGTAACTCAGAAAAACGTAACGATGTTTTATCAATTTGGCCTTCAATAAAATCTTCACCGCGATAGCGATCATAGTGGCGACCAAAGAGGGCACTATTTTTATAATCTAGTTTATCAATACATTGTGTTGGCTTATAACTAAAGCTGCTATCAATAGAACTGATTAATTTGGTGACAATTTTATGCTTATAGTCTTTTTTATATTGATCCCATCGCTTGCTGTATAAACGGTGCATAACGATGGCAATAATAATCGAAAAAATAATACCAAAAGCTTGAAAATTATACATAAAGCTTAATGGAATGATAATAGCGGCAAACCCGACACCAAGCAGTAATGATAGCCAATATTGTTTGATGACTTTTTTACGATCCTGATCAAGCGCTTCTAATTGAGGTTTAAGATGGGTTTCGTAAAGTACAGTAAGTTTACTATCCATAAATACTGATGTCCTACTGCTTAAATAAACGTGCCGCATCAATGTTAGTGCGTTCTACGTCTGTAATTTCAAATAACGGTAAAGTGGTTAACATCATTTGATTGGCGATAAAGCTTGATGGAAACATTTCAATGGCGTTGTTATAACGTGTTACTGCGGCATTAAAACTACGACGAGCGGCTGAAATTTGCTCTTCCGTTTCATTAATTGAACGCATTAACAGGGCTGTATTCTCACTTGCTTTTAAATCAGGGTAGGCTTCAACCGCAATTTTAAAGTGAGAAACAGCTTCTGATAGCTGTTTATCTAATTGTGGTTTATTTGCCGTATCGACATGCTGTGATTGTTGTCGTAATGCGGTTAACTCAGTTAGAACCGACTGCTCATGCTTCATGTAAGCTTTAGTGGTTTCAATTAAGTTGGGGAGTAAATCAAATCGCTTTTTCAGCATGACATCAATGCTTGCCTCTGCATTTGCTACTTGGTTCTTTTTACCAATAAGGCTGTTGCGCATTGCAATATATAACCCAGCAACCAGTGCTATAAAGACGATTATACTTATTAACATTGTTATTTTCCTTTATATAAACCAGTAGCGAGGAACAAGGGGTGTGGCTACCTGTATTTAGGTTTCCTTTAGTTATAACGAAAAAAGCCTTGTCAAAACAAGGCTTAAATGCAGATTAATCGTCATTATTAGGTTAATTTATGAGGCAAGAGTGGCTGGTACTGGAGATTCTGTTAAGTTTTTTGTCATCATGCAAAATTGACGACGTGGTGTAAAGCCATGCTTTTCATAGAAATTACGTGCACCCGCATTACCGATATTGACCTCAAGTGATAATGCTTTAACGCCATCTTGAATGACCAATGCTTCAAGTTGTGGTAATAATTCAGTTCCAATGCCATGTTGACGCCAATCTGCTTTTAAATAGAACTGATCGATTAAACCAATTTTACCACCATGCTCAAGACTGAAGCTGTAGCTAACAATAATATGCCCAGCAATATGTTTAACGCCGTGCTGTTCTACTTCAATGAACCATGCCTGTCCCAATTCTGGATTACTTAGCAGTTGCTTCGCCGCGATCATGGTCTGCTCTGCCTTTTGAGGTAAGGCCTCATAATCAAATAATTCATCGATTAACTGAAGAAATTTATCTAATGAAGAAAGTATTGGTGTGCGAAGAGAAATGTTCATACTGAGTCCCTAAGTTAAAGCCTTATCTTGAAAGCTTTATTGATTACAACGTGTGAGTAAGTTGTTGTATTTGCATAGAGTGAATATTTTTTTAATTTGTAATCTAGCAGATATATGACAATTGAGTCATAGAAATGTTCATATTTTTAATTAAATAACGGCAGCGTTAACTATTTTTATTGTTGTTTGTTGCCGTTTCAATGTGTTTAAAGCATGAATGTGTTCGAAAATGAAGTTTTTAATGCATATCTGTGATTTGCTTCCTATAATACCGAATCTTTTGTAAGTAGCGGAGCCAGTCAATGAGGCTTGATAAATTCTTAGGTACCACTTTAGGTATCACCCGTAGAGAAGCCGGTAAACTTCTTCGTGATAAAATGATTGAAGTTGATGGCGAAATTGTTCGCAGTGCTTCTTTCTCTGTCGGTGACGATAACAATGTAGAATTTAACGGTCGTCCACTTCGCCTGCAAGGGCCTCGTTACTTCATGTTAAATAAACCACAAGGTTTTGTGTGTTCACATGTTGATGATTTCAATCCGACTGTTTTTGTATTGTTTGATGAAGTTAGCCCTGAAAAAATGCATGTGGCTGGACGTTTAGACAGTGATACAACCGGCTTAACATTATTAACAGATGATGGCCAATGGTCACACCGTATTACTTCACCACGCCATGTGTGTGAGAAAGTATATTTTGTAGAAACGGCTGATCCTATTGTTGCTGAAAATATTGCGCAATTTGAAGCTGGTGTACAACTGAATGGTGAGAAAGAGCTTACTCGACCTGCAAAGTTAGAAATTGTAGGTGAACGTGAGGGTGTCTTAACCATCACTGAAGGTAAGTATCATCAGGTTAAGCGTATGTTTGCTGCGGTAGGTAATCGTGTTGTCGGTCTACACCGTGAGCGCGTAGGTGCGGTTGAACTAGATGAAGATCTTGAACCTGGTCAATACCGTCCATTAACGGATGAAGAGATTGCATCATTTCTAGCTAAATAATCTTAATGATTGTTTTAAAAACTAAAAAGCATAAATAGCCTTATTTGTGCTTTTTTTATAAGTGATATATTAAACAACAACATCTCTTTGGGTTACAACCGTTAGAAATTTTTTATTTCCTATTAGGAAAGAATGATTGTTGTTTTTTAGCGTACAATAGGGTCATTGTCTCTTCAATAGCAATTATATTCGGCCTATCGTTGTTATTTTTATAAAAAAGAATCCTTATGACTCAACAAGCCTCATCTAAATTGAGTTTACAGCTCATTCTCATTCTCGGTGCAATTGCCGCTTTAACTCCTTTTGCTATTGATATGTATTTACCGGCAATGCCCAATATTGCCAAAGACTTTTTAGTTTCTCCTGGTGCTGTTCAAGTCACCTTAACCGCTTATACCGCAGGTTTTGCTTTTGGTCAGTTAATTCATGGCCCATTAGCTGATAGTTATGGTCGTCGTCCGATGCTCATTGCTGGTACGGTGAGCTTTTTAGTGTTAACTATTTTAGGTGCATTAAGTACTAATATTACCGAGTTAACTATTGTGCGTGTAGCGCAAGGTTTTGCTGGTGCGGCTGCGGCGGTTATTATTGGCGCACTTGTGCGTGATATGTTTGAACGCGAAGAGTTCTCTCGAACCATGTCATTTGTGACACTGGTTATGACTATCGCACCATTAGTTGCCCCAGTATTGGGTGGTCATCTTTCCGTTTGGTTTGGTTGGCGTGCGGTTTTTTGGGCGTTAGCTGTTTTTGCTGTTATTGTTTTAGTGTCTATTCTTTTCCAAATTAAAGAAACGTTGCCCAAAGAAAAACGGATGCCGTTTCATTTATCGTCAATCATAAAAAATTACAAACGACTACTATCTAATCCAGTTGCATTTGGCTTAGTGTGTTGCAGTGGTTTTTCTTTCGCTGGTATGTTTACATTCTTAACCGCTGGCTCTTTTGTCTACATTGATATTTATGGCGTCAGTGTTGAGAATTTTGGTTACTACTTTTGTTTGAACATTCTTTGCATGATTTTGTTTACGAGTATCAATGGCCGTTTTGTGAAACGAAAAGGTACCCATTGGATGTTGCGGTTTGGGTTAGCGATACAATTAACCGCTGGTGTGTTGCTATTTTTGGGGCAATGGCTAGGGTTAGGCTTATGGGGTGTTGTTATTCCGGTTGCGTTATTTATCGGTACACTCTCTACTATTGGTAGTAACACCATGGCGTGTTTATTATCGAGCTATCCACAAATGGCGGGTACTGCTTCTTCTTTGGGTGGAACGTTCCGGTTTGGTATTGGTTCTATTGTTGGTGGTCTGGTTGCATTAATGCCGGATAGTAATGCATGGCCAATGGCATTGACCATGGCATCATGTGCTATATTATCGGCTGGTTTTTATTGGTTCCTTGCCCGCACAGCTTAAAGGTTGTGTGGTGATTTGATATTTTTGGATTGTTTGAAATAAATCATGACCATTTTTTTTAATGAAATTTACAATGTAGTTAACAGCGGGTTAGTGGCTTTACAAGAGGCACAAGCAACAGGTAAAGCACAGAAGAACCCTGTCAGTGAAAGTATTTTTTTGAGTGCTTGGGTAACAAAAGTGCTTAAACAACATAGTTTTGATCGCTGTGTAGTGAAAACATTGCAGGAATGGCAGCAACAATCACGAACCATGGGTAAAAATGCACAGTTAAAATTGCATTTTGAACGTTTAGCGGAAACTTATGCTAAAGTCACTGATGAGCAAGGACAATCAATTGCGATTACATCAGCAGTAATGACAACGTTTTATACCGCGTTAGAACAGCAAGATTGGCTAGTGACTAATGAATACGAAGTGAATCGTAAAGTGAGTCACCATACAGACGGTAAAGCATCATTAGTTGTTTGTTCAGCGCAATATGCAGCATCAATGAATGATGAGGGTGAGTTAGTTAAACCTCTATCTTTGTACGTACGTGGTAATGTGCAGCAGTTTATTGATACGGCTTACCAACATGGAATTTTGTTATTCAAAATTACTGACTATAAGTCTAAAGTTAAATTTCATGGGGAATACATTATTTACCCATCAAATACGGGTTCTCATTTGCCAGAGCTACCGACTCGAATACTATAAACTAAATTGATTTTACCCCCTAAGCCGCATTATTGCGGCTTAGTTGTATTTGAGATAAACGAAGAAAGAGAGGGTAAATAGCGTTAGGTGGTTATCGTACTGGTTTTATTGAAGCCATCTATTAATATGATGAAAGAGTGCCAGTGTTATCGCAAGGATGGCACAGATGATAAGTGTGATACCAAGATCGCCCACTATAGCGGCTTTATGTAAACTGGCTCCAATGACGAGATAATAAAATAACCCCAGTAATGCGCCAGCAGTGCCTAAATGATCACGGTAATTATTTAATGCGGTACTTAATAAATTAGGTAAAGCTAAACCAAATGACAGTGATATAAAAATCATCGGTAAGAAAAACCAAATTGAGGTTTGTAATAGATAAACGCCAATACTACTTATGAGCAGTATGATAGATGCAAGGGTGATGATAGTTTGTGATATGACATGTCGACGTAGTAATCGCATATTAAGCATTGCACCAAGGATTGAGCCTAACGCCAGTACAGCGCTGGTATAGCCGAATAATTTAATGCTGACATGTAATTTTTCAAACATAAAAGGGGCAAGGCTATAATAGGAAAATAATGCAATGTTAAAAATGGCAACCATCAACATGATGTACCAAATGTGAAGATCTTTCAGCATTTTGGTGCCGATAAAGAGCAAGCTATCTCGTTGGGTTTGGGTTGGTTTTGTTTCGGGTAATTGCAATAAGCTCCAGCAGAGTAAGCCACTGGTTAGTATTATCATGCCGATAAACACCCATTTATAGCCGCCATTAACGGTTAACCAACTGCCCGTTATCATGCCAATAATAGGGCTGATGCCAATGGATGTTCCAATAATAGAAAATACCCGTCCGAGCTCTGGACCTTGGTAACAATCACGAAGGATCGTTTGAGTACAGACTGAACCCACCGCCGCTCCAAAGGCACAACAACCAAAGCCTATAAGAAGTAATGTAAATGTCGATGCGTATAAAGTGAAAACAGCAGAGCTGATAAAAATAATGAGTCCAATCAGTGTCGAATAACGACGACCGATGATGTCACACATTCTACCCCAAAAAACGACCCCAACAGCAAAGGTGATAAAGAACACCGACATGCCTTGTGCTGCAGTTGAACCCGTAACGTTAAAATGGGTTTTAATTGACGTTAATGCTGGGCTATACATGGTTTCGATGATTTGTGGAAACATTAATAATGTCACCGCTAACGGCATTGATATTTTATTAATATTGTTATTCATATGATTTTTTATAAATTCCATGATGTCGTTCTAAAAATATAAGCTAAAACGATTCTTTTTATTAATGCGTAGGATTGCTATCTTGAATATACGTATTGTTTCAATATGGTAATTATTATAAGGTACTCATTTTTGAACTTATATTAATATAAAGACTATATATATTAAATTAAGGACAGGTGACGTCAGTAATGGCATATATTGAAGAAGGTCAACAATTTTGTCCCAATGACTTTGATGGTTTAGTTGTCGGTCTGGCGGCGAATGTTGGTGATCATAATTCTGGCGAGCATCGGCATGACAAAGATCAACTATTATTCTCACACCATGGTTGTATGGTAATCACTCTTGAAGGGGTTAAGTGTGTATTGCCTCCTATGCGCGCAGCTTGGATCCCTGCTGGGATGTTGCATAATGCGCAGATGACCAATGTAACTCAGTATCGCTCGTTGTATTTTGATCTAGCTTTACAGTCACAACTAAGTCGTGAAATGAAGATTATTGATATTAATCCATTGATGGCGATACTGCTTGAAAGAATGTCAATGTGGCCGTTTGATAAACCCAATAATGAGCAATTAAACTCAGTTAACCTATTGATAGAAGAGCTTAATTCTGCTACTGAAAGTCATTTAAATCTGCCGTTACCTGATGATGTTAGATTATCTAAGTGGCTTGAAGGGATTAATGATCCCGATTTTATTGCACCGACGTTAGCTGATCTTAGTCTGTTAGTGGGGGCGAGCCAGAAAACCATTACCCGCATTTTTAATAAAGAAACAGCAATGCCATATCAGAGTTGGCGTCAACAATGGCGATTGTTAACCGCAATTGAATTATTATCGCAACATCAGCGTATTACTGATATTTCATACCGTTTAGGTTTTGCGAATGATAGTGCTTTTATTAGTTTCTTTCGTCAAAAAACAGGATTCACGCCACTGAATTTTATGCTTGAATCTAAATCGTAATTTTTAGAGATGATATATTTTAATTGTCATCGCGGTAAGATGAATATTTGTTATTATTGACTCGTTTTTTGCGAAGATTTAACGCCAAATAAACATTTAAATAACCTGTAATATTGTAGAATATCTATTCTACGCAAAGCTCTCATCTTGATATTTTTTAAGTTGAATATTGATATTAATAAGTCATGATAGACTTATTAATTACCGCAGTAATACAGATAGTATTAAGATAATAATTATTGTCACTGTGAGAGGGATAACAGATTAATAGGGACATCTATGCCTGTTTGTTGTACTGAACATCAGTCTACTCATATTTCTACACCTTTGATCTTATCGTTTGATGAGACATTAACTTTCTTTCCATTTGTATTGGAGTTCTATGATTGGCGAGATGGTTTGATTATGTATCGTGCTTATCGTGATGGACACCGTGAGTTATTAGAAGGCAGTTGTTCGTTTTATATCGAACATATTGAATCACTGGCTGGTGGTAAAGCGTGGATTGAAAGTATTCCCGCAGGATTGGTTGATAAAGCCCGCGCTTATGCTGATTTGGGGGTGTACATGCTCAAGATGGCGGCAATGAGTGATAAAGCTCGCCATTTATTAGCCCAACGTCCAATATTACTTTATCTGATGTGTGAACGTTATCCATTAGATCATGAACAAGTATTAGCTTTATGTGAACTAGGCCAACGTAAGATATTAGCTCATTTAGGCTTAGCATCGTGCCGTTCAGCGTTGCGTTTTATTGATCGTATTCAAAGTGATTTTTCCACCCGTTCTGTGGTGATTGTGATCCATCGTTTGCTCGATCCTGAAATGATGACATTTAAACTGTTTCGGCATTATTCAGCAATCACGACTTTAACGTTGCAAGTGTATTTACAATGGCCAACATTAACGGGCACAAAATTAGGCTTTTATTTAATTAAAGCGTCACCGCGAGAACGACTGCGAATTAATCAGATATTATCGGATGTGTTTCAGTTAGGTTATCGTGTGCTTGATGTTGATTCAGTGCGACGTATTCATGCTGTAACATCGTATGATGAATTGAAAAAATTACATGATCGATGGTTAATTGCTCAAAAAACAGCAAAAGTTATACCAGATCCAAGTTGCGACAAGGAGTATGAGATTCCTTATGATGGCAATAGTAATATTGTACCGATTCGAAATTATCAGCAGCTTGAGCTTGAAGGTATAGAACAAAATCACTATGTCGCTATTTACCATCATCGGATTATTAAGGGTGAGTATTTAGTGTATAAAATGCATATGCCAGAACGCGTCACCATAGGGTTAAAGCGACACTATTTAGCTAATGGACGGGCGAGTGATATTTATACGGTTGATCAAATTCAAGCGCGCAATAATCGTTTACCATCGTATGAAACCTTAGAAACGGTGTATAGCTGGCTTGATAGCGTTAGAAAATAATGCCGAGATTATTGTCGGTATATTAAGCATAAAATTTAAATCGCATATCATGTATTTATCAATATGCGATTTAAGCTTTAGCCGTTAATTTTTAATCAAGATCGGATCGTTTAAGAATCAAATTAGGGTTAGGGCAGTTATTGCGGTAAAAATCTAATTCAATGGGATCAACAACGCCAATATAATCATCAGTGTTAGATCCCATATTCTCAATGATCTGTAAATGAAGATGCGGAGCCCAACCGCCATTTTCTGCTGTGGTGCCGATTGCCGTAAATTGTTGACCTGCATTTATAAGATCGCCAACCTGCAATTGTGTATGTGCGGCTTGGTGAAGATGACCATATAAAGTAAAAAAGGTTATTCCCTCAAGCTGGTGGCGTAAAATAATAGTGGGACCGTAATCACCTTCATTTTGATGATTAGCAATACTATGGATTTTGCCATCAAGCGGTGCAAAGACAGGTGTTAAAGAGGGGACACCCAAATCGATTCCCATATGAACGGTACGATTTTTACTGTCACTAAAATTTTCTTTATCTTGATAAATTAGCCGTTGTTCTGCATAACGACCAATCACTATTTGTGCGTTCATTGCTGTTGACTGACGGGCTATTTCATCAGCAAAACTGTGATTGGTGCTAACACTTTGCCAAAGCGCACTGGAAGGGGAAAGATCAACAATGAGTCCACGCCCAAATTGAAGTGGCTCTGGGATCACCGCATGAAACTGATGAGCTTGAAGTGCACTGGTTAATGGTGTCATGTATGTTGTCCTATTCATCATCTTAATTAGCCGCCGTAATGAGCGTTGCTGCCTTTTTAGGGACGATAATCATCGCAATTACATAACCGACGGCGGCAATTGCTGTTGGTAGAATTAAATCAATATTGACAAATACACTGGTTAAATAGCCGCTTAATGTCCACGCAAGGCCTACCATTGCACTCGACATTGCCATAACCCAGCCTTGATCTGCTTCACTGGCTCTGTCTGATAACGCCGTAATGTAAAATGGAAATGCAATCGCCACCATAACGGCGGTAAATATCATCGCAGCAATATGTGTATTAGGTGTAGGCGTTATTGCTAATAAAATCATACCAATCGCAGCAAATAGGGTCGTGATCCGCAATGCTGAGAGTACGTTAATACGCGCTAGAAGGAGTCGAGGAAGCAGTAATAGCGAACAGATCATGACTACACCGATAGCCATCATAAAATATTGGTAGAAGCTGCTTTCTACACTAATGCCCCATTTCTGAGGGAAAATAAACGCGATATTTTGAAAGTATAAACTCCAACTAAATTGGCAAATAAAAACGATCGCTAAACAAGCCAATAAGCCCGATTGGCTACGTTTTAATGGGGCAACAAAAGAGAGTGGATTTTCGTTGTGTAAGGCGATTTGCGGCGGTAACCGAACAAGATTTAGTAGTATTAAACAAAAGATAGCAATAATAAGACAAGCGTAAAATGGTGCTTGAGTGCCATAGGTTGCTGACAATTTACTGCCTAATGCTGGGCCAAATGACATCGCCGCTGTCATTACGATCGCCACCATACTCATTAATGTCGCTTTGGTTTTGCCACGGCTATTATCAGCAAGAATCGCTTGTGCAATCGGCTGGCTAGCAGAGCCAAGGCTATTGATCATGTTACCTGCAAATAATAATGCAATAGATCCGATGACAATGGCATAGATAGGCATCGCAAAACCAATCGCAGCAATGATCAAACATAAGACCATGGTTACTTTACGGCTAAAGCGGTCAGCAAAACGCGCAATGAGTGGGGTGAAAAACATGGAGATAAAAGGAGCGGCTGACATTACCGTACCAAATAAAGTACGACGTTGTTCGATTGGCATATTTTGTGCGATAGCAAGTGAGTGATCAGTTAAAAATAAACTCACATACGCTGGGATCGTAATAAAAAAGCCCGCAGAGCCAAGGAAGATAATGCAATAGAGCGTAAATAAGGTGGTAGGTTTTAACTCCAAATGGTGAGTTGTCGTTGGCATATGCTGTGAGATCCTGACTGCGAGAATAATCGACTATTTTAATCAGGTATTACGATGAATCAAGTTATTACTGGTTCATATATTAATAAATAAACAACGCCTTGTGGGTAAAGACCAATCACAAGGCGTATGTTTAAGCGACTAACGAGGAGAATTACTGGTTAATAGTAATCTCATTGTCCAAGTCTTTTAATGCCATTTTTTGAATGTTAATGCCAAACATCATCATGATTAGGCACCAGTTTAAGTAAGGTAATTTACCTGCACCTAAACTTTCAGTGACGTTCTCTGGTTTCCAGTTAAATAATGCCGCGATATTTTCAGTGGTCATTTCTGCAAATAAACCGCTGTCGATCAATTTTGCGAACTGATCACTAGTCGGGCAAACAAACGTATTTTGACTGCCAAATGCAGAAGGCTTAAATAAGCGTAATACACGTTTGATTTCGTCAACTTCAATCACTTTACCATTGGTTGCGATGTTAGGTCGGCCAATCAGTGCGGCAATAAAACACCAGCAAGGGTAAGGAATTGAAGAAACATCTAGTGGCTCTTTTTTATATTTAGCAGTCCAATTACAGATGTTTTTTTCTTGTAGACCTGTTGCTAAAGTAAGTTGCTTGGCATCATACCCATTATCTTTTAATAGGTTAATTGCTTCTGCAACTTCAGAAACTAAAGGTTTGCTCCAAGTTGCAAAAGGGGTAAAGACATTTTCTCTAATCAAAACGATATTCCAATTGACAGTGTAATACAGGTGTTTTGCTAATTGTTGATGATCATACGTGTTCAGCGCTGTATGTCTATTAATATCCGTCGATATAAATAAGATAGAAACAAGTTATTCATTACCAGCGGCAACTGTACTATTTAAAATAATTAGGCCATAGGACTAGACGACTGGTCTAGTCGCGTTTATAGTTATCACATGAAAACAAAAACAAACGATACACGTCAGCATATTTTAGATATTGGTTACCAACTTGTGGTCACCAAGGGATTCACGAATGTTGGCCTGTCTGAAATTTTAAAAACAGCAGCGGTACCAAAAGGTTCTTTTTATCATTATTTTAAGTCAAAAGAGCAATTTGGTGAGGCGTTAATTCAACACTATTTTGAGCAGTATTTAGAACACGTTAGCGCAATTTTAGAGCAAGGCACTGGAACCGGTTTTGATCGCGTAACTGATTATTTTTCACGTTGGTTAATTATTGATAATGGCACCTGTAACGTCAATAAATGTGTGGTGGTTAAGCTCAGTGCTGAAGTTTCTGATTTGTCTGAACCAATGCGTGAGGCCTTGAAAAAAGGAGCTTATAGCATTGTAAACTTGATTGCATTATGCATTGATGATGGTATTAAAGACGGCTCAATTACGGTAGCCGACAGTCAATTAACGGCTCAAACCTTATATCAATTATGGCTGGGTGCGAGTTTGTTTTATAAACTTAGCCAAGATGTCACAGTATTACAGCAAGCGTTAATCACGACTAAAACGCAGCTACAGCTAGTCGTTTAATGGCGGTTGCTTATTAATTATCCCATTATTTTATGATGGGATTTTTTAAAACCTAAAACTAGACGACTGGTCTAATATTTAATAAAAAGAAAAGGATAGCTCAATGACAAACCTAAACCGCAAAATCGTATTAGCATCTCGCCCTGTTGGTGCTCCAACAGCTGATAATTTTCGTCTAGAACAAACCGTTATTCCTACGATAGCGGCAGGGGAGATTTTATTGCGTAGTGTGTATTTATCATTAGACCCTTATATGCGTGGTCGTATGAGTGATGCTAAATCCTATGCTGATCCTGTTGCGGTAGGTGAGGTTATGGTTGGTGGTACGGTATGTCAAATTGAGCAGTCTAATCATGCTGATTTTGCACAAGGTGAGTGGGTGTTATCTTATTCAGGTTGGCAAGATTATGCTGTTTCAAATGGTGACGGATTAATTAAATTAGGCATGCAGCCAACACATCCATCCTATGCGTTGGGTGTGATGGGAATGCCGGGTTTTACCGCTTATATGGGTTTGCTTGATATTGGTCAACCTAAGCCAGGCGATACGATTGTTGTGGCGGCTGCAACAGGTGCCGTGGGTTCAATGGTGGGCCAGATTGGTAAAATTAAAGGTTGTCGCGTTGTGGGTGTCGCAGGTGGCGAAGAAAAATGTCGCTATGCCAAAGACGTGCTAGGTTTTGATGATTGTATTGATCACAAAGCTGATGATTTCGCAGTACAATTAGCAGCTGCTTGTGATAAAGGCATTGATATTTATTATGAAAATGTCGGTGGTAAAGTCTTTGATGCAGTATTACCGCTACTTAATACGGGCGCTCGTATTCCATTATGTGGTTTGATTTCTCAATATAATGCCACTGAATTACCGCAAGGGCCTGATCGCATGTCGATGCTAATGGGCACGCTATTGATTAAGCGTATCAAGATGCAAGGTTTTATTATCTTTGATGATTATGCAGATCGTTATGATGAATTTGCCACAGATATGAGCCAATGGTTAGCGGAAGGCAAAATCCATTATCGTGAAGATTTAGTGCAAGGGCTAGAAAATGCTCCTCAAGCGTTTATTGGTTTATTAGACGGTAAGAATTTTGGCAAATTGGTTATTCAAACCAATCAAGCTCAATAATAAGGTGAATAGAATATGATCACACTTCATCACTTAAATAAATCACGTTCAAAGCGCATTATTTGGTTATTAGAAGAACTTGACTTAGCATATGAAGTTAAGCCTTATTTACGTGACGCCGTCACGTTTTTAGCGCCACCAGAATTGAAAAATATTCATCCGTTGGGAAAATCACCAGTTATTGAAGACAATGGGGCGGTGATTGCTGAATCTGGCGCTATTACTGAATATTTAATTCAGACTTATAATCCTAATTTAGCACCTAAAGTGGGAACACCAGCTTATATTGAATATTTACAATGGCTTCATTTTGCTGAAAGTTCAGCTATTTTACCGTTATTATTAAAGATGTTTGTTGCTAAAGATGGTGCTAAAACTAATTTCTTAGAAGGCTATGCAGACGTAGAAGCTGAAAAAGTTATCAGTTATTTTGAGCAGAGCCTTGAAGGCAAAACGTATTTAGTTGAAGAACGACTCACCGGAGCAGATATCATGATGTCGTTTATTGCTGAAATACTGCAAAATAACGGAATGATTGTGAATTATCCTAATATTCAACGCTATCAAGCTCAATTAGCAACGCATGATAAGTTTATTAAAGCGGATCAGATTGAGCAGCAATTGGGTTAACCGTTATTATGGTTTATTAAAGGTCACTTTTGAGTGACCTTTTTTGTTATAAGGAGTCATTAAATAATGTAGGCTCGATTAAGACTGATGTCGGGGGTGGGTATTATCGATAATAATATCGTTGCCTGTTTGTGTGCGTATAATAATTTGGGGTCGACCTGCATACAATGCCAATAAAGCCCATACCACACAAACACTTGTGGTCATTAATAAGGGCAATGACCAACTGGCTGTCATTTCGTGTAACGAACCAAAAATGAGAGGACCACTGGCCGCTAATAGATAACCCATACATTGTGCCATGCCTGATAATGCTGCGGCTTGATGTGCATCGTGAGTACGAATACCAACAAAAGACAGACCAAGAATAAAGCCTCCACCACAACTAAAACCAATACAAATCACCCACACAATAGCGTGTTCAGGCATCAATAACAGTCCTAGAATACTAGAGAATGACAATATTGCGATTATGACACTCATTGTGCGTTTATCTTTTATTTTTGCCATTAATGGAATAAGGATCAGTGCCGGCATTGCTGTTGATAATTGAAGAATACCGTGAATATAACCCGCTTGATTCTCTGTATAGCCATTATCAACTAATATGCTTGGTAACCAACTGATAAATATATACATAATAAATGAGTTAAGGCCGAGAAATATTGTCACTTGCCACGCAGCAGCTGAACGCCATAAATAACTATGGCTATCTATATCTGCCGTATCGACTGATGGTCGAGTATGAGTACTTAATTGTGGCAACCACATCAAGATAGAGACTACGGGAAAGATAATAACGCTAGCTAATGAAAATGCCCACGATGGTATTACTGTAATGTGGAGTTTTTCTGCTAAGTTCAACAGCGGAATAGCAGTGCTAGAACTGATGGTTGAGCCAATCCCCATAATAAGTACATAGATGGCTGTTAATGTTGGTACTTGAGTTGGAAAGTCTCTTTTAAGCAAACTGGGTAATAAAACATTACCAATAGCAATACCTATCCCAATAATACAAGTCCCTAAAAAAAGTGTTGCTATTGAGCCTGATGAACGAATGATAACCCCTAATGAAATCAGTGTCAGGGCGATCATCAACGAAGATTCAAGGCCTATTTTTCTTGCTAGCCCAGAAGATATAGGTGAAAAAAGCGCAAAGGCCAGCAAAGGTAGTGTTGTTAACATGCCTGCTTGTGTGGGGGATAAGTGAAGATCATGCGAGATAAACTCTAGAATAGGACCTAAACCGGTAATCGGGGCGCGAAGGTTACTGGCAATTAATAAAATACTGATAATCATTAACGCGGGGTGCGCGACTTTACGAATGGAGTGTGACATATCTGCCTCCTATAAAAATATGAAGGTCATAATAGACTTTACATTTATTTCTTTATTTGGTTGTATTGACATTTTATAGCCTAAAACGGTCATATTATGAATGTTAAAACCAATGTTATGGGGTTTGATACCGATCTATACCCACAAAAGGTACTAGCATTACGGGTTGCAGGTATTGAAAAAGAAGAGGAAGCGCCATTCCACCATCATCATAAAGGGCAATTAGTGATGCCGTTAACTGGGTTTGCTAAATGTTATATTGACGATGCAGTGTGGATGGTGCCAGCACATTGCGCTGTTTGGATTCCGAGTCAAGTACCGCATAGCAATCAAATTTCGATGGATGCTGATGTGTGTATGCTGTTTGTTGATCAAGATATTATTGGAATGCCAAATAAAGCGTGCACACTGTCTGTTACCCCATTATTGCGTGAATTAATTATTCGTTTAGCACAAGAGCAGCAAAATTATGCTAAAGAAGGCGCAGTAGCACGTTTAGTTGATGTGTTGGTTGATGAATTGATAGTAATGCCAACCGAGCAGTTTGATTTTCCTATTCCATCTGAAGCTCGGTTATACCAAATTGCGCAACGTTTACTCACAAATCCTGGTGACAGAAAAACCGTGGGTGAGTGGGCGGCACAATTTGCAATGAGTGAACGAACATTAGCACGCTTGGTTAAACAAGAAATCGGCCTCACTTTTGGTCGCTGGCGTGGGCAGTTACATATTGTAGTGGCATTACAAAAGCTCTCGATGGGGGAGTCGGTACAACGGGTAGCGGAAGATTTAGGTTATGAATCAGTGAGCGCATTTATTTTGTTTTTTAAAAAAACCTTAGGGCGACCGCCAAAGCAATACATGAAGCAACGATAATTAATGACTATTATGATGAATATGTGTATTGAAATAAGTGGGTTGTGATAAACGATATAAGCATAGTGATCAGTGGTTGTGCGTGGTAAATTAAGTAACTTGTTTAGTCTGTATTGTTTTGAGTAAGGAATACGTTATGTCCCGATGGTTAGCCTATCATGGTGACAGTATCTATTTGGATGAATTGATTTATCAGCCAGAGCATTCATTAATTCAGCAAAGTGTCGAATCGAATAAAAAGCGCACTGTTCGTGCGAATGGCGACGGCTTTGGTTTAGGTTGGTATTCTCATCGTGCATTGCCGGGCTATTATCATGATATTTTACCCGCATGGGGTGATGAGAATTTACGCTCACTAGCGCATCATATTAGTTCACATCGTTTTATGGCACATATTCGCCATTCAACAGGATCCCAAGTATCTCGAGTTAATTGTCATCCGTTTGTGCTCGATAATTGGATGTTTTTGCATAATGGTCAGATCAGTGGCTTTGATCAGGTAAAATTCACGTTAGTGCGTCAATTAACGGAAGAATTATTTTTAAAACGAGTTGGCACGACTGATAGCGAATTAATTTTCTTAATGATGATTAAAAATGGGCTTCGCATTGATCCTATTGCCGCGATTAATCAGACTTTATATGAAATTGAACAAGCAATGGAAGATAAGTCGATAACGGGGCCGCTAAAAACGTCGCTTTGTATCTCTGATGGTGAGCAATTTTGGGTGGTGCGTTATAGTTCTGACCATCAACCACCACCAGTGTTTATCCAGTGTTCAAACAAAAAAACTATTATTGCTTCTGAGCCATTAGATCATTCTGGTTCATGGCAAAAAATTCCGCGTCAAACCATTACACATATTGTTAATCATCACTGTACGCAGTATGACTTAATTATTGATTAACCAGTGGTGTGTAATATTGAAAAGGCAGTCTAAATAGGCTGCCTTTTTAATATCGGTGATAATCGTAATCAGCGATGTTTACTGTTCTATTATATTTATTGTTCAATTATAAATATTAAACAGTGTTAATTAAGCCCCCTTGAATGGGTAAATGGCATTGGTATCTGATGTCATTTTGGTAATAATTCTATTTTGAAGATTATTGGCTGTTGCCATTGCTTGATTAGTGACGGTTAATTCAAAATTATTTAACAGTGTTTGTGCTTTTTGAGGCTCAGTTTTATAGATTGCTAAATAATCTTTTTGTGTTTGTGCCATGAGTGCAATTTGTTTCTTTTCAAATTCGGCATAGGCTTTTTTCACCATTGGTGCAAACTGATTATAGTCTGTCATTGCAAGGGTCTGTACCTTACGTAATTGCCAATAAGCTGACATATTATCAGCGATGGTGCCAACGCCTGTTTTGTAAATAGCCGGAATTTTTGCACCTTGATAAAATGCGATATAAGGGGTGAGATCGGTCATGCCCCAGCCAATGTAAGCCACTTCGCCGATCGCCTGAGGTAATGCTGGGTTAATTTGAAGAATATGGGATTGATAGGTTCTAAATACTGAGATAGGACGATAAGTTTCTTTAGGATTAACGTTAGCATAGGGATCATGTGAGGTACCTTGATAATGATTTCGTAGTCCTTGTTTAACATCCTCGACCGATAATTTATGTGCAGGCTCAGCAAAGACAGGAAAAGCCTGTGGATCGGCTAAGGTTGTTTTAATGCCGTTACTGTACATATGTTGTAAGGCGTGTACGCGTGGATAATTATAAAGACGATCGTTGTTGTTATCGATGGAATAGGCGCGATGAAAATTAAATTTACCCTCTTGTTTAGGCTTATATACACCTTGAGCAATAGCAAAACTGATCAGCGTTGGGCTAGAAAGGTATTTATCGGTGTTGTCAGGATCAAAATGTTGTAATCGCCCTTGATTAGCAGAAACAAAATAATTGTTATTATCGAGTTTGGTTGCCATCCATTGGTGACCGCTGCCTGTTTCTAAATACCAGATCCCCGTTTTATCAACAAAAGCCACCCCAAAACCTTCTGCAGCACCTTGTTTTTCAATAATCTCACCTAAGAGTTGTACGCCTTCTTTGGCTGATTTTGCTCGCGGTAAAATAACATTAACAATCGAATCTTCATTGATACCGGCTTTTTCATTGTAAGGATCAACGGCAAGGACAGTGGGGTTGTTATAAATAGTTTCCGTGGCTGACATTCCAATTCCAAGCTCATTAAAACCCGCAGAACCAAAAGAAGTGTCATGCGTTTTTGCTTTAGAAAAACTGCTATAAGCAAGACTGGTTGCAGGTAAAGGGTAAGTAAACGCATTGCTACTAGAGCGAAATTCACCCGTTTTATTCGTTTGATGAGGATGATTAAACCAGTGTGGATTGACTAATGGGCTATGGTCTGCGTTTCTCGCAATAATATAACTACCATCAGTTGTGGCTTGATTACCGATAAGAATTGTTGTGCAAGCTAAAATTGACGGGGAAACTGTTGCCGCGACCACAGCGTAAAGTAATGTGTATTTCATAAGATACCTCTCCATTGCCGTTAAAAAAGTGCTTATTACTATAGGGCATAGAAATAGGGGTATTTGCGTGAAATATCACACTCATTACATCGTTTAAAAGCATTAATTGATAACTAAGTTTGCATCTATTAATTTGAAATTTGTTTGTGCAGTAACTATTTTATTGATCTTATACAAGCAAAGCTTAATGAGTTTTTTTGATGGTTTCGATTATTTTTATTTCTTAATAAGCGGGTTTATGTAACAAGTTATAAGTTTCTGTTTTCAAATTACAATCCTATTAAATGACGGCTTAAATCCTTTTTCCTTTGAAAATCATAGGTAAAATTTAACTAGCGTTACGGTTTGGATGCTGATAGTGTGTCTTCCCTCACACACAGCGTGAGACATTTATGCGACGCAATACAAGTCAAATTAGCAACAACGTAGCTCCAAATATAGTTATGGGACTAAAAGGTTTAGACAATAAACTCGTTCCTGCTCTAACGATTGGGTTTATCACCTTATTCGTTCTTTCTGCTTTAATTGATATGCCTGCTTTTACCTCAATGATTCAAACATCATTCAGTTCTGCTGCAAATAACTTCGGTTCAAGTTGGCAGTGGTTGATGTTGGTGAACTTTTTTCTAGCATTAATTGTAGCGATTAGTCCATTAGGTAAAAAAGTGATGGGCAGTGTTGCTAAACCAACCATTGGCACTTTCCGTTGGTTAGCAATGATCATGTGTACGCTACTTGCTGGTGGCGGCGTTTTTTGGTCTGCCGCAGAACCTATTTATCACTTCATGACCCCGTCTCCATCATTTCCTGGTGTAGAAGCGGGTACGCTTGCCGCAGTAACACCAGCATTAGATCAAGCCTTCTTACACTGGGGTTTTCTTGCTTGGGCTGTACTCGGTACGCTTTCAACGATTGTTTTAATGTATGCTCACCATGAACATGGCATTAAACTTCGCCCACGCGCTTTATTATTTCCGCTTTTTGGTCATCGTTTAGAAAATCATTGGGTAGGCAGTGTTATTGACGCATGTTCAATTATAGCTGTGGCTGCAGGTACTATTGGACCTATAGGCTTTTTAGCCTCTCAATTAGGTTATAGCCTTGAGTTATTAACGGGCTTAGAAAACAATACCCAATCACAGCTGATTATTTTAGCTGTTGTTGTCGCTATTTATTCTGCTTCAGCAGCTTCTGGAATGGACAAAGGTTTACAGTGGTTATCACGCCTTAATGTTATCGGTGCGTTTGTACTGTTAGCGGCAATGCTAATCTTAGGGCCAACAACTTTCTTATTGAAAGAGTTTGGTTCTGCGTTTGGTAGCTACTTACAAAACATGGGTTCAATGAGTTTGACGACCGTAAAGCCTGAATGGAATTTATGGTGGACATGGTTCTTCTGGGGTTGGTTCATTGGTTTTGCACCAATGATGGCGATCTTTATTGCCCGTATTTCTGAAGGCCGTAGTATTCGCAGTTTAATCTTATGTGTTGCTGTTGGTGCACCGATTGCGACTAACTTTTGGTTCGCTGTGCTTGGTGGTACAGGTATTTCATTAGAACTGAATAACCCAGGTATGATTTCAGGACCATTGAATGATGGTGGTCTACCTTCAGTATTATTAGCAACACTGTCTAATTTACCTCTGAGTTATATTCTATTACCTGCGTTTTTAGTGCTAACTACAACCTTTGTCGTCACAACAGGTGACTCAATGGCATACTCGATTGCGATGGTCGTCTCGGGTGATAATGAACCTAGTAGTAAGCACCGTTTATTCTGGGCGATTACCATGGGTGTCGTGGCTGCAGTATTGTTATTAGCCGGGGATGGTGGTTTAAATGCACTACAATCCTTTATTGTTATTACCGCGGTACCTGTTTCATTGCTGATTGGATTAACACTATTAAGTGGTCCTGTTGCGGCATGGAAGATGACATGTGCATCTAAAGTAGCCAAGGCGGCTTAATGTGTGTGATGTGATTTTTACATTCAGTTAGTAATACAAAAAACCGAAAGTGTCATGCTTTCGGTTTTTTTTTATGTCTCTATTTTAATGACTATCTAATCATCACCACATTGATACTAGCGATAAGTAATGTGGTTGATAATTAGATAAGCCGTATTATTTTGTTTCGATATTGCCTTGTTGTATTTTTGCTTTACAGCGTTTCACTAAGGCATGGGTCATGCCTCGAAAAATAAACAAATGAGCTGGCATCATCGCAAACCAATAAAGTAGCCCCATAAAGCCTTTTGGGTGCCACCACGCACGAATGTCGATAGTGCGATGATCACCACAATCTTCAATGGTAAACTCTAATCGACCTAAGCCAGGGGCTTTCATACCAAATAATAACGATAGGAAATGATTTTTTTCAAGACTGATCACTTTCCACGAATCAATTTGATCGCCCAATTGTAATTGTTGAGGATCACGCCGATAACGCTTGAGGGCATCACCACCAATCATGGCATCCATCCATTCTCGTACTCGCCATAATCCATTGGCATAAAAGTAACCTTCTTCACCGCCAACCAGCTGTACTTGGCGCCATAAGTCTTCACAACTGGCATCTGTTTTAAGCGTGTAACCTGCTTGTTTCGGATAGTAGCCATAACCTGTTTGCCAGCGTAGTAGGGCATCAGGATCAAATCCCCAGATTTCGCTTTTAACGACTTCAGTATTCATTATCAGTGTTTCTTGAATGGCTTCTTCATAACTGATCAAATGTTGAGGTATTCGACGTTGAAGTTCACTGCCGTCAGCGGGAAGATCGCAACTTAGTCCTCCAATAAGTGCGCGGGCAATATTAGTTGGAACCGACGTTATAAAACGAAGCCAATAGGTCGCCATTTGAGGGCTTAACCATTTTAATGGAATAACTCGGATTGTTTTGCCATGAACTTTGCTTAAGCGAACCATTTGATCTTTGTAGGTCATTTGTTCAGGCCCCGCGACATCTAAGATTAGATTTTTGTCTTGAGGGCAATCAATAAGCTGAGTGAGATAATAGAGTAAGTTGCGTAGGGCAATAGGAGAGTTACGTGAAGTGACCCAACGCGGAGTTAACATTATGGGTAGGTGATAAACAAAGTCTTGCATGACTTCAAATGCGGCTGATCCTGGTCCGATAATAATACCCGCCCGTAATTCAGTAACACATTTTCCACTATCACGAAGAATATTACCGGTTTCTTTGCGTGCCATTAAATGTTTCGATTGGCTGGTAGGTGATTGTAAGGCGCCAAGATAGATAAGATGCTTAACGTTACTGAGGGCAAGATACTGACTAAAATGTTTAGCACAATCGAGTTCAAATTCAATAAAATCATGACCAT
Source organism: Photobacterium sp. NCIMB 13483 (assembly GCF_003025475.1). NCBI lineage: Bacteria > Pseudomonadati > Pseudomonadota > Gammaproteobacteria > Vibrionales > Vibrionaceae > Photobacterium > Photobacterium sp. NCIMB 13483. The sequence continues at coordinate 101,609 of NZ_PYLV01000011.1, forward strand.
GATTCATACCATGAACCAGAAAATAAACGGTATCGATATCTGCAAATAGATCCGTTAAGTCTTGGTCAATATCTAAATCTAATTCAACCAATGTTAGATTATCAATATTTCCCCAGCCACGTTTCTCTAAGAGCTTGAGGTTCCGTCCTGTTGCTGTTACGTGATGGCCTAACTTTAATAGTTGCGGCACAAGATGACTGCCAATATAACCTGAAGCGCCAACGACAAGAATATTTCTGCTCATTAAATAACCACTCTGAATTCCGTGTTGCGATATAGATAGGCAAAAAATTCTGTTATTAAATTTTTTAATATCGCCTTTAAAGATAATGGCTTTTTATTGATTAAAAGCAATAATAAACTGCAAAAGATGATAGTTTTTACAGGTTAATATGATTATTATCACCACAATTATTATGGGTTTTTATGCATATGGTTGTGATAATTCATTTAATAACAAAATCGAGATATATAATTTAGCTAAATCAGATGGATAATTAAACAATCCGTATGGTTGTTAGTTAATTTATATGTGTTTTTATATAATAGTTATTAAATTCAAATTAGAAATATAAAAATTGTATTTAATGACGGTTTTTTAACCCTAATGGTAGTCGATTGTTGTTAAAGAAGAATATTCAAATAAGAAAGCGTGATAAATGGTAATACTTATATAGCTAAGCTGTTCTGTGAGGAATAAAATAGGTATTATTGAATAACTATTTATTTTAATTATTCGATTATTAAAATAAATAGTGGTTAATTTGTAATGCAAGCAAACGTTGGTGATTGAACATGTTACGACTATCTAAACTCTGCAAAGGGTATCTAGACGGTACCGAGTTTCATTCTGTGCTTCAGGGCGCTAATTTGGCTTTACATTCTGGAGAGCAATTAGCACTGATGGGAGAAAGCGGCTCAGGGAAAAGTACATTACTGAATTTAATTGCTGGGCTTGATAAACCTGAATCAGGTGAGATATGGCTTGGTGATACGGCAATACATGCAATTTCTGAACGTGAGCGAACAGCCTTTCGTCGTGAAAATATTGGCCTTGTTTTTCAACAATATAATTTATTACCAACCTTAACTGTGGCTGATAATATTCGTTTTTGTCGACAGCTAAAAGGATTACCTGACGACGATAAGTTATGGTTAAAGCTAATTTCCGCATTGGATTTAATGTCATTATTATCACGTTATCCTGAAGAGATTTCAGGGGGACAACAACAACGTGCGGCTATTGCACGTGCAATTTATATGGAACCGATATTGTTATTAGCAGATGAACCAACAGGGAGTTTAGATGAACGAAATGCAGATGCTGTTATTCGGTTACTTATTACATTAACAAAACACCTTAATTGCACTTTATTAGTTGTTACCCATAGTGAGAAAGTTGCAGCACATATGCAAGGCTGTATTCGCTTACAGGGAGGTCAGTTACATGTTACGCCCCGTAGCTAGTGCACTTTGGGGACACTATCGTCGCCACCCATTGCAAATTGTTTTAGTGTGGCTTGGATTAACACTGGGTATTGCATTATTAGTCGGTGTAATGGGAGTTAATCAACAAGCAAAAGAAAGCTATCGTAAAGGCGAACAACTTTTTTCTAATCCTTTTCCATATCGTATACGCCATGCTCAAATAGGCATGAATGTACCGCAAGGTTTTTACATTCAAATGCGTCGAGCCGGGCTTAAGACATGTGCGCCATTAGTTGAACATCGCATCATTACAGAAAAACAACGTGACTTTCAGCTACTCGGTATTGACCCTGTGGCTATTTTTGGCGCGTTACAAAATAGCGCCATTGATGAAAGTAAAATTCAATTATTGCAACTAATGCGTCCTCCATATCCGATTATGTTAGGTGAAAATTTAGCTAATTATATTGGTATCAAAAATGGAGATATGTTGACACTTAATTCTGGGCGTCAAATAGGTCCGATGAAAGTGATCAATGACAGCCGTATGAATGATTCACGTATGATTGCTGACATTGCTTTGTTACGCGAATTACAACCTAGTTCTGGATTTAGCGCGATTGTTTGCGGTGAAATGAGCAGTAAGCAGTTAATGAAACTGACGCATATTTTACCACCAGGATTAACACTTGAACGTCAACAAAACGCCAAGCTAGAACCCTTAACCAATGCCTTTCATTTGAATTTGTTTGCGATGGGAATGCTGGCGTTTGTGGTGGGATTGTTCATTTTTTATCAAGCAATGTCGCTCTCGTTAGCACAACGACAGCCGTTAGTTGGTATTTTACGTCAATTAGGCGTTAATGGTACGCAACTCGCTGGAGCGCTTATTGGTGAACTGTGTTTGTGGGTGTTCGTTGGGCTAGTTGGTGGTAATCTTATTGGGCTATTATTAGCTCAACAATTACTGCCATCTGTTGCGGCATCATTGAATGATTTATATAACGCCAATGTTGGTTTACAAGTGCACTGGAATTGGCAATGGGGTGCTGCAAGTTTAGCAATTGCGGTTTTTGGCTGTGCATTTGCCTGTACATGGCCGGTTGTGCGCTTAATTAAATCGCCACCCGCACGACTAGCGACACATTTATCTTTAGTTCGATTTAGTGGGCGAGAATTTGCGTGGCAAGCCTTGTTTTCTTGCATCTTCATTATTGGTGCGGTGATTGTTTATAAGCTTGCTCATGGACAGTTAACAGGTTTTGTTTTAATCGCCTTTATTCTTATAGCCTCTGGCTTGATGATGCCTTATTTACTGTGGTTGCTGTTCCATTTTCTCGGTAATATCAGCAGTAAAGCGCGCATGCGATGGTTTTTCTTTGATGCGGCTGCCAGTTTAAGTTATCGCGGTATAGCAGCAATGGCGTTTATGTTGGCGTTAGCTTCTAACATCGGTATGGAGACTATGGTTGGCAGTTTTCGTAATACAACGGAAAACTGGCTTGAACAGCGTTTAGCTGCGGATATTTATATTCGCCCATCAATGAACATGGCACCACGAATATCAAAATGGCTTCAACAACAACCCGAAGTGGATCAAGTGTGGTGGAGCAGACAAAAAGCCACTCGCTCAAATAATGGCACGATTCAAGTTATGAGTATTGGCCAAACATCCGGTGAGCAAAAAGCGCTGTCGGTAAAAGTGGGCCTTAATAATTATTGGCAGCAACTGCATCATGATCGTGCGGTAATGGTCAGTGAGTCTATGGCGCTGAAACATCATTGGCAGCCTGGAGATATTATTAATCTTCCCGCTCCCATGAATCAGAAATGGCGAGTGGTGGGTATTTATTATGATTATGGTAACCCTTACGGACAAGTATTAATCTCTCAGCAAAAATGGCAACATTTTTGGCCGCATTCAGGGCAAGTCGGATTAGCTATTCATTTGAAAAAGGGTGCAAAATCCGAATTATTATTAGCAAAGTTAGGTGAGCGATTCCGCTTACAACCAGAACGTATACGCAATAATGCCGCGTTAATGAAACAAGCAATGACCGTATTTGATCGTACGTTTGTCGTGACATCAACGTTAGGTAATCTAACGTTATTCATTGCTATTTGTGGTTTGTTCTTTTCCACTATTGCTGGTGAAATTTCACGACAACGACAATATTCATTATTACGTTGTATGGGAATGACAAGCATTGAATTGTCGTTATTGGGCGGCGGTCAATTGTTAGTTATAGGGCTTATGACCGCACTGATAGCATTGCCTTTAGGTTTACTTTTAGCACAGCTTTTGATTGATGTTGTGTTGAAATATTCCTTTGGTTGGACGATGCAAGTCCAATATTTCCCTTATGATTATTTTATGACATTAGGCACGGCTTTATTAGCACTGCTTGTTGCTGGAGCATGGCCAGTATGGCGTTTAGTTCATCGATCTGCGATTTTATCTTTGCGAGAGTCATTTTAATGAAAGTTTCAACTCAGCAATCTCGTTGGCATGTGTTTTCTTTATCTATAATGTTAATGGGAATGATGTTGTTAAGTGGTTGTGATGAACAACCAACGAGAAGTAATTCAGTAAAGATATTAACGCAGTCTAAAGATTTTGTGTTTGAACCAGTGATAAAAGGAGAGCCGATAACGTTTCCTCAAGATCATGGCGAACACCCTGAATATCTCGCTGAGTGGTGGTATTTAACCGCTAATCTTAAAACAGAAACAGGAAAAGAAATTGCGGTGCAGTGGACGTTATTTCGCATGGCGACCAATGATGAAGATTTGAGTGGTTGGAAGACCCCACAAATGTATATGGCACATGCTGTTATAAATACGAAAGAGAAAACTTGGGCAACAGAAAGGTTTGCGCGTGGTGGCATTGGTCAAGCAGGGGTTGATCTTAAACCGTTTCGTGCGTGGTTAGATAATTGGTCATGGCGTGCTGCGACCAGTGATCCATTTCCTGGACGACTGAAGTTTTCAGATGATGACATGTCTGCACGATTAAATATCAAGCAAAAAGGTGCCATTATTTTACAGGGAGATAAAGGATATAGCCAAAAACATCCATTATTGGGTATCGCTTCTTATTATTATAGTGTTCCCTTCTTAGACCTTGATGGGACGATCACACTGGACGGTAAACCATATAAAGTGAGTGGCCGTGGTTGGTTTGATCGTGAATGGAGCAGTAGTATGCTCAGTGCCAAACAACAAGGTTGGGATTGGTTTGCGATCCACCTTGACGATGGCAGTGCTCTGATGGTGTCGCAATTGCGTGAAGAAGGCCAAAGACCCTATTTTATTGGCTCGCGATCATGGCCTGATGGTCGAGTGGTAGAGCTAGATAATAATCAAATTCGAATGAAACCGATGCATTTTTACAAGGTGAGTGGTATTTCATTTCCACTTAACTGGCTAATTGAAGTGCCATCACAAGGACTAAAACTCCAAACCAGTGTTGTACGCCAAGATCAATGGTTACCTTTTATATTTCCTTATTGGGAAGGCCCGATTAATGTCACAGGCACACAAGGTGGCAAAGGATTTATGGAACTCACTGGTTATGAAAATAAATAAGGAATATGGATAAATGTTGAGTAAAAAAGCCCAACGGATAAATAATCAAAATAATTTTTTCTACTTAACCTTAGCATTGGTTTTTTTATTGATTAGTGCATCTTTAGATAAGGTTATTACGTCCGGTTTTTTGCAATATATACTAGAAGTTTTCACGTTTATCACTTTTGGCATTTGCTTATTAAGCTTACGCTTTGATAAAAATTGGTTCCGTTTTTTATCGTCATTAGTGGTTGCATGGTTGATTGCTGTGATCACTCGAACGGTATTAGGCATTGAAGAAATTGAAATTATCATGCTGTTATTGATGTTTATTTTCTTTTATGGGACTTTTCGTTCAATTATGCGTCAAATACTCTTTACCGGTTCAATTAATAGCAACAAAATCATTGGCTCAATGGCATTGTTTTTATTGCTTGGTTTAATGTGGGCCATAGGGTATTTAATTCTTATCCATTTCTTACCGGGATCATTTCAAGGCCTCAATAAAGGAGCATGGCATGAGAATTTTGCTGATGCTGCCTACTTTAGTTTTGTTACCTTAACAACCTTGGGATATGGTGATATTTTGCCAATAATGCCAATTGCTAAGGTCTTCGCCTACCTTGAAGCGATTGTTGGCGTATTTTATATGGCGATTGTAGTATCAAGCTTAGTCAGCTCAAGTCGTGAGCAATATTTTATTGATCATCTCGATGACTAATCTGTAGCCAGAGATAGCGAACATTGCATTATAAATAAGAGAATAATCATTAAGGTTATTCTCTTTTTTCATTTAGTGCTATTTTGCTAAGACTGACTAAATAGTGATATATACAAATTTACTATGTCACTAGTTTATTATTTTGTGGTGTGAAGGTGATATGAATCGCTTCTTTAAGAAAGTTTACCAATATATAAATCCCTCAGTTAATCCTGATTTGGCTCCTGCGTTTGATGAATGGCAGAAACATATTCCTACATTGTGGTTATTGGGTAAAACTGGGGCGGGAAAATCAACTCTTATTCAAACGCTCACAGGTAGTAGTTTGGTTGAGATTGGTAATGGTTTTCAACCTTGTACACGTACTGCTCACCATTATCTCTATCCAGCAGAAAATCCATTAGTGTGTTTTTTAGATACACGAGGATTAGGTGAAGCGGATTACGATCCCACTGAAGACATTGCAATGTGTAGTGGTAAAAGCCATGCATTAATGGTGGTGATGAAAGCGGAAGAGCCTGAACAATCAGGTTTATTGGCGGCATTAAAACACATTAAACGCAGTGGTATGATCAAACATTTATTGGTTATTCATACTGCGGTGAACAGTATTGTTGATACTCAAGAACGCCAGCGTGCGATTGAATATAATCATCAGCGGGTAATGGACGTGTGGGGCATTAAACCTGCACAATGGCAATCAGAAACGGCAACTATCTATCAGCCGATTGTGGTTGATCTCATTCCAGATGAAGCACAGTTTATTGGTATTGATATATTACATCATGCCTTAACGGATGCACTTCCGATGTTGAGTTTATTATCAAATCAACAAGCGCATACTAACCGTGAAGAACAAAATTTTTATCAATTACGTCAAGAAGTTTTGTGGTATGCAGGAGTTGCGGGAGCCAGTGATGCTATTCCTGCTGTTGGGTTATTCAGTGTGCCAGCTATTCAAGGCAAGATGTTGCATAGTCTTGCGAATCAATATGGTGTCAGTTGGAATAAAAAAGATTACGCAGAATTTGTGGGCATGCTGGGATCGGGTTTTTTGTTGCAATATTTATCTAAATTGGGGCTTAACCAGTTAGTTAAATTTATTCCTGCGTACGGTCAAACGGTGGGCAGTGCAACCGCTGCTGCGATGAGTTTTTCATCGACTTATGCGATTGGCCGTGCGGCTTGTATGTATTTATATCATCGCAGTAAAGGTGAGTCGATTTCAAAAGACCAAATTAAATTGGCTTATCAACAAGCATTTACGACCGTCAAGCAGGTTGCTGATCGACAACAATTGAGTAAATCATCACCGAAAAAGGATCATGCATGAAACGGGTGAGCAAAAGTTATCAGTTAATTAATCAACTCTCTGAAGGTTTGTTTCCGTTACTGATGTTAGCGGTGTGTTTGCCAATCATGGTATTGGCGGGGTTTGGTGTTGTTGATCTGATTCAACAAGGACAATGGCTGTTATTTTTTGCCATTATTGCTGGTGGTTGTTTAGTGGCTTTTCTTCCTTATTGGTGGTTGCGCCGTAAACGGGTGGTTGCAAATGCTGTTATGGATGATATTGCACCATTATATGTCGCTGCCAATCCACAATGGAGTGAGCACGATCAGCAAGTGTGGCAACAAATGACACTAGTTATTGATAAGCAGCTAGCAGATGACTCTGCATGGGAAAGCCTACAAGCCCACGCTTATGTTTTGGTGGCTGATGTTGCTGCGCAGTATCATCAACAATCGAGCTCGCAAAAGTTGGCTTTTACGGCGCCTGAATTTTTAATGATGGTTGAAGAGGTAAGTCGTCGTTATCGTCACTTTCTACAACAACATGTTCCTTTTTCAGAGAAGATCACCTTAACGAGCCTTAAACAAGGTTACGCGATTAAAGATAAAATGGGGTATGCAAAAAGTGCTTATGATGTTTATCGATTATTCCGTATAGCAACGCCAACAGGCTGGTTAGCCGAAGTACGCGGTTTGGTTGTTGGTAAGTTATTTGATGATGTTAGTGCTGAGGTACAAAGCAAACTAAAAGCGACGTTATTACAAGAAGTCGCTTCAGTTGCTATTGATTTATACAGTGGTCGTTTTAAGCTTGATGATGCAGCGGTGCCACATAGCCAACTACAAGACCACGATCAGCAAGCAACCGCCATTGCCGTAGAACCATTGCGGGTAGCTGTTGTTGGTCAAGTGAGTGCGGGTAAGTCATCGGTTATTAATGGGTTATTGGGTGAGATTGCGGCTGAAGTAAGCGCGTTACCATCAACAGATAAAGCCACAACCTATAAATGTGAAGTTGACGGGCTCGATTTAATCAATCTGATTGATTTACCCGGCATTGATGGCAGTGCTGAAATTGAGAAGAAATTACTAAAACAAATGACCGAAAGTGATGTGGTTATTTGGGTATTGAAAGCTAATCAATCATCACGTCAATTAGATGTTACCCTAAAAAGTGCTTTTGATTCGTTTTATAAGCAACCTCAAAATCAGCAAAGAAAAGCGCCTAAATTGATCATGTTGGTTAACCAAGTCGATAAACTTAAACCTGTTGATGAATGGTTGCCACCGTATGATCTTGAGTCACCACAAACGGACAAAGGGCAAATTATTAGTGATGCAGTGAAGTATAACCGAGAGGTCATGCACGCTGAGTATATTTTGCCGTTTTCCGTGAGTAGCGATCGTATTCCTTATAATCTTGATAGCTTACAATCACAGTTACAGCAGGTGTATCAAGATGGGATCAATACTCAGTTAAACCGTCGTCGCGCTCAAGGTGAAACTATTGATTATACCGAGCAAGCAAAACGGTTATATCGTTTAGGTAAACTAGTATTTGATGCAGCAACTAAGTAGTTATTGTTATCCTTGTTTGTGATAAAAAATGGCCTTGATAGGGTTTAATTTCCCCGTCAAAGCCATTTTTATTGAGCAATAATAATCAGTGGCTTAACTTAATAATATTGTTAAGGCACGTGTTAAGGTAGCAATGTCCACGGGTCACCTGCTGTTGGTGTATTGCCTTGGCTCCACCATTTTGCTTGATAAGTTTTGTTTTGGAAGCTGACTTTATCATTACCACCATAAACGGCAGTAGTACTCCACGTTGTTACATCTGTTGGTAAAGAGATTGATGGCTTATCATCTGTTGGTGGTGTTATTGCATCATCTGTAGATGTTGCAGCTTTGATTAACTTCCATGGGCCGCCTAAATCAGGCTGGTTACTTTGTGTCCACCATTGCGCTTCATAAATAGCGCCTTTATATGTGACTTGCTCACCGCCACTGTAGACTTTGTTTTCGTCCCAATTCGCCACGCCATCAATCGGTGGGTCTGTTGGATCTGTGGTGCCGCCACCCGTGTCAGGGTCTAATTTATCAACCACACGCACCGCGGGCCAGTTCGCATGTGAACCATAGAAATTGGTTACACATTTTTCATAATCGCCTGCAACTAAAGCAGAATAAGCGGTTTGGAAACCAACTAGCTCACATTCAAACGAAACACCACCTGGACGATCAGGATAGTATTTCCAATTTGCATCCCAGTTTGTATAAAGCACATCGGTTGCACCATTTAGATTCAAACTACCATAAGGTGTTTGTTGCCAGCAGGTGTTAGTTTCATCACTCTTTACAGGAATTTGGTAGTTTTCAACTAAACCTTCCCAGTAACGAATACGGTTAACGGGTTGACCTTTATCTTTGTTTTGTTCACCACATTCAATACCACCATTAATAACATTAATAGTGGTGCCAAAACCATAACCGATGCCTGCATCTGTTTCACGTTGGGAAGGGACCCATGTGCGGTCAATCACATGTAACATGGCTGGTTTAGGGGCTTGTGGCGTTAAGAAGAACCAGATAGCAGATGCTAAATTTAACCAAGAATCAGCAACTAACCCTGGATTATTCAATAGTACTGTTGCATCACCATTAAACATCACCTCAGAAAAAGCACCATAGTTAAAGTGGTATGAGAGTTGTTTTGCGCCACGACCAAAGTAACCTTGTCCTTCCGCACAAGGCCAGCGTTTATTTTGCCAATCATCTTGACCACAGCCTGTGGTATAACCCGGTTGACCTTCAGACCAGCCCATTTCACGTACATGAACTAATGCTTGTTGCCATTCTTCAAGTCCTAACGGGTTATCAGAGACGTTTTCAATGCTAATGTGGCCGCCCGTTTCCTGGGCAAAATGAGCAAAAGCAGTGACGATAGATTTCTTACAGATAGCATCAGCATCGCGGCCATCAGTATAATCGCCACAGAACGCAGGAAATTTTCCTATCGCACGTAAAAAGCGGGTATAGGTATATTCAGGGGCAGCCATTTGAGTAAGGTAATTCCATTCAGTTTCAGGAAAAACACGCTCAACCCGTTTTACATTATCAGGGTTAGTGCTTAGCCCTGGAAGAATAGCTTCAACAACGGTATTTGAAGCCGTTGCTAAAGCTTGTGCCCAAACATCGTACATTGGGTCCATTGTTTTAGCATTTTCAGCTGCAATAATTTCCGCACGTTCAATGACATAACCACCTGTAGTATCAGGGTCGGGTTGAGGCGTCATAGCATAACTGTTTGCGGCAAATAGGCTGCCAATTAGGATGGAGAGAGGGTGTAGTTTAGCCATTCATTCATACCTTTATTATTATAGTGCACGATAGTTGATAATAAGGTTATCGGCATGTGGCAATATTATGCAATCACTGACTTTTAAAAGCGTGTTGGCGTGTGGAATTTAAGTGTGGTCCTAAACATTTTTTGCATTGAAAATGATGTTTATGGCGATCTTTATCAATACTATCAGTTGAGAATAGACAAGAAGTGCGGTGATGATGAAGATAAAAAAGTCCTTATAATTAGATGATAATAAGGACTTTTAATTAGAATATTAAGTATTGGCTAGCGTACTAGACATCTTGTCATTGGAATTTTACGCAGGCATCGAACAATGATGATTGACACAGTTAACACCACAGGTACTGCAAACACACTGGCAATGATCGGGTTAATATTCAAAATACTGATGATATTGAGGTAATAAATCACAATAAGTAAATGGCAGAGGTATATACCCAGAACATCTTTGCTTAATGAGTGAATGATTTTATAGTCACCTAAGTTAGGTTTGGCTAATAAAATAAAGAAAATACCTAATGCCCATAATGGGGTACCAAAGAGAAAGTCATGGAAAAAAGAACCATTTTCTTGCAGTGAAAGGTAGTTTGCTTCACCGATAAATAGACAAAATCCAACGATCATCATAATAATGCTGTATTTGAGACTAATACTGATATTACGATGGCGAATTTCAAATCCAAGCATGATCATGAAGGTGCTAAAAAATGGACCATTACGCGTAAATATCGGTGAACTTAATTCTGTTATTTGAGCATAGCTACCAGCCATTAAGCCAAAAATAAATAACAGAGTAGCAACGGGAATAATCAACCGAGATAACTTCAAACGCAGTAAAACGGTAATGGTAGTTAAGCCACTGAGTAGCCCTGGAATATACCAAAGATGCACTAATCCACCTTCAAACAAGGTATTTAAAGGGGTGGTGAGCAGTTTTTGCCAATAGAAGGTACGCTCAGCAACATATCCCTCAGAGGTCACAAGGTGAAAGTTAAACGGCAAAATAAGGTAAATAATACTCCATAAGACCCACATGATGAGTAATGGACGCGCATAGCGCCAGAGATAAGGGACACGCTCGGCGGTTAAACGTGGTTGAATAAAATAACCCGCCATAATAAAAAATAACGGTACAGCAAACCGACTAATTTGATTGAGCCCCATGCCTAACAAGGGTTGACCATCAAATAAAGGTGCCTGCATGAATATTTGGCTATGTAAAGCAATAATGGCAATTATGGCAATAATTCGACCAAATTCAAAGCTGGCTATGCGGTGTTGAGGCATGACGATAAACTCACAAACGAAAGTGGGTCGAAATTATATGGAATTAAGGATTTTGTAAATTGTATTATGATAGTGAATTACGTTATTGATCACAGAATTAAATTTATGATCAATAAAAGTAAATATTTTAATCATGTAAGGAAGATAAAGAGGTAACAATACGGGGGTAGAGTTACCTAACTATTTAAATTAAAGCTGTTTTTATAGCCCAAGTTGATCCAGCAAATCTTGATTGTCATAGGGGCTTACTGCATTTTTGTTGACAGAAGTGATGGGTTTTTGTTGTTGTTGAGCATCATAAGCCGTTTCAAAAATAGTATCTGGATCTTGCTCATCAATCTCAAATTCTTCTAATTGAATAAATTCAGTTTTATCCATCGCGAGCTCAAGATAGAAAATATTATTCTTTTCTGTTGTAAAACTAACACGACGTACTTGAGGGCGATCAAGATTAGTATCAACAGAGAGGATGATTTGTTTATGCAGAGCGAGCATTTTCGGCTGGTTTTGGGTAATTGATATTTTTAATTCTCTGCCAATCTTACCTGTAAAATCACCAACAACTTGATTCATTAACTCACCTAAAATATTAGCAACATCATCAGCGGTATGATGAATAGCAATATCTGTGTCAGGAAAGCCCATTCGAATCATGTAGTTTTGATAAAGTTCCATTGCTGCTGCGGCGGAGAAATTAGTTACGACTAACCCTGTGAAGCCACCATCAAATAAAACAAAGCAACCAATATCCGGTTTTAAGCTTGTTTTATTGATCTTTTGTACCATCGGCGAATATTTTATGTGGCTGTCTGTTGCTCGTGATAATACATCAGCCAGAGAGTGGCATAATTTAATTAAAATATCGTCGGTAGTTATCGTATGATTCTTGCGCATATGCAGCCCTGTAAAACGTATTTGTAACCAATAAATAAAAATTCAGTAGTTAAAAGCCGATAGTGATACCTCTTTTATACTACAACTTTAAAGTGCAATAAGAGCTATCGGCTTATACGTTAAGGACTTAAATGGTTATTTGATTTTATTGTGTGGATTATTGGTAATATTAAGCAAAGCGCTTATCTAAATACGCCATAATGTCATTTGATTCATACATCCAAGTTACTTGCCCATCTTCTTCAATACGTAGACAAGGAACCTTACGTTTGCCTCCTTGTTCTAATAATTCTTGGCCCCAAGGTGACGTTTTTGCATCACGGGTTGCAAGCGGTATATTAAGGCGTTTTGCATGACGACGTACTTTTACGCAAAAAGGGCATGTTTCAAATTGATATAGCTGCATATTAGCGACAGCAGCATCAACTTCCTGTTGAGCAGTGGCTGAGCGTTGCATACCGCGTGGTGAAAAAAGGGAATTGAGTATGAGAATAATTTTACCGACGAACCAACGAAGCGCTTTCATATTATTTTCCAATGGCTGATATTATAAAGTTATGCTGAGATTCTATTATAAAATCGTCAGTGGGTAACTATCTTGTCCGCCATATATTTGATTTATTATTGAGCAGTAATTAAATATGAAACAGTACATATCGATAAATCATCAATGTTGACGATTAAAAAAGACAATTACCTTTTTCTTTTAGTGGTTATTGATTGGAACTAAGATCAATATTTAGATGTATGTCACTGAATGCATAATTTTACATTACTGCATAATGTTGCTTTGCTTTATACTAATGTGAAGTTCAATGGGTAAGTGATTAGTCTGATGATTAACAAAATAAATATTCTCATTTGTGACGATTCAGTCTTAGTACATAAATCTATTACACGATTGCTACAGTCATGCAGTAATGCCACTTTCTTCTATGCTGAAAATGGAAAAGAGGGGCTTGATTGTTTAAAAAGCACTGATATTGATATTATGTTTTTAGATTTAACCATGCCAGTAATGGATGGTTTTAGTGTCATGAAGTCCTTACCTGTCCGTGACTATAACACCACGATTATTGTTTTATCTGCTGACGTACAATTAACTGCCGTGGAAAGAAGTTTAGCGTTAGGTGCGGATTATTTTTTATCTAAGCCATTTAATCATGATGAGTTAATAGAACTGTCGCAACGATTAGGGCTAGTTTTTGATAATGCTCCGTCTATTGTTGTTGATACTCATTTAGAAAATAATTCAATTGAGATCATGCGCGAGCTTGCCAATATTGCATTAGGTCGAGGGGCTGCAATTATTTCTGATCACCTTGGTGATTTTATAAGAATGCCATTGCCAAGTGTTGCATTTATGAAAAGCAGCGATCTATCCATGGCGATTGCAGATATTCGTAATGATCATGAATTAATTGCCATTACACAACGTTTTGTGGGCGGTGGCATTCACGGTGAGGCGTTGGTTGAATTACACGGTAAAGATGTACATTTATTTGGACAGAAGCTGGGATTTAGCCAAACGGATGAATATAAAAATGAAGTCGTGATTGATATTGCCAATTTAATGGTCTGTTCTTTTTTAGTCGCGTTATCAGAACAAATTTCGATTCCATTTTCTGTTCGGCAGCCGATCGTGTTAGAAGAGTACATGAACTTGCATCATATACATTGCGATACTCAGACCTTTTTTACAATTGAATATACTTATAAAGCAGAAATACTAGATGTTGAGTGTGAAGTCTTATTTATTATGGATAATCATTCTCTAGCAATTATTAATAATAAAGTGATGGAATCATTACATTGAACGAAATATCTTTAGCTGATTTTCATTTAACAATGCAAGTATTAGATAATTTTGATGCTGGCGTTGTGATATTAGATGAAAACTATAATGTTTGTGCATGGAATACCTTTATGCAAGCTTATAGTGGTATTTCCAGTGTTCAAATAATGGGAAAATCCTTGTTTGAGGTTGTACCTGATTTACCTGAGTCGTGGTTACAGAGCAAAATACAATCGACGTTTAAATTACGAATGCGATCATTTTCAGCATGGGAAGATCGACCATGGGTATTTCGTTTTTTGAATTTTTGTCCTATTTCGGGCAGTTCAGATATCATGTTTCAAAATATGACGTTAACACCGTTACGTTCTCTTTCTGGAGAATATAACCATATTTGTTTAACAATCACTGATGTTACTGATATAGCCAAAAATAAAAACCATCTCCATGAGTCAAATAAACAACTAACACATTTAAGCATTACAGATCGACTAACTCAGCTTTACAATCGCGGCCATTGGGAAAATTGTTTAGCGGATGCTTTTGATTATTGTCATCAGACACAAATACCAGCCACGTTGATCATGTTTGATATTGACCATTTTAAACGAGTTAATGATACTTATGGCCATGTTGCGGGTGATGGTGTTATTAAAGTCATCGCTGATGTGTTACGCCGTACTAAACGCCAAACCGATATCGCAGGCCGTTATGGCGGTGAAGAATTTGGTATTATTCTACCAGGAACACCTGCTGAACTCGCTGGGTATTTTACCGAACGATTGCGCAATCGTATTGAACGAGAAACGGTATTTGATGATCAGCGTGGCGTTGTTAAAGTCACGATCAGCTTAGGTGTCTGTGAGTGGGATTCGACGCTAACTGATTATAAATCATGGTTAGAAAAATCTGACTTAGCATTATATGAGTCAAAGAAAAGAGGCCGTAATACCACCACCATTATTAATAGCGATAATTGTTATAAAAACAGCAAAGGCGAGTTTATTTTATCGGATTGCCATGAGCATATGCCGATAAAATAAACAAAAGCGAGTTGGCAATCTTATAATACGGATAATGACTGTATGTTTCGTGGGGGTTTCGGTAACATGCACGCGTTTTCCTGTTTTTAGGTTAGTCGCTATGCGCATTCATGCTATACATACTCTTTATGAGGAACGTCTTGCACGTTCAACTCGTCCTTTTCTTGCTCGTGGCTGTAAAGTCCAACGCTGCCGTCAATGCATGTTACGTACGCATTTGTGTATTTGTGAACATCGTCCATTAGCGACATCAAATGCCGCGTTTTTATTGGTCATGTTTGATGATGAGATTTTAAAACCAAGTAATACTGGCCGTTTAATTGCTGATGTATTTGAAGATACTTTTGCTTATATTTGGTCGCGTACTGAGCCTAACGCTGAAATGCTGGCATTACTTGATGATCCTCAATGGCAACCTTATGTCGTTTTTCCTGCTGAATATGCGCCAGAAAGAGAAGTGACAGCAGTAACGCTTGAAGCGGGTAAACGTCCATTATTTATTATGCTTGATGGTAGTTGGGCAGAAGCGAAAAAAATGTTCCGTAAGAGCCCGTATCTTGATCGCTTCCCATTATTATCCATTAATCCAGATAAGCCATCTCGATATAAAATGCGTGAAGCATCAAAGGAAAATCAATTAGGTACGGCTGAAGTTGCAGCACGTATTATTGATTTATTTGGTGAGCATTATAATGCCGAGCTATTAGATTTATGGTTTGATGTTTTTCGTGAAAATTACATCGCGGGTAAAATGAATCGCACATTACCAGAGCAATCATCGTTATCGCTATTGGAAAAATTCATGTCAACTGATGAAAACACACTATAAAAGATGTGATGTCAGTTAGATAATATTAAACCTCATTTAAACAATAATTGATGAATTGGTCGTAGATCACAGTCATTTTTGGCATAAATGTGGATAATTTTCAGTATATTTAAAGAGTTATGAACTCACGGTGTGGTTAAACATTATTTGTAGGAGAATAGGATGTACTACGGCTTTGATGTAGGCGGAACTAAAATTGAATTTGGTGCATTTAATGAAAAACTAGAGCGCGTAGCAACAGAACGTGTGCCGACACCGAGTGGCGATTACGATACACTTATTAATACTATTGTTTCTATTATTACCACAGCTGATGTGAAATTTGGCTGTGAAGGTTCAGTCGGTATTGGTATTCCTGGTATTGAAGATGCACGCGACGGCACTGTATTGACATCAAATATACCTGCCGCTAAAGGCCGAACACTGCGTAAAGATTTGGAAGCCAAACTGGGTCGTAGTGTTAGCTTAGATAATGATGCTAACTGCTTCGCTCTTTCTGAAGCATGGGATGATGAGCATCAACATTCACCATCAGTGCTTGGCCTTATTTTAGGTACTGGCTTTGGTGGTGGAATGGTTTTTGATGGTAAAGTTTTTTCTGGTTTGAATCATGTTGGTGGTGAGTTTGGGCATATGCGCTTACCGTTAGATGCATGGTTACATATGGGAGAGAACGCACCATTATTTGATTGTGGTTGCGGTCAAAAAGGGTGTATTGATAATTATCTATCAGGCCGTGGATTTGAACAAATCTATGCACATTATTATGGCGAGAAACTAAAAGCGATTGAAATTATCGAACGTAATGCTGCGGGTGATGAAAAAGCACAACAGCACGTTGATCGTTTCATGGAAGTACTTGCAATGTGCTTTGCAAACTTATTTAGTGGTGTTGATCCTCATGTGGTGGTGTTAGGTGGTGGTTTATCTAATTTTGATTTGATTTATGAAGAATTGCCAAAGCGTTTACCTAAATACCTATTGTCTGTTTCACAAGCACCTAAAATTGTGAAAGCAAAACATGGTGATGCTGGTGGCGTACGTGGTGCTGCTTTCCTTAACATTAAATAGCCATTATTGATCTGTAACGAATATTTATTGCGTAACTAAAAGTACTTCATAGTGAAGTACTTTTTTTTTGTGTTAAAATCCGCGCTTGTTTTCTTATGCCGCTATATTGGTATAAGCGTATTTATTGCAAGGAATACACTATGTCGTTTGAAACCCTTGGCCTTCACCCTAAATTACTGCAAGTTGTCGCAGAATTAGGTTATGAAAAACCAACGGATGTGCAATTACAAGCCATTCCATTAGCGCTAGCAGGGGATGATGTAATGGCTGGGGCTCAAACGGGTACCGGTAAAACAGCCGCATTTGCACTTCCTATTTTACAGCGTTTAATGACATTGCCGTCATTGACTGAAATGGGCGCTGAAGAAATAAAGCCTCAACAAGGTGCAAAAATTCGTGCGTTGGTGATTACACCGACACGTGAATTAGCACAACAAGTTTACGATAGCTTTATTGCGTACAGTAAGTACAGTGATTTGAAAGTCGCGGTTGCTTATGGCGGCACTAGTATGAATGTGCAAATTAAAGCATTAAGAGCAGGTGTTGATATTCTTATCGCGACACCTGGACGTTTACTTGACCATGTTTTTGTAGGTAATGTATCACTTGCGAATGTAGAAACATTTGTACTTGATGAAGCTGATCGCATGCTTGATATGGGTTTTATTATTGATATTAACCGTATCATGAAGCGTATGCCGGCTGAGCGTCAGACTTTATTCTTCTCTGCAACCTTTTCAAAGCAAGTTAAAAAATTAGCTTTTAGTATTTTAACTGACCCTAAGATGGTGGAAGTGACACCGGATAATATTGCAGCAGATACTGTGCAGCAAATGGTGTATCCCGTTGACAAAAAGAGAAAATCAGAATTATTAGCATATCTGATTGGTTCACGTAATTGGCAACAAGTATTAGTCTTTACTAAAACGAAGCAAGGCTCAGATCAATTAGCTAAAAGTTTAGGTTTAGATGGTATTAAAGCGGTGTCTATTAATGGTGATAAAAGTCAAGGCGCTCGTCAACGTGCGCTTGATGATTTTAAAGCTGGTAAGGTACGTGTGCTTGTTGCAACAGATGTTGCTGCTCGTGGATTAGACATTCAGCAGTTAGAATATGTTGTTAACTTTGATTTACCGTTTAATGCTGAAGATTATGTACACCGCATTGGTCGTACAGGACGTGCTGGTAATACTGGCCACGCGATCACGCTAATGAGTTTAGATGAAGAGTGGGCATTAAAAGCGATTGAAGAGCTATTAAATACCCGTTTACCACAACAATGGCTTGAAGGTTATGAACCTGATCCTAGCTTAATTGAAACAGTCTCTGTTCATCGCGGAGCATCTGCTGAAAAACGTCGGGCCAAAGCAAAAAGTAAGGTACATCAAAACCGTGGGAAAAACACCCAACGCCGTCGTTAAATAAAAAGTTATTACGAACTCAAAATTTATTAAAACACCGCTTCTAAAGCGGTGTTTTTTATTATTATGCAATCAATTTAAAAAATGTTTGATTATAAGCATAAATCAGTAATTAAATTAGTTGTTTAAGCTAAAATTGTCTGTTAATTTGTCGTTTTTAGTCGTAATGTTTTGCTTTTATTTTTATAAGCTCTGGTGTTTTGAGGGATTTATGACGGGGTTAAATAAGTGGCTTCGATTAATCATCTTGTTTTTAGTTTGTTTTACTATTGCTAGCTATAGCTGGTTTCTTCTTGGTGGCGCAAAAAAGGAATATATAGTTACGCCTAAAAATAGCACCTATAGAATTATTGACGATTCAAGTCAAAATGGAGCATCGATCACAAAGTTAAATATTAATAATCACAATGTGTTATTAGAGTGTAATTTGGTTAATAAAGCTAAATGGCCATTTTGTGAAATTGCGGTTGCATTAACAGACTCTATTGATGCTGGTTTTGATTTAAGTTCTTATGATTCCGTTGGGCTTGATATTGATTATGCAAGTCCACTTGAAGGGGAACGCATTCGTATTTATTTACGCAATTTTGATCCTATGTATTCTAATATTAATGATCCATTATCATTAAAATTTAATGCGATTGAATATACGCCTGGTGTTAATGAAGGTTTGAAAATTTTCCCATTAAATTCATTCCAAGTTTTATCGTGGTGGATCGCGGAGAATAATATTCCTGTTGATAAGTCGAGTCGACAATTTGATAATATTTCAATCATTGAAATTGCGACGGGAAGTTATGTCAAAGAGTCATACTATGCAATTAAATTAAACCGCTTAGTCTTTTATGGTACTTGGATCTGCGAATCATCGTTAGTGAAGTTACTATTATTATTATGGGTAGCAACCGCCACCATTGTTATTTTGGTTGATCGTTTTGTTCTTAGCCAGAAGATTAAAACATCAGAAGAACGTAGCCAACGTTTACGAGATGCAAATCGCGTACTTTATAATAAAAGTTTAAAATTTGAACATTTGGCTTGTACTGATTCATTAACTCGTATTAGAAATAGGCACACGGTTATTGAATGGCTAGAAGGTATTGTTCTTCAGACACAATTAAATAAGATCCCTTTCTCAATGATTTTTATCGATCTTGATCATTTTAAAGAGGTTAATGATAGATATGGTCATAGCTTTGGTGATGAGGTTTTAATTAAGTTTGCAGCGACAGTTGAGGGCTTAACTCGCCGTTCTGATGTATTTGTGCGTTGGGGAGGGGAAGAGTTTGTTATTTTCTGTCCTGAAACGAATATGAGTGTTGCAGTTGAAATAGCAGAGCAGATTCGAGAAACAATCATGACAAAAGCGTGGGGGTTTGATCAGGAATTTAGCTTAACATGCAGTTTAGGTGTAGCTGAGTTAGTTGATGAGTCCTGCGAAGATTTGATCAAACGGGCTGATTTTGCGTTACTAAAAGCGAAAAAAATGGGACGGAACCGAATTGAAATTAGTTGGGAACATCAACAACTTAAATAATTAAATATCCAAATGAAAAGCCGTGTATGTTACATGCTTTTAATTATAAAAAGCATGTAACATACACGGCTTTTTAGGCTCTATCAGAAATTAGCTTTCTAGTACGATATGCCCAGTAGCAACCATATAAATAGCAAATATAGCTAATATTACTAATAGCACTACAAAAATACGCTCTTTACCTACAAAGTAAGGTTGGTTGAGCTCTTTCTTTGCTTTAATAAAGAAATACAGCCCAGGCAAATACAATAAAGATGCTAATAATAAGTGACTTAAACCCGATGCATAAAGTAACCAAATACCGTAAATCGTTGCACCTAAGCCAATAAACAACAGCATGCCGCGATTTTTGTTTTTGATCGCCAGTTTTAGGGTATATGCAGCAACAAGGAAATAAGGCACTAAGATCATTTCAGATGCAATAATCAGTAGTGAATTATAAGTACCACCAGCGTAAATCACTGCAAACAATGAAATTTGAATACAAATAATGGTCAGGTTAAGCGCTTTAATCGATGTACCTGCACTATTTTCTTTCGCATAAGACTTTGGAAACATATTATTTTGTGCGGCAAGTAAAGGTGCTTCTGTTGCTAAAACCGTCCAACTTAAGAACGCACCACTTACGGAAACAAGTAAACCACAACCAATAATAATTGAGCCCCATGGACCAATAACATGTTCTAGTACAATTGCCATTGATGGGTTTTGAAATTTCGCGAGCTCAGGAGTAGAAATAACACCCATAGAAAGTAGGGTAACGAACACATAAATAACAAGTGCCGTTAGTAGGCCTAGAATCGTTGCTCGACCAATGTCACGACGATTACGTGCACGAGAGGATACGATAACCGCACCTTCTACACCAATAAACACCCATACAGTGATTAGCATGGTACCTTTAACTTGGCTTAGTAGGTCATGCTGAGGGCCAAATTCTAAGCCTGTAAAATCAAATGTAAATGTGTGCCATTTAAAGGCAATTAAGGTAACGAAGATAAATAGTACAAGTGGAATTAATTTAGCAACTGTTGTTATAGTGTTAATGGTCGCGGCAGTTTGTACCCCACGTCTTACCGAAGCATATACAAGCCATAATAAAACCGAAGCTCCAACAATAGATTGCCATGTATTACCCATGCCAAAAATAATATGACCGGGTTTATCAAAAAACATACCTAGGGTACTAAATACAATCACTAAGTAAGAAACGTTAGCGAGCATCGCACTTAGCCAGTAACCCCATGCAGAACAAAAACCAACGAAGTCACCAAAGCCTGCTTGTGCATAGCCAAACACGCCACTATTAATATTGGGTTTTAATAATGATAAAATTTGAAAAGACATTGCAAGGAAAATCATGCCAACACCCGTAATGGTCCAGCCAATCATGACGGCAGCAGGACTTGCAACAGCAGCCATATTTTGTGGCAAACTGAACACTCCCGCGCCTATCATTGAGCCGATTACAAATGCAGTTAATGCACCAAATCCGAGCTTATTATCCATTCTGAAACCTAGTATTTAAATTTGAATTTCCTTGATTATATGTATTTTTATTATGCGTAAAAGCTATTTTTACTATTTTTAATAATTAATTAAATATAACTTTAAATAAAAATACTTTTTTTGTTTGTATATCATTATTAACTTTATGTAATATTGAAGTTATTGCAACTTAATAATAACATTATCGTTTACTAATTAACTCAATGGAATGTTAATTGTGCTTTAACGTTTTGATTTAGCACAAAAGCTAAAGTTTTACTTTGTTCAGCTGCCATTGTAATTAATGGGGTGTTAAATGTTTCAATTTCACCGGAAACAATAACGGCAGAACAATTTCCCATCTCTAATGCTTTAACCATTAGTAAATGTTTACTTTGGTTTTTCATATTTTTAAGTAATAGCACTTTATTAATATCAATGCCTGCATTTATTAATAAACGTTTATCTAATAATGCATCTTGTCCAATAAACATTATCCAGCGATTTTCTTGATTTGCTTGTTTTAGCAAGCGTAAGAAATAAGCTAATTGTGCTTGTTGTTGCTCGCTATAACTTACTTCAATTGGAACGATCCTTGGCGGAGATTGGCAAATACCTACATGAGAAGTCAATGTTGCTTTATAAACATCAGAAGCTGTAGTAGATCCTTGAGTATGCATTAGTGATTTCATGGTGCCATCTCCGACAGTGGTTATATATACATGCTGTATGTACATACAGTAGTTTTAAATGAATTCGGATGCAAGCATTATTTATCGATATTTGGTTGTTGAATATAAGTCTTAGAATAGATTTTCGTTGAGTGTGTATTGACTTAAGTTGCTGTTTTTAAGTGTTATATCTCTATGTCAGTATGTTTTTAATCTACACTTATTAAATGGGTTTTAGAAAATAATAAAGTTACATTACAAAAATATGCACTATCTCACGTTCAAGCTATACAGTGGTTTTAGTAAGTATTTGATGATTTATACAGTACTTAAAGTTGGATTTTTATCAGCGTGGCTTATTCTATTTAAGGCGGTACTAATAAAATAGGAGAAGTGTATGCCTTGTTATAGCTGTCAAAGTTTCATGACAGAAAGCTATTTAAGTTACTGTTATCTCAAGGGGGAGAGGCATATTGCGAGCGTTATTTAGGCGTAATACATGGGTTTTATCAATTGGCTGGTGTGAGTCAGTCTGCTAAACGTTGTATATTGAATTTAGCGAACGAAATTAAAAGATAATAGTGATGTTGCCGTGTCTAAAGGCGGTATTAAAAATTTGATACACGAAAGATATCCGTAAATTACCGTTAGTTTATGAAAAATAATAATTATGTTTTAGAGTGCATCGTATTATTTTTAAATAGATATAATAAAAAAAACAATTAAATAAGGTAATACAATGTTAAATAATCCAATGATTTCATTAATGGTTAATTTCGTTGATTTACAATCAGATCAAAATATTCTACCAGTAAGAAAGTATATTACAGGTGATAGCTTATCTTATTTACCAAAAGTTGGTGATGTTCTATCTGTGGAAATTGATATTGATAGTCAGTTAGCAGTTTCTTTATCTATCAATGATTTACGTTTCTTTAATGATACCCATGAACAAGCTCAAGTGCCTGCTAAATGTTATGTTGTAAAACAAATAACAACCAAGTTAATGGTTAATGATGCTTGTGATAACGTTGATTATTTATTAGAAGAAGTATCTTTTGTTGCAGCAAGAGAAATGCTACTAAAATAAGTTTCCAATAAAGGATATGGTTCTTATCAAGAAGGGATCATACTTTTTGAATGGTGATCAACTTAAGCTATTTATTAACCAATGAGTAAATTATCAAAATTTACTCATTGGTATTTTTATAACACAATAATGTGATGTGATTTTATAGTCTAAACAATTCAACGCGAAGGTGACTTTCATCTTCATATGCAATTACAGATTGGAAATAACCACTTTGGTCAATTGCAGCAGAAAATATATCTTTATGTTCATTACTGCCAATAAATAAAATCTGAGTTGATTTGATCATTAGCCCATCATCATCAAAACTAGATGTTAAGTCTTCATCAACCACACACACTAATACTTTACCAAAGCGTGCTTTAAGGTTGATATTGTGTGCTAATGAATATTGCACTTGTGTATGCAATTGAGCTTCAATGTCTTCAATAAGATCAACAAAACGATAAAGGTCTGTTGAGCTAGTTTGTAATATCCGCTCACGATCATTATTAAGTATAGATTCTAGACATGCGCCAGTTTTTCTTCCGCGCAATAACCAACTTTTGGTTGATTTCTTAACCGTACGATATCTATCATTCTTGATAATTTTCTTTAGGTACTGAACAAGTAGGTTGTTTTGCTCAGTCTGTGTTAGCCGCTTATCAAGTTTTTTGAATTCTAGATGCAGTAAGGCATTCGTACTAATATCGAGTAGCTGTTGAGACTGGTTCATTGGTGTACCGAGTTGGAGCGGGTTTGATAATAATATCATACTATTACTGATGTAAGATAATAGATAAATGCGTTAATTGTAAATTATAGAAATTAGCGCAATCATTTGTTTCATTGCGTGATATTACACCTTTTAATCTAATTAAGCATACTTTGTTTCGCTAATAGACCTAGATGATATGTTGTGTGTTTATGGGCTTTTTATATCTGGTGGCTAAAAGATAGGGTTTATTTGAGGGTTAAGTCACAATCAAGAGCCTTAAATAAGGTGTCAATTTCGTCAAAGGTATTGTAATGCATGCACCCAATACGGATAACACCACCATTATCGATAAGGTTTAATTGTTCACATAAACCTTGAGCATAAAAATGACCATGCCAGACGCAGATATTTTGTTTTCCTAATGCGATTGCAACGTCTGCTGGTTGGATGCCGTTAATACGAATAGCAAAGGTGGGCGTGCGATGTTGCTCATGCGGTAGACCAAACAGTTGTACATTATTATAACGATGTAATTTATTAATAAAGTAGTGGCTTAGTGTTTGTTCATAGGTTTGGTAAGCGTCAAAACTTCGACGTAGATGCTGGCGTAATGACAATGCTTGTGTGTCTAAAGTTCGACTATAAGCGGCTAAATAATCAACGGCAGCAATAAAACCCGCTAAACTTTCAAAATTTTGCGTACCTGTTTCAAAACGTGCAGGCCCATCATTAGGCGCGGGTTCTACTTTATAAGGGCGTAATGATTGTACCCATTGTGGTGCGATATAAGCAATACCGAGGTGAGGACCAAAGAATTTATAGGCTGAACAGACTAAAAAGTCACAACCTAAAGCTTGTACATCAATTAGTCGGTGTGGTGCATAATGCACAGCATCCACATATACCTTGGCACCGACGGCATGAGCTGCTGTAATAATGCGTTGCACATCAATAAGTGATCCTGTCACGTTTGAAGCGTACGTTACTGCGACTAACTTAGTTTGAGGTGTGAGTAGGGCATCGAAATGCTCATAATCTACATCACAGTTAGTTTTGTTGATTCGTACTTGATGTACAGTCGCTCCTTTATCTTCAGCTGCTTGTTGCCAACTTGAAACATTGGAATAATGATCGAGTGCGGTAACAATCACTTCATCGCCTTTTTGCCAATCACGACTGATTGCACGGCTTAATTGAAACGTCAGTGTGGTCATATTTGCGCCAAATATCATGTTGCTTGCTGATGGTGCATTAACAAATGTTTGTGCAGTATGACGCGCGGTTGCCATTAACGCCGATGTTTCAACACTAGAGAAAAAAGCCCCGCCTAAGTTTGAATTGTAATGACCTAAATAGTGGCTCATTGCATCTAGAACAGATTGAGTAACCTGTGATCCGCCTGGACCGTCAAAAAATAATACCGGCTGCTGATTAATATGCTGATTGAGAGCGGGAAAGAGAGGTCGCACCATCATGGGATCAAATGTCATGTTTGATCTCCTTAGTGGTGAGTACGAATACATCCCAATAACCTTGTTGGTGTTTTTTTATCGCCTTAATTGGGTGAGCGTTATGCCATAAAATATCATCAGCTAAAATTGCCATTTCGCCATGTTGCAAGGTAGTACAGAGAAAAGGTGATGCTGTTTTATCTTTATAAACTAAGAATTCACCTCCTTTAATATTGTGGCGATCAATACCGATCACGGCAATATGCTCAAATCCATCTTGATGAATACCTTCAGGAGAAGTCGGCGTTTCACCGTTGAGTGCGGCAATGCGCATTTGGTGGATTTCAATCGGTTGATCATCTGGTAAGGCATTAGCACTCTGAAATAACTCGCACATTTCTAACATACCATCGCAATGAATAAGAGCTTCATCTAATGCTTCAAAGTGTCGTACAACGTTGCCTTGAAAATGATTTATATCGTTAGATTGTACAAAATCTGTAGGGGGTAAATGCTCTATTTTCCCGTTATGCATTTGAACAATGGAATAGCGACGTAAACGGTATTCTCCATCAGCATGTGAAGTGTGAGGTAAATATTGAAATGAGGGAGCAAGTTCAGTCACGGCATGATCACTCAGTTGTGTTAGTTGTAGGTTACACATTAATGGCGTGTTCATCATACTTCTCCTGTTACTTTGCTACTTATAATTAAGGTTGTCTATAAAACTGAATATTACAAATTTAATCGACTATATAAGCATGTAAAAAGATAACTATGGAATTTAAATCTACAAAAAAGTTAATTAATAAACTTTAATGTTGTAGCAAAGTAACGTGTTTGTGGTGTGTAAATTGATAAATGAGAGTGAGTAGACGGAGCATCTTCTGAAGTAAATAGGACGCGAAGGGTAAATTAGATGCATGTAAAAATTCGCATGTGTAACAATGTGTGTCTTTTATTAAAAAGGTTGTTTTTTATTTATTATATATCATATTGTTATAATATATATAAGTTTTTATTGTTGATTGTGTGGTGAAAATAATTTCTTATCAATAGGATAGGTTGGGTATATTCCCGCACATAAATATGAAAACGATAGCATCGTTATTTTCTATATGCTCAATAGATAGACGCTGCTTTTATTAATAAAAGAGATCAATATGCCTTTAAAATTAAACAAAATATCAATCGCCGTCGCGCTTATTGCAACAAATTTAGCTGTTATTGGTAGCGTTAGTGCGCATGGTTGGGCTGAGTTCCCACCATCACGTACTGAAGTTTGTGATCGCGATGGTGGTTATTGGCAAAATAAAATTCCTAATGCTGCTTGTCAGGCACTATGGGATAAATCAAACGCATTTCCTTTTACACAAAAGAATGAAAACGCAGCATTAACCGCAGATTACAACAATATTGAAGCGGTAAAAAAACAAGTTATCGATGGTCTGTTGTGTGCTGGTGGCGATCAGAAAAAAGCGGGGCTAGATATTCCGCATAACGAATGGCAACAAACAGAAGTGATTGTTGATGCTAACGGTGAGTTTGATTTCAAATGGGTTGCTACGGCGACTCATAATCCATCATTTTGGCAGTTCTACATTACTAAACCTAATTATGATAAATCACAGCCATTAACATGGGATGATTTAGAGCTTGTTGATGAAGTAGGTAATGTTGAACCAACAGAAGCAACACCTTATGATACTTATAACTTTAAAGTGAAATTACCGACAGATCGTATGGGTGAAAAGGTCGTTTTATTCTCTCGCTGGCAGCGAATTGATCCTGCAGGTTGTTGTGGCTTAATGAACTTGTACACCTAAATAGGATAAAATACTCTTAATATCAAAATGGTGTACATAATGAAAAAAGCTCGAACAACTTATTCAGTCGCATTCAAGCACGATGCTGCTAATTTA
>NZ_PYLV01000012.1:0-127168 GCF_003025475.1 Photobacterium sp. NCIMB 13483
CTTTATGCTCGAATGGGCGATGCTTCAGCATATAAATGCGGACGCGATGCAAGTGCCAGTATAGGTTTAGTCCCCGCTCATTCAGGTAGTGGTGGTCATAATAAGCTATTAGGTATAAGTAAAAAGGGAGATCGAACATTACGTGCAGTGGTTGTGCATGGGGCAAGATCTGTCGTTAGTAATATCAAAGATAAATCAGATCAACTTAGTTGCTGGCTTCGAGCCTTACTTGAAAGAAATCATTTTAATAAAGTTGTTATAGCATTAGCCAATAAGACCGTCAGGATGGCTTGTGCCATGCTGAAATCAAACCAACCTTACCAAGAAAAGCTGCCTGCTTAGTAGTGCTTAGATAAGGTTGCGATGTAACATGAAGTACAATATCTCACCAATGTAGTTGCAAGAAACCGTGGATAACGTGTAATCAAAGCAGGCAAGGAAAAATCTGAGAGGCACGACGGTGTTGATACACCTTTAACTCGTATAGAATCCTTGCAACGTGAATGAAGCCATACAGGTTCGGGGTAGCTCCCCATAAAGAAACCGAATATACGTGCACTTGCCAACACGCTTTCTCAAACTCTTGCATTACACGGGGAGTCCATATACGTGCCTCAACTTCCGGGATGACGGGAAATAACCCCGTCATTCCTTACAGTGAATGTCCGTTCCATCCCCGTCATTCCCTACAGCGAATGCCCGCGAGGGCGATAGGGAATCTACTATTCGCGCGTTGTAGAGTTATTATTTTCACTGGTGTCTTTATGGCTCAAGCTCGTGGTGAGTAGATCCCGGATAGTTTCGTACCTCAACTTCCGGGATGACGGGTAATGGGCTAAGTGAATGCCCGTCCCAATCCGTTATTCCCTACAGTGAATGTCCGTCCCAACCCCGTCATTCCCTACAGCGAATGCCCGCGAGGGCGATAGGGAATCTGCTATTCACACGTTGTAGAGTTATTATTTTCACTGGTATCTTTAAGGCTCAATAACGCGGTGAGTAGATCTCTGATAGTTCCGTGCCTCACCTTCCGAGATCACGTATATTGGGCTGTCTCGACACTAATAATCTCTAAACTCGATATCTTTAGCTCTTCCTCGTCCCTACTTTCCTCACCCCTCGAAATCCCCTATACTTCACCCTCTGTTTTGAACAGGCGCTTAAATAACATCGCCTGTGTGTTTATGTTGAATTAAGTCGAAGTGAGATTATGCGAATAGCGTTAGGTATAGAATACGATGGTGCTAAATATTGTGGTTGGCAGCGTCAAGTCGATGTGGATAGTGTTCAAGAGCGTTTAGAAAAAGCGTTGTCACACATTGCTAATCAGCCGATTGCTGTTTTTTGTGCAGGGCGTACCGATACTGGTGTTCATGGTACTGGACAAGTGGTTCACTTCGATGTTGATATTGAACGTAAAATGGCCGCGTGGACCATGGGCGTGAATGCATACCTTCCTAAAGATATTGCTGTTCGTTGGGCACATGAAGTTAATGAAGATTTCCATGCACGTTTCTCTGCTACCGCTCGTCGCTACCGTTATGTGATTTACAATCATTCAGTGCGTCCGGCTATTTTCCAACACGGTGTTAGCCATTACCATGGTCATCTTGATGAAGCAAAAATGCATGAAGCCGCGCAATATTTAATTGGTGAACATGACTATACTTCATTTCGTGCCAGCCAATGCCAGTCACGCAGTCCGTGGCGTCGATTAGAGCATTTGACCGTAACCCGTAAAGGTGACTTCATCGTTATCGACATTAAAGCTAATGCGTTTGTGCACCATATGGTGCGTAACATCGCAGGTAGCTTAATTAAAGTGGGTAAAGGTGAGAAGCAACCTGATTGGATCAAGTGGGTACTTGAGCAAAAAGATCGTCGAATTGCGGGGCCAACAGCAAAATCAGCAGGTTTGTATTTAGTCGATGTTGATTATCCTGCAGAATACAATTTGCCGCGTTCGGCTTTAGGTCCATTATTTTTGTAAGTGATACCGTTAATACAGACTAAAAAGTTGGTGAATAATTCACCGTGTTATGACTGTTATTAACGATTTTTGATGTTTTTATTCCAAAATGTCATAGAGACTTATAAAGGTAATACCAGTTTTTTATCTACAGATTAATAAGATTATGTTTTAATCGTAGATAATATTTAATGAATTTGTCTCTTCGGTCATTATTGGCGGAAGAATAAAAAAGAAAGGTCATTCATGAGCTGGCTTGAAAAGATTCTAACGAAAAGTAATATCGTATCTTCGCGTAAGGTATCAATCCCTGAAGGTGTCTGGACGAAATGTACGTCTTGTGATCAGGTACTGTATCACGCAGATCTCGAGCGCAATCTTGAAGTTTGCCCTAAATGTGACCATCACATGCGTATGAAAGCACGTCGCCGTCTTGAAACATTTCTTGATGCTGATACGCAAGTGGAAATCGCAGCAGAATTAGAGCCACAAGATAAGCTTAAATTCCGTGATTCTAAGAAATACAAAGATCGTTTATATGCAGCCCAAAAAGCAACCGGTGAGAAAGATGCTTTAGTTGCGATGAACGGTGAGTTACTTGGTTTACCTGTTGTTGCCTGTGCCTTTGAATTCTCTTTTATGGGCGGCTCAATGGGATCGGTTGTTGGCGCTAAGTTTGTGCGTGCAGTTGATTCTGCTATTGAGAAGAACTGTCCATTGGTGTGTTTCTCAGCCAGTGGCGGTGCTCGTATGCAAGAAGCGCTAATGTCATTAATGCAAATGGCGAAAACCAGTGCTGCATTAGAACGTTTATCTGCAAAAGGTTTACCGTTCTTCTCTGTATTAACTGACCCAACAATGGGTGGTGTTTCAGCTTCTCTTGCTATGCTAGGTGATATCAATATTGGTGAACCAAAAGCACTGATTGGTTTTGCTGGCCAGCGTGTTATTGAGCAAACCGTACGTGAAAAGCTACCAGAAGGCTTCCAACGTAGTGAGTTTTTGCTTGAGCATGGTGCGATCGATATGATTGTTGACCGCCGTGAAATGCGTCAACGTATTGCAGGCTTAATGGCTAAAATGATGAACCAAGCATCACCGCTGGTTGTGTCTGTTGATAGTAAGCCTGAGGCTCAACCTGCTGCTAACGCTGCAGAAAAAGAAGACTAATATTGCCTTTAATCGAGAGTGGTTTACGCTTAGTAATCACAACGATTAATGTTAATAAATGCCACCCTAATGAATTATTATTAGTGTGGCATTTTTTTTTCTAGGTCGAATCTGCAATTTATTACCCTTGATGATTAAGTTCTTTAGCATTCAGTGGTAAATTAATGATTCAGTTCGTTACTACAAGTGAATGATTTCAATGTCAGGATTGACTCCTCCTCAAGCGACAGCCGCGCTTTCAACATGGCTACAATATCTTGAACAACTTCATACTAGCGCCATTGATTTAGGACTTGACCGCGTTCGCTTAGTCGCGCAACGTGCCGAGCTTATCAAGCCAGCTCCGTGTGTGATCACCGTTGCGGGAACCAATGGTAAAGGCTCAACCTGCGCCATGCTTGAAGCTATTCTATTGGCTGCTGGTTATAAAGTCGGGGTTTATAGTTCGCCTCATTTAGTGCGTTATAACGAACGAGTACGAATTAACAACCAAGAACTTGATGATAGTGAACATTGCCAAGCATTTGCGAGTGTAGAGGCGGCACGTGGTGAAACCAGTTTA
This sequence comes from Photobacterium sp. NCIMB 13483, assembly GCF_003025475.1. NCBI lineage: Bacteria > Pseudomonadati > Pseudomonadota > Gammaproteobacteria > Vibrionales > Vibrionaceae > Photobacterium > Photobacterium sp. NCIMB 13483. The sequence goes on from NZ_PYLV01000012.1 coordinate 3,702, forward strand.
AGTTTATTTGAATTTGGTACGTTATCTGCGCTGACATTATTTAAGCAGCATCAAGTTGATGTGGTGGTATTAGAAGTTGGTTTAGGTGGCCGCTTGGATGCGACCAATATTGTTGATCATGATGTATGTGTGATCACTAGCTTAGCAATTGATCATGTTGATTGGCTTGGCGATAACATTGATGTTATTGGTTATGAAAAAGCGGGTATCTTTCGTGGTGGCAAGCCTGCGATTTGTGGACAGCCACATCCGCCAGCAACAGTGCCGGCACATGCTGATGATATTGGTGCTGAGCTTTACCAAGTGGGTTATCAGTTTGATTATCATGTTGAGGGTGATCGTTGGCAGTGGCAATCTGGTGCTTTTGCGCTGACGGACTTGCCTTTACCACAACTGCCTTTACCCAATGCTGCGACAGCATTAATGGCGTTGTCGGTCACTGAGCTCGATATTAGCGATCAAAATATTGTTGATGGTTTGCGTAATGCACGTTTACCCGGGCGGATGCAGCGGGTAAGTGAACAGCCATTAATTATTATGGATGTGGCACATAATCCACATTCTGCACAATATTTTGCGACCCAACTAGCCACTATTAAAGCACAACAAGGTAAAAACAAAGTCCATGCTGTGGTTGCAATGCTGCATGATAAAGACATTGCCGCTACCGTTGCCGCTATGCGTGACAGTGTTGATTATTGGTATCCGGCGTCATTAACTGGACCTCGTGCTGCGGTTGCTGATGAGATTTTGTTGCATTTACCAACAGGATGTCGTGGATTTGAGTGTCCTGAGTTAGCATTTGACCAAGCATTAACACAAGCAGGGGCTGACGATGTGGTAATCGTGTTTGGCTCGTTTTACACTGTCGGTCAAATAACCACTCATTTAAAGTTGTAGAACGTGAAGAGAGCACATTGTGATTGTGCAGTGTTCTCGTTTAGATACCAACAGGAGTCATTGTGGCGAGTCAATTTCAAAATCGACTAATTGGAACCATTATTTTAGTCGCGGTAGGTGTTATTTTTCTACCCGATTTTTTCGATGGCAAGAAAGAACATTATAAAGAAGAGTTTGCAAGTATCCCATTACAGCCAAAAATGGGAGGCGAAAGTGAAGCTAAAACGATTCCTGAGCCTGAAAATGCAAATGTTGTGTTGCCTCAAGAGCCCGTTGTTGCGACGACGGATACACAAACGTCAACCTCATCTGGTGATGAAACCTATACCATTGAATCTGATAATCAACCGTCAGCTGAGCCACAACCCGTGGTTGAAAAAACAGTTGCTGTTAAGCCGGTAGTAAAACCTACTGTGAAACCGGTTGAAAAACCAAAACCTGTAATAAAAACACCCGTTACAACAAGTTCAGCTTGGGTAATTAAAATGGGTACTTTTGGTAATTTTGACAACGCCAATGCTTTAATTGCAAAACTGCGTTTGAATGGTTATCAAGCACAATTAATTCCGCGTAATGCTAAACCTGGTCAATATGTAAAGGTTGTTGTTGGTCCTGATGTATCAAAAGCGAAGCTAGCTGGTCAAATTGCGGAATTGAAAAAAATTACGGGTCTAAACGGTAAATTGAACCGATTTGATGCAATAAATCCTTAGGTAAACGTTTGCGTAAGCGTTTTTTCTGTTAGAATACCCATCAACAAAACGAGCAATAACAAAAATGATCTGGATTGATTATGTAATACTGGGCGTGATCTGCTTTTCAGCAATGGTAAGTTTGGTCCGTGGTTTTGTTAAAGAAGCACTGTCATTAGTGATTTGGTTTACTGCGTTTTTTGTCGCAAGTAATTTTTATACTGAATTGGCGGTTTATTTTACTAACTTCAATGACAAGATGTTGCGTAATGGTAGTGCGATTGCCGTGCTGTTTATTGCGACACTGATTGTTGGTGCAGTGGTGAACTATGTTATCGGTCAATTAGTACAAAAAACTGGTTTATCAGGTACTGATCGTGTTCTAGGGGTTGTTTTTGGTGCGGTTCGTGGTGTGCTTATTGTCGCTGCGGTATTGTTCTTTACTGACACCTTTACCGGGTTATCTAGCTCAGAGTGGTGGAAGAAATCTGAGTTAATACCTCAATTTGGTGCAGTAATAGAATGGTTCTTCGAATATATCAAAGAAAGCTCTAGTTTTTTACATAGCATTAAATAGTGCAAGATTAACTGCGGTTGCTGACGTTATTGTAATAAGCAGTAATGTTAGCAGCTGTTATTTTATGCAGAACGAGGATTAAGGGAATGTGTGGTATTGTTGGAATCGTGGGATCTACCCCGGTAAACCAGTCTATCTATGATGCACTTACAGTGTTACAGCATCGCGGCCAAGATGCTGCGGGTATTTGTACCTTAGAAAGCAATCGTTTCCGTCTGCGTAAAGCGAATGGTTTAGTTCGTGATGTCTTTGAAGCTAAACATATGCAGCGCTTACAAGGTAATGTGGGTATTGGACATGTGCGTTACCCAACGGCAGGGAGCTCTAGTGTTTCAGAAGCGCAACCGTTTTATGTTAACTCTCCTTATGGTATTTCTTTAGCGCACAATGGTAATTTAACCAATGCGGCGGATATTCGAGAAACCTTGTTTGAACAAACTAAGCGTCATGTGAATACCACCTCTGATTCGGAAATTTTACTGAATGTGCTGGCGAACCAATTAGCACAGAGCCAAACTTATCCCATTAGTCCGAACGATATATTTAAAGCAGTAAGCGATGTCCATAATATTGTAAAAGGAGCTTATGCGGTTGTTGCTCTAGTTATTGGCCATGGTTTAATTGCTTTTCGTGATCCTAATGGTATTCGTCCATTGTGTTTAGGTAAACGTGAAGAAAACGGCCAAATTGAGTATATGGTTGCGTCAGAATCAGTGGCATTGGATGCGGTTGGTTTTGATTTTATGCGTGATGTGTCCCCTGGTGAGGCGATTTATATCACTTTTAATGGTGAGCTTTACACGCAGCAATGCGCACTTAACCCACAGCTTAATCCATGTGTGTTTGAGTTTGTCTATTTTGCCCGCCCAGATTCCTTTATCGATAAAGTGTCAGTGTATGGTGCGCGTTTAGCGATGGGCACTAAGCTAGGTGAAAAAATTAAGCGCGAGTGGGCTGACATTGATATTGATGTGGTGATCCCTATTCCTGAAACCTCATGTGATAGTGCGCTGGAAATCGCGCGTACGTTGGATAAGCCTTATCGCCAAGGGTTTGTTAAAAATAGATATGTTGGCCGTACCTTTATCATGCCAGGCCAGCAGATGCGTCGTAAATCTGTGCGTCGTAAGTTAAATGCGATTCGTTCTGAATTTAAAGATAAAAACGTATTGCTGGTGGATGATTCGATTGTGCGTGGTACTACATCAGAGCAGATTATTGAGATGGCTCGTGATGCAGGAGCGAATAAAGTCTATTTAGCATCAGCCGCACCTGAAGTTCGTTTCCCAAATGTCTACGGTATTGATATGCCAAGTGCTAATGAGTTAATTGCACATGGTCGTGAAGTGGATGAAATCGGTAAATTGATTGGCGCTGATGGCCTGATTTTTCAAGATTTAAGTGATTTAGTGGCAGCGGTAGCCGAAGGTAATCCTGACATTACGCTATTTGAAACATCGGTCTTTAATGGCAGTTATGTGACAGGCGATGTCGATCAACAATATCTTGATTATCTTGATGCGTTACGTAATGAAGATTCAAAATTACAGTCTGAATTACAACAAGATTTAGCTAGCCTTGAGTTGTATAACGAAGGTATGTGATTTTATTTGTTAAGTCACAGTAACGAACACGACAAAGCGATGGTTTGATCACCATCGCTTTTTTGTTGGTGTGTTTTCGTTTGTGCCAGTTTTGTTGATGCTAGGTGCACTTATTAAATCTGTTATGAGTGATGAAGGTGATCGCAAAACAAGATGATGAAACAACAGAGATAATGCTGGCGTGAGAATGCTTTAAATACTAATGCAGAATAATAAAATGCAACGTACAAAAATTATGGGTAAGGCTGTTATAAATAACAACAAATGAAAATGCCGCTCCTAATTATTTGGCGGCATTTTTCTCTGTTTTTTTTGAGGAAACTAATTCTAATTAGTGTTTTTCAAGATCAAAGTAATGACTTGCAAAATCAATAAATAGACGTAGTTTTTCTGGTTGGTAATCACGGTGGTTATAAATCAAATATACGTCACGTGGGTTAGCTGACCAGTTTTTAAGTACCTGTACCACATCACCAGCGGCAATGTATTTTTCTAACATTACGTTTGGCATCAGTGTAATACCAAGACCTGCACTACATGCTTTACGAATTACATTGAGTTCACTTGCTTCAAAGCGTGCGCGCTCGTTGATTGTAACTGTTTCGCCATTTTGGTTGGTTAAACGCCAGCGTAACAGCGGATTACCTTTTAATAGCGTATGTTCATGTAGATCCTGAGCATGCTTAGGTTCTGGGTTTTTCTTAAGATAATCAGGACTTGCGACTAGAATATCTTTTACTTCGTTAATACGACGTGCAATAAGCGTTGAATCGCGTTGAGGACCAACACGGAACATAACATCCCAGTCGGTTGGATCAAGTTGATCGGGTTCATTGCTCATAAATAACTGAATACTGATCGCTGGATGTTCCTGCATAAATGCAGTTAACAACGGCTGTAACATCACCTTGGTGATATTGGTCGGTGCAGCAATTCGTAATTTACCAGCAGCGCCTTTGCACTCTTCACTGATATGCTCAGTGGTATCAAGTAGCTGTTGTAACAATGGCGCACAGTCATGATAAAACTTCTGACCGGCTTCAGTCAGCGACAGCTTACGAGCATGACGATTTAAAAGGCGAATGTTAAGGCCTTCTTCAAGTGCTTGGATGCGGCGGGTTAGCGTCGCAACTGGTACCTGTGTCTTGCGTGATGCAGCGGTATAACTACCATTTTCCACAACCATGCGGAATAGGTTTAGATCGTCAAGTTTCATATCAAAGTCATTTGTGAAAACTGATAATGGGTAATTGTATAACAAAACGAGTCAAAATCACCCCCTTTTGTTATGTATTTTTAATAAAAATATGTTAGGCCCTATATTTATTGGTCTGAGGTGGATATTTTATAAATTTTTTGTTTGAGTTTGAGTTATTTATTATTTGCTTATTAAATGTTTTGTGATGTGACTATTTTGGTGGCAAATATAAACCGTTATAAGCTGCTAATTATTCTCTATGCTTAGTGATAGTGTGTTCTTGAAATAAGAGCCCATTATAAAATTTGGTGATCGTAGTTGGTGTTGCTAACTTTAGCTTATACACTCATAGACGTAGTCATGAAAAAGGAGATACTTTTGCTTAAAGGGAAAAACATACTTATCGTAGAAGATGATCCTGTGTTTCGCACTATGCTGGTTGGCTTTTTAAATAGCCAAGGATGTCAGGTACGAGAAGCAGAAGATGGTCTGATTGGATTAAGAGCCCTGAAAGACGAGATTCCAGACTTATTATTATGTGATTTGTCGATGCCTGTCATGACCGGAATGGAGTTTGTTGAAGAAGTGGCATTGCAGTATCCAATGATACCCGTGATTGTGATCTCGGGGACGGGCAATATGACGGATGTTGCTCAAGCATTACGGTTAGGGGTTAAAGATTTTTTAATTAAACCGATTGATAATATTATGATACTGAAATCAGCAATTATTTCTGTATTAAAAATGCAAGACAGTGCACGACAAAAGCAACAGGATTTTTCTCAACGCTGGGTTATCGATGGCGATGATTCAGGGTTAGTTGAAGAAGAACTACAATGGCATATTTCAGAGTTAAAAAATAATCCTCAGGCTGCCCGTGAATTATTAATGGGGTTAATGCCTGATCTTCAATCTCGTTACGGACGTTGGAAACTGAGTTATCGGGCGTTACAAGCAGCTGAGATCTCACCGGTTATCTTTGATTATATCTGGTTGATTGATGGCCAGTTGGCGTTCTATATGGTTGATACTAGCTCTGGTGGTGAAAATAGCACTGCGACTGCATTATTGATCAGAGCTTGTTTTAACGACTTCTTACGTCAGCAAGGTAACTATCTAAGCAGTGTGCAGCATTTAGTGGCTCAAATCGAGTTAGGTTTGCAATATTCAGGTTACGCTACACCAGTAAAAGGCTTATTTGGTGTTTTCAATTTAGCTGAGAAACAATTACATCTTATTGCAGCAGGGCTTGGCGGAAAGCTACAAGTGGGTGAGCAATGTGCAATGATAGCTGCAGGACAATGGTTAGGGGATCGAGCTTGTGATAATCCACTCGTTATTTTACCCATGTCTGATATTGGTGGTCGATTGTCTCTTTGTGATATTAATCATGCTAATTTTAGTGTTAACTTTGAAACGGTTACCTAAACGAATATCTGTTAGTAAAAATAAGACAAACAAAAAGGGGATGCATGGCATCCCCTTTTTTATTTCACATCACAACTTAAGCATTTGCTGGTTGTGGTTTAGTATCATTGTCATCGTTATAAGCTGCGCCTTCAGCGCCGTGCATCCACGAGATAAGCTTGTTAGAGAACAACAGCAGTAATACACCTGCAACAACCGCTGTAATTGCAATACCAGAGAAGATAGCAAGTGGGCCTGCTTGACCGATACTTGCACCAACAACACCTGCAATGTAGTTTGCAATGGCGTTAGCACCAAACCATGCACCCATCATTAATGACGCAAGACGTAATGGTGCTAATTTCGTTACCATTGATAGACCAATTGGTGATAGACATAACTCACCAATTGTATGGAAGAAGTATGCACCGACTAGCCACATCATTGATGTTTTAACAGTTACGTCGCCATTTTGTTCTAGCGCAGCACCGATCATACAAGCAAAACCCAGTGCAAGAGAGAACATTGCTAACGCAAATTTAACCGGTGAATTTGGCTCACTTTTACCCATTTTAACCCATAATGCAGCAAGCAATGGTGCACATAGAATAATGAAGAATGGGTTCAGTGATTGGAACCATGCTGCTGGTACTTCAAAGTTACCAATCATACGGTTAGTGTATTCTTGAGAGTAAATATTCATTAGGCCGCCAGCTTGTTCAAAGCCTGCCCAGAATACGATAACAAAAGTACACATTACCAAAATTACTTTTAAACGATCACGTTCAATTTTCGTTAGTGGTTCTTTTTTGCCGCTAGCATTATTTGCCGCGTCACGTACAGCTGCCGGTACAGTACCGATATCACCTAGGTAACGTTGAGCAAAGAAAACTTGAATTAATAAACTCATTAACATACCTACGCCTGCGCATAGGAAGCCAGCTTTCCAGCCATAGACAGCAGATGCTGTACCTGCAATAACACCTGCTAGTAGTGAACCAATATTAATACCCATGTAGAAAATAGTGAAAGCACCATCACGACGGTTATCACCTTCAGGGTATAAGTCACCTACCATAGTTGAAATATTTGGTTTAAATAGACCATTACCCACAATAAGGAACGCTAAACCAACATAGAAAGCGGTAACAGCATGGGGATCAACAACGCTGTGAGGTAGGGCTAGCGTAAATTGACCAATAGCCATCAATACGCCACCAATAATAATGGAGCGACGTTGACCTAAAATGTTGTCGGCAACCCAACCACCAATAAGAGGAGTAAAGTAAACTAAGCCAGTGTAGATACCGTATAAGTTAAGCGCTTCTTCTGTGGTCCACCCAAGACCGCCATCAATGGTTTTATCTGTTAGATATAAAACCAGAATTGCTCGCATTGCGTAATAAGAAAAGCGTTCCCATAGCTCTGTTCCAAATAAAAGGAACAAGCCTTTTGGGTGGCCCAGAAGGGTACCACTACTATTATGACTCATAGGATTCTCTATTTTATTTTAATTAGTGTGTGTTTGCTCATTCATGTAGGTTTATAAAGCACAATATATTTAACTGCAAGTTTTTACATTTAACGAACAATAATAAAACATTATAAGAAGCTGATAAATAAGCGATTGTGTATTTATTGCTCAGTTATGAAAAATCAAATTTCATCATGCAGAGCTGTATCTTACACTATTCTGTCTTTTAAAATTAGCTTTTTATATTGTTTTTGAGTCTTATATTGGTCGCTTATATCATCAGTTGGGAATATTCATGTATGTTACAATTTCAGTGGTGAATATTAGCCAATAATATCGTTTAAACCTATAGCCATAGAATATAAAGGCACTATGCCATCCTAAAATCGAGGTAAAAGGTGAGAGATGTAAATCAGTATTAATTTTGTATATACTAATAAAAGTTAAGATTTTATTGGGGTTGATAATGAAAGATTGGTATCTACTTTATTGTAAGCGTAGTGAACAAGAACGCGCAGTGATCAATCTTGATCGTCAAGGGGCTGAATGTTATTACCCTCAGGTTGTGGTAGAAAAAATTGTTCGTGGTAAACGTTGTGAATGCTATGAGCCGTTATTCCCAAGCTATGTTTTTGTTACTTTTGATCCTGAACAATTAAGTTTCACGACGGTACGTTCAACGCGTGGGGTCGCAGATTTTATTCGTCAGGGGGCAATGCCACAAATTGTTAGCGAAGAGCTTGTTTATAATTTGATGCTTAATGAAGATAATGATTCATATAAAGATATGTTTGAATCATTACCTCAGCAGGGGGATAAATTAGTCTTAGAGCAAGGTAAATTTAAAGGTCTTGACGCTATTTATCATGAGCCTGATGGTGAGAAACGCTCATTTATGCTGATTAATTTGCTGGGTAAACAAGTAAAAGTCAGTGTAGAGAATACTGATTTAGTAAAAAACAAAGAATAATAGCAATAAAAAAGCGAGTATGTTGCTACTCGCTTTTGTATATCCCATCATACGCTATTGTTGTTCGCTCATGTGTTTATGCTGAATGGTATTGTTCACAGGCGAGCAACGTATTCTCAATTAAGGTTGCTACCGTCATTGGTCCTACACCACCCGGAACTGGTGTAATATGCTTTGCACGTTGACAAGCAACATCAAATTCAACATCCCCACATAATTTGCCATTTTCAAGGCGATTAATACCTACATCAATCACTGTTGCGCCAGGTTTAATCCAATCTCCAGGAATGAAATTAGGTTTACCGACAGCGACGACCAATATATCAGCTTGGCGAATGTGACCTTCAAGATCTTGCGTAAAGCGATGGCAGGTTGTTGTCGTTGCTCCTGCTAGTAATAGCTCTAATGTCATTGGGCGTCCAACAATGTTTGATGCGCCAACAATCACGGCATGCTTACCGCGCACTTCAATATTATAACGTTCAAGAAGCGTGATAATACCCTTTGGAGTGCATGAGCGTAATTTAGGAATACGCTGGCTAAGACGGCCGACATTATAAGGGTGGAAGCCATCAACATCCTTTTCTGGATCGATGCGTTCAAGAATTCGTGTGCTATCCATACCCGCAGGTAGCGGTAATTGCACGAGAATACCGTCCATTGTGGGGTCTTGATTGAGTTCATCAATCAAATCGAGTAATTGCTGCTCAGATGCTGTGCTGGGTAAATCGTATGATTTTGAAATAAAGCCAACTTCTTCACACGCTTTGCGTTTACTACCAACGTAAATCTGCGAGGCAGGATCTTGACCTACGAGAACAACCGCTAACCCAGGTGCGCGTAATCCGGCATCGGTGCGAGCTTTGACTCTTGCAGCAACTTCTTGTCGTACAGTTTGGGATATGATTTTCCCATCAATAATTTGAGCGCTCATGGTGATCCTTTGTTGTGTTGGTTAACGTATCAACGCTGATATTGTGGCAGATTACAAATGTAATTACCATTAAGCAAACGTTTGCTATTTGATAATATATTGAAATTGAATCAAGAATTAAGGTAAGAGTAAATAATGACGAATAAAAAGAATGTTGCCGAAAGAAATTATCAGTAGGGAAGAGGAGGAATGTTTGACGTGGTTTGCTTGAAATATTTGCTTAAACAGGGTGTTTTTGTTGTATATTTAACCAGTTAGCCATTTGATATCGGAAAAATAGAGTAAAGGGATTGACCTTACCTTACAGCTACGTATAATCCTGCCTCGTAGCTCCTTGCTACACAATGATGCGCCCTTAGCTCAGCTGGATAGAGCACGTCCCTTCTAAGGATGTGGTCGCAGGTTCGAATCCTGCAGGGCGTACCATCTCTTCTCTTCATTATCATTTCTTTGATTCATCAATCTCTTATTTTCTAGTATTAGATCTATTTCACGACTATTTTTCTATTCTACTATTGTTGAAATTTTTCCTAATTAGCTCGTTTTTCCGACATTTAAACCAAAAAAAAGGGTTTTAAAGCGATTATTTTCATTTTTCCCCTTGAAATGATATTTCTAGCCCCTATCTTGTAAGGCAGTTAAAGAGATCGCTCGCGTTTAAAGGTATCTACCTCGACGTCACGCTTACGTGTCGTTATAATAGCGCGCTCTGATAAGTAGGTGACCTACTATCAGAATCTTGATGAAAGAATTTAGGCGTTATGGTTTTCGAGCTGTAACATGAAAGGATGCCACCGTCAGTAAATGGCTGTTCGGCAACACCACTCAGAAAAGCTGAGTAAGTTTTGAGGTTAAATATAATGCAAGTTACCGTTGAAACCACTGAAGGTCTAGAACGCCACCTAACTATTACAGTTCCTGCTGCAAACATCGAAGATGCTGTTGCTGCTGAACTACGTAAAATTGCTAAAACTCGTCGTTTCGACGGTTTCCGCCCAGGTAAAGCACCAATGAAGATGGTTGCTAAAATGTTTGGCGCTTCTGTACGTCAAGACATCCTAGGTGAAGTAATGCACCGCCACTTTATCGAAGCTATCGTTAAAGAAAAGATTAATCCAGCAGGCGCGCCAACTTTTACTCCAGTAGAAATGGCTGAAGGCAAAGATCTAGTATTTAAAGCTTCTTTTGAAGTTTTCCCTGAAATCGAACTAGTTGGTCTAGACAAAGTTGTTGTTGAGAAGCCAGTTGTTACAGTAACTGATGCTGACGTTGACGGCATGCTAGATACACTACGTAAGCAACAAGCTACTTGGACTGACGTTGAAGCAGCAGCTGAAGCTGATAGCCGTGTAACTATCGATTTCGTTGGTACTATCGATGGCGAAGAATTCGACGGCGGTAAAGCTGAAGGTTTCGCACTTGCTATGGGCCAAGGTCGTATGATCCCTGGTTTCGAAGAAGGTGTTGTTGGTCATAAAGCAGGCGAAGAGTTTACTGTAGAAGTAACTTTCCCTGAAGAATACCATGCAGAAAACCTAAAAGGTAAGTCAGCAGTATTTGCTATCACTCTTCACAAAGTTGAAGCACAACAGCTACCTGAACTAACTGAAGAGTTTGTTGCTAAGTTTGGTGTTGAAGACGGTTCTGTTGAAGGTCTTAAGACTGAAGTTCGTAAGAACATGGAACGTGAACTTAAGCAAGCTGTTAAAGGCCGCATTAAAGATCAAGTTCTTAACGGTCTTGTTGAGCAAAATGACATCACTGTTCCTGCAGCACTTATCGATCAAGAAATCGAAGCACTACGTAAGCAAGCAGCACAACGTTTTGGCGGCGATGCTAAGAACATGCCTGAACTACCACGTGAATTGTTCGAAGAGCAAGCTAAGCGTCGTGTAGTTGTTGGTCTATTAGTTGGTGAAGTAATTAAAGCTGAAGAACTAACAGCAGACGAAGAGCGTGTTAACGCAATCATCGCTGAAATGGCTTCTGCATACGAAGATCCAACAGAAGTAGTTAAATACTACGCAAGCAACGAGCAGCTAATGAATAATATGCGCAACGTTGCTCTAGAAGAGCAAGCAATTGATGCACTTCTAGCTAAAGCTCAGGTTTCAGATAAAGAAGTTAGCTTCAACGATCTAATGAATCCTGCTGCTTAATTTACTGAAATTGCTGTAGAGATTTGACATTATCTCAAGTCTTCTGCTAACAATGGTCCGTGTGAATATTTTCATTCGGGCCATTTATTTTAGGGAAATAAGATTATGAGCTACCAAGCACAAAACGGCATGTCACCGATTATGGATGCGCTGGTACCGATGGTGGTCGAGCAGACTTCTCGTGGTGAGCGTTCTTACGATATTTATTCCCGTCTCCTAAAAGAGCGTGTGATTTTCTTAACCGGTCAGGTTGAAGATCATATGGCTAACTTAGTTGTAGCCCAGTTGCTATTTTTGGAGTCAGAGAATCCAGACAAAGACATTTTCCTTTACATTAACTCTCCAGGCGGTTCAGTAACAGCGGGCATGTCTATCTATGACACCATGCAGTTTATTAAACCAAATGTTAGTACAGTATGTATGGGCCAAGCATGTTCAATGGGTGCATTCCTATTGGCTGGCGGTGCTCAAGGTAAGCGTTATTGTCTACCTAACTCTCGCGTCATGATCCACCAACCACTAGGTGGCTTCCAAGGTCAAGCATCGGATATTCAAATCCATGCACAAGAAATTCTAACGATTAAACAACGTTTGAATGGCTTATTGGCTGAACATACTGGTCAACCATTAGAAATTATTGAGCGTGATACAGATCGTGATAACTTTATGTCTGCAGATCAGGCAGTAGAGTACGGTCTTGTTGATGCTGTATTGAGTAAGCGTGACTAAACTGTTTTATTTTGCAATTCGCGATGCGGGTTTAGTAAAGCAAAATAAGTCGACTTGTTATACACTCAAGACAAGACAATGATGGGATACCCCAATAAAAGAGGTTAGCGAATGACAGATAAGCGCAAAGAGGGAAGTAGTAGCAAGCTACTTTACTGCTCTTTCTGTGGCAAAAGTCAGCATGAAGTTCGCAAGCTAATTGCCGGTCCTTCTGTTTATATTTGTGATGAGTGCGTTGATTTATGCAACGACATTATTCGCGAAGAAATAAAAGAAGTAATGACGAAAAGCGATAGCGACGAGCTGCCGACACCACAACAAATTCGTGACAACTTAGATGATTATGTCATCGGTCAATCACACGCTAAAAAAGTGTTGGCTGTTGCTGTATACAATCACTATAAGCGTCTACGTAATGGCGATAAGAATAGTGATGGCGTTGAATTAGGTAAGAGTAACATCCTACTTATTGGTCCAACTGGTAGTGGTAAAACATTATTAGCTGAGACACTAGCGCGTATGCTTGATGTTCCATTTACAATGGCTGATGCAACAACATTAACTGAAGCAGGTTATGTTGGTGAAGACGTTGAAAACATCATTCAGAAGTTGCTACAAAAATGTGATTACGACGTAGCTAAAGCCGAGCGCGGCATTGTCTACATCGATGAAATTGATAAGATTTCACGTAAGTCGGATAATCCATCAATTACACGTGATGTATCAGGCGAAGGCGTTCAGCAAGCATTGCTGAAGCTAATCGAAGGTACCGTTGCTTCTGTGCCACCACAAGGTGGTCGTAAGCATCCTCAACAAGAGTTCTTACAAGTTGATACTTCTAAGATCCTATTTATCTGTGGTGGTGCATTTGCCGGCCTAGATAAAGTGGTTGAGCAACGTGTAGCAACAGGTACAGGTATCGGTTTTGGTGCTGATGTTCGTTCAAAAGATCAAACAGACACATTAAGTGATTTGTTTAAGAAAGTTGAACCACAAGATTTGGTGAAGTACGGTTTAATTCCTGAATTCATCGGTCGTCTACCTGTTACTGCAACACTTGGCGAACTTGACCAAAATGCGTTAGTTCAAATTTTACGTGAGCCTAAAAATGCCCTTACTAAACAGTATGCAGCATTGTTAGCGCTTGAAAACGTTGAATTAGAATTCCGCGATGATGCGTTGATTGCTATTGCTAAAAAAGCGATGGAGCGTAAAACAGGTGCTCGTGGCCTGCGTTCTATTGTTGAAGCAGTATTACTTGATACCATGTATGAGCTTCCGTCTCTAGAAGGTATCAGTAAAGTTGTGATTGATGAGTCTGTAATTAACGGTGAGTCAGAACCATTACTGATTTTCGAAAATACAGAACCACAAGAAGCGGCTAGTGCTGAGTAAGTGCTCAACATCTGCACATAAAAGCTAAAAAAGGGAGGCTTTTGCCTCCTTTTTTATTTTCTGACATTTCATACATTGAAACTTGATGCTTTACCCCCATATACTCAATATAAGCTAACTCTAATCGTATTAAGTAACTATGCTGTATCCAGCCAAGTTATTTAATACGATTAGTCTGGACAGGAAGAGAGAAGAATATGAACCTGGAGCGTTCTGAGCGCCTTGAGATCCCGGTTCTACCTCTACGTGATGTAGTGGTATACCCTCATATGGTTATTCCATTGTTTGTGGGCCGGGAAAAATCAATTCGTTGCCTAGAGTCGGCAATGGAAAACAATAAACAGATTCTGTTGGTCGCTCAAAAAGAAGCAGCCACAGACGAACCGTCGATCACTGATCTTTATGATGTTGGTACAGTTGCAACGATTCTTCAATTATTGAAACTACCTGATGGTACGGTAAAAGTGTTGGTTGAAGGCCAACAGCGTGCCAAGGTTGAAGATCTAACTGATGATGAGTTTTTTACTGCAAATGCTGAGTTTTTGGTTACGCCAGAAATGGATGAGCGTGAGCAAGAAGTTCTCGTTCGAACTGCGATAAGTCAGTTTGAAGGGTTCATCAAACTAAATAAAAAGATTCCACCTGAAGTCTTAACATCGCTAAATGGCATTGATGATGCTGCGCGTTTGGCTGATACCATCGCTGCGCACATGCCATTGAAATTAGCGGATAAGCAGAAAGTGCTTGAAATTGTTGATATCACAGAGCGTTTAGAGTTCTTGATGGCAATGATGGAATCTGAAATCGATCTGCTGCAAGTTGAAAAACGTATCCGTGGACGCGTTAAAAAGCAGATGGAGAAAAGTCAGCGCGAGTACTATCTTAACGAGCAAATGAAAGCTATCCAGAAAGAGTTGGGTGAGCTTGACGATGCACCAGATGAATTTGAAGCGTTAAAGCTTAAGATTGAAGCATCAAAGATGCCAGCTGAAGCACGTGAAAAAACTGAGCAAGAGCTGCAAAAGTTAAAGATGATGTCACCGATGTCTGCTGAAGCGACTGTTGTACGTGGTTACATCGATTGGATGTTAAGCGTGCCTTGGCATAAGCGTTCTAAAGTGAAGAAGAATCTTGCTAAAGCTGAAGAAATTCTTAACGCCGATCACTACGGTTTAGAGCGGGTTAAAGAACGTATTCTTGAATATCTCGCAGTGCAAAGCCGTGTTAACAAGCTTAAAGGACCAATTCTTTGTCTTGTCGGTCCTCCTGGTGTGGGTAAAACCTCGTTAGGTCAATCTATTGCTGCTGCAACCGGACGTAAATACGTGCGCATGGCATTAGGTGGTGTACGTGATGAAGCGGAAATCCGTGGTCATCGCCGTACTTACATTGGTTCAATGCCGGGTAAGTTGATTCAGAAGATGGCAAAAGTGGAAGTGAAAAACCCACTGTTCCTATTGGATGAAATTGATAAGATGTCTTCTGATATGCGTGGCGATCCCGCTTCAGCATTACTTGAAGTTTTAGATCCTGAGCAGAATAGTTCATTTAACGATCACTACTTAGAAGTTGACTACGACTTATCTGATGTCATGTTTGTGGCAACCTCGAATTCAATGAATATTCCAGGGCCATTGCTTGATCGTATGGAAGTGATCCGTCTTTCTGGTTATACCGAAGATGAAAAACTGAACATTGCGAAAAATCATTTACTTGAGAAGCAAATTCAACGTAATGGATTAAAGCCGAGCGAGTTAACGATTGAAGACTCAGCATTAATGGGGATTATTCGTTACTATACTCGTGAAGCGGGTGTACGTAGTCTTGAGCGTGAAATTTCTAAACTATGCCGAAAAGCGGTGAAAGAAATTTTATTAAACAAAGACATTAAGCACGTATCGATTAGCCAAGATAATCTTAAAGATTACTTAGGTGTACAGCGTTGTGATTACGGCAAAGCTGACGAAAGCAACCGAGTTGGTCAAGTGACAGGTCTTGCATGGACAGAAGTTGGTGGTGATTTATTAACTATCGAAACTGAATCTATGCCGGGCAAAGGTAAGCTAACCTACACCGGTTCTTTAGGTGATGTAATGCAAGAGTCTATTCAGGCGGCAATGACAGTGGTACGTAGTCGTGCTGAACGTTTAGGCATTGCGAGTGATTTCTACGAAAAACGTGATATCCATGTTCACGTACCTGAAGGTGCAACACCTAAAGATGGCCCAAGTGCGGGTATCGCTATGTGTACAGCCTTGGTCTCAAGCTTAACAGGTAACCCTGTACGTGCTGATGTTGCGATGACGGGTGAAATCACGTTACGTGGCGAAGTATTGCCGATTGGTGGCTTGAAAGAGAAGTTGCTAGCAGCACACCGTGGCGGCATTAAGACGGTATTAATTCCAAAAGAGAACGAACGTGATCTAGAAGAAATTCCAGAGAATGTTATTGCTGATTTGGAAGTGCGTCCAGTACGTTGGATTGATGAAGTGTTAATGTTGGCATTGCAGAATAATCCGACAGGCATTGAGTTAGTCAATGTACAAAATAGTGACCTAGAGCTAAATTAGTTAAAGAAAAAACGCTTTCAAGATTAAAAAACTTGTCAGCGTTTTTTTGTGTGGCTATAAGGTACATCTAATCCGCATTATGCGAACTAATTTTAAGCTTTGATAGTTATTTATCATGATCTATCAAAGTAATAATGTTTTTTACTTGATTACCCTTTATGCGAGTACAGACTTAACTACCGCGTGGTAATCAAGGTTCATTCAGAGGATCTAATTGTGAACAAAACTCAACTAGTTGATAAAATCGCAGAAAGTGCTGATATTTCTAAAGCATCTGCTGGCCGTGCTCTTGATGCCTTCATTGAAACTGTAACTGAAACCCTAAAAAGCGGTGATCAAGTTGCATTAGTTGGTTTTGGTACTTTTTCTGTTCGTGAGCGTGCTGCACGTACTGGCCGTAACCCACAAACAGGTGCAGAGATTCAAATTGCAGCTGCAAAAGTTCCTGGTTTTAAACCAGGTAAAGCGCTTAAAGATTCTGTAAACTAAAAAATATTGGCCGTTGTGCCAGTATTTTGTCATGTTTTCATGGCTTAAAAATTGCTACCGGAAAGGGTATACTCACTCGGTACAATCAAAGCGCATCGGTTGATGCGTTTTTTTTACTTAAAATAGCCTCATAGCAACAGACTACGACAAATATCTTGTGTGATATTCATCATAGCGTTGTTTAATTGCGTTTATGTAACAATTCTCAGTGCTGTATGTGGCTTATCGGCCATAGGTTATCTATATTGATAAAGCTAAGTTAATTAAAACCGAGTATCGATATAGCAGTAGCTATTCAGTTGTTGTTATATAACATGTAGTAAATAGTATGGTGCAGTCATCATGGTGATGTCAGTAGCAGTGTGCATTAATTTGATAGTAGTTCGAAACCGAGCCAGATCGAACAGTAGGAGAGACGGCAGATTATGATGGAGCGATTGCGCGAAGGCGCTAACAGCATCTGGGTTAAGATTATTCTAAGCCTAATTATTTTATCTTTTGTATTTGCTGGCGTCGGCAGTTATCTGGCGAGTGGAAATGAGCAAGTTGCAGCAAAGATTAATGGTAAAGATATTAGCCAGCGTCAGTTTGAGCAAGTTTATCAAAATGAGCGTAACCGTATGCAACAGCGTATGGGCGATTATTTTTCAACTTTGATGAGCGATCCTGCTTATGTGAAGCAATTCCGTCAAAGTGTATTAGATCGTATGGTGAATGATGAACTTATTCAACAACGTGCAAATAAACTTGGTCTTAGTGTTAGCGATGCACAAGTAAAACAAGAAATTCTTGCGATGCCTGCATTTGCCGTTAATGGTGTTTTCAATAACGAGCAATACAACATGGCTTTACGTCGTGCTGGTTTTACGCCTGATCAGTTTGCAGAAACGATCCGTAAAGATATGCTACGTCAGCAATTCCTTTCAGCATTACAAGGCAGTGACTTTGTGTTAGCTGATGAAGCTGATGAGTTGCGTAAGCTTGAATCACAACAACGTGTTGTTCGTACATTAACGCTGAACCTTGCTGACTTTACTCAAAAAGTAAAAGTTACCGATAAAGAAGCGCAAGATTTTTACGACCAAAATCCAAACTTGTTCACTCGACCTGCACAAATCAAAGTATCTTACATCGAGCTATCAGATAAAGGCTTAACTAAAGATATTAAAGTATCAGAGCAAGCTGCTGAAACATACTACAAAGATAACCAAGCTAAGTTTAGCTCTGCTGAAGAGCGTGAAGTTAGCCACATCTTAATTAAAGGCGATACAACAGCGGCTAAAGCGAAAGCTGAAGCATTACTGGCGAAGCTACAGAGCGGCGCTAACTTTGCTGAAGTTGCTAAGCAATCATCTGATGATACGTTCAGTGCTAAAGATGGCGGTAAATTAGAGTGGTTCACTAAAGGCATGATGGATCCAGCATTTGAGCAAGAAGCTTTTGCACTTGCTAAGCCTGGTGATATGTCTGGCCTTGTGAAGTCATCATTTGGCTACCACATCATTTTACTTGATGGTATTAAACCTGGAAAAGTAAAACCATTTGCTGATGTTAAAGCAAAAATTGTTGCTGAATTACAACAACAGCAATCGGCTGACGAGTTCTATAAGCTGAAAAGTAAGCTAGCTGAAGTGGCGTTTGAATCTCCAGATTCACTTGACGCTGCAGCTGAAGCTGTTGATGCGAAAATTATTAACACAGGTTACATCACACCAGCGGCTGAAAAAGGCGTGTTGGCTAATAAGCAAGTTCAAGAAACACTACAGAGCCCTGAAGTTCATGATGATGGTATGAACTCTGACGTGATTGAAGTGGGTCCTGAGCATGTGGTTGTGGTACGTGTTGATGATGCGCGAGCTGAAGCTGTATTACCGTTTAAAGAGGTTGCTGCTAAGGTGAATGCATTGGTTGCGAACCAAAAAGGTGAACAACAAGCACAAGCTAAAGCTGATGAGATCATCGCTGATCTTCGTAAAGGTAAGAATGATATTGTTGCTAAAGATGGCTTCAGCTTCTCTGGCGAACAAACAATCAATCGTTCAGGCCCAAATGCAAACATTTCAAATGTCGCATTTGGTTTACCTAAACCAACGGCAGGTAAAGCAACTTACGGTATGGCTCGTGATAACAACGGTAATGTTGAAATCATCGCGCTTGATAAAGTTGTTAACATGAAGTTGGCTGGCGAAAAAGTAAATGGTCAGTTTGCAGAGCAAATTGGGCAGATGTTTGCTCAAGAAGATCTAGCTGCGACGCTAAAAACATTGCGTGAATCAGCTGAGATTAGCTACCCAATGCAAGACGCATCGAAAGATTAATTGAAATTGTAATGTAAACAGACGGGTCGCCTTGTGCGACCCGTCTTTTTTTTAACTATAAAATAGCCATTACCATTACAATGAGAGTTTAATTGCATATTATTCGTATTCACTTTCAAAAGGGATAGAATGAACATGACAATAAAATATCAGCTGTTTAAAGCCATCGTTGTAGCGGGAACATTGGTATTAGCCCCTGTAACTTATGCCAATCCTGATCAGCATAAAGGTATTGATATTATTGTGAATATTAATGATGCCAATGCAGAACAGCTTGATAAATTATTAGTAGGAATCGGGCCGGATAAAGCTGAAAATATCATTCAATATCGTATTAAGTATGGCAAGTTTGCTTCTGCTGATGATCTTGCAAAAGTCAAAGGTATTGGTGTGTCAACAGTCGATAAAAATCGTAAGCGCATTAAGTTGTAGTGAATAATTACATAGGCTTTATTTATTACGACAGGCCACCAGCGCCTGTCGTTTTTATTGAGCACTATTTAAGCTTTACGGGTTGTGACAAGCGCGATAATTGCACCAGATATAGCCCCTATTAAATGGGCTTGAGTGGCAACTTGTACCCCTATTAATTCAGCTGAACTTGCTGAGCCGCCAAAGCATTGTTCCCAACCTATCTTGGCTATGAGCCCGACAAATAACAACCAACCGCCTTTGGTTTTAGTTTGAATATCACGTACCGCTCCCCATGCAAATAAGCCATGTAATACGCCTGAAAACCCTGCATACCAAGTAATCTGTGTGGCAAAGAGTCCTAAACCTATGATGGTACTGATGCTTAAAATTAATAAGCTATAATAACTCGGTGTAAAATGGGCGCGGAAAATAAAGCTGATAATAATAAATGCACCCGCATTCATAGCGAGGTGAATCCAATTGGTGTGGGTAATATTTCCTGTTAGGATCCGCCATACCTCGCCATTAAGTATTGCTTGGCGATCCCATACTAACAGTGGCTGTAGTTGGGGGATTTGAGCAATAATCCCTATAATTAATGCGATAATAATGTAATTGCGAATAGACAAGGCAACCTCAATGAGTCGGTATTGTGAATACTGTGGTAAGGCAAAAAAAGCCTGTATTTGCCACTGGATTGAAAACATCACAGCAACAACGGAAATCTGGATCTTACAGCATCCATCTGAAATCAAACGTGCGATAGGTACAGCAAGAATATTATCACTTTCTCTACCAAATAGCCGACTTTGGGTTGGAGAAGATTTTTCTGATAATGATGAACTTAATAGCTTACTGGCTGATCCTGAACGTGATGTGTATGTCGTCTATCCTGGTGAAGGTTCAGTGCCGATATCAAGTGTTGCTGCGACAGCAAAGAAGCAACGTTTACAGACGGTTATTCTATTAGATGGCACATGGAAAAAAGCGTATAAAATGTGGCTATTGGCAACCAATTTACACCATTTGCCGTTAGTTAATTTAGACAATGCAGACAATGGTAATTATCGTATTCGCAAATCACCCAAAGAGCAGGGCGTTTCAACCGTAGAAGCCGGCTATTTAGCCCTATCTGCGTTTGAAGCTGATGCTGATAAGTTTGCGCCGTTGTTAACCACTTTTAATCACATGATAGATTTTCAGATAAAACATATGCCGCACGGGGTATTTGAGAAGAATTATTTGTGAGAAGAAGGATAATAACCCCGTCATTCCCTACAGTGAATGCCCGCGAGGGCGATAGGGAATCTATTACCCGCGTGTCGTAGAGTTACTGTGGTTATATAGGGTTTTCACTGGCGTCTTTAAGGCTCAAGTTCGCGGTGAGTAGATCACGGATAGCTTCGTGCCTCAACTTCCGAGATGACGAATAATAGGCTGGTGAATGCAAAGCCCAACCCCGTCATTCCCTACAGTGAATGCCCGCGAGGGCGATAGGGAATCTATTGTCTACGCGTCGTAGAATTACTGTGGTTATATAGGGTTTTCACTGGCGTCTTTAAGGCTCAAGTTTGCGGTGAGTAGATCACGGATAGCTTCGTGCCTCAACTTCCGAGATGACGGATAATAGGCTGGTGAATGCAAAGCCCAACCCCGTCATTCCCTACAGTGAATGCCCGCGAGGGCGATAGGGAATCTATTACCCGCGCATCGTAGAGCTACTGTGGTTATATAGGGTTTTCACTGGCGTCTTTAAGGCTCAAGTTCGCGGTGAGTAGATCACGGATAGCTTCGTGCCTCAACTTCCGAGATGACGGATAATAGGCTGGTGAATGCAAAGCCCAACCCCGTCATTCCCTACAATGAATGCCCGCGAGGGCGATAGGGAATCTATTACCCGCGCGTCGTAGAATTACTGTGGTTATATAGGGTTTTCACTGGCGTCTTTAAAGCTCAAGTTCGCGGTGAGTAGATCACGGATAGCTTCGTGCCTCAACTTCCGAGATGACGGATAATAGGCTGGTGAATGCAAAGCCCAATTCCGTCATTTTCTGCATTGAATCCTCTACACCCCATGCCCTTCGTTACCTATTTCCAAGGTAATTGATGGTTGAAAGAGAGTGTTGTACAGCCGCTGCGAAAAGCCATCTGTCATACCTGAAATATAATCAGCGATGATCCGCATTTCATTGTCGCCTTTATCAACGGCACTCTGCCAATGCTTACGAGTAGACTCTGGTAGTAAACGTTCAGGATCTGATGCAAACGCATCAAACAATTCCATGATTAATTGTTGGCCTTTATATTCTAGTAACTGAATCTCAGGTTTTTTAACCACATAATCACTGACAAATTGTTTCAACACATTCAATGCATTTTCCATTGGATGTGATAGAAAGGCATTCCACTTTAATAATGGCTCTTCAAAACTGTGCAAGCCATCTTGAATGGTTGGTGCAATACTAATTGAAGTGAGTAGAGCATTAACTAGCGCGCCGATTGCATCTTTACGTTGATGATGACTAGCAAACATATGTTCACTTATTTCACCAATTCGTTGCTCTAGCCATGGATCACCACATTCAGCAATTTTTGATGCGACAGCTTCTTGCCATTGATCGCGATTAACGATTCCCATCACGATTGCATCTTCAAGATCATGAACCCCATAAGCGATATCATCCGCCAATTCCATGATTGAACAATCAAGTGATTTAAAGCGTGTTTTATTATGTTGATCGGGTCGTGGTGAGTGATTACGCATTTGTTTAAATAATTGACGGTCGTGCTCTGATAATGGTGCTAAGACCCAATCAAAGACCGTTTTATCATCATCATAAATCCCTTTTGCTGGGTGCCATTGTTTGGCTTTTAAATGACGAAAGTTCATCACATCCGCAGCGCGTTCTGCTGCTGTTGTTTGGCTCAGTAATGCTGGGTATTTAAGTAGCCCTAATAACGTACGCCGAGAGAGGTTCATGCCGTAATGTTCAGTGTAGGGTTCCAGTAAAGTAACGATACGGAAGGTTTGCGCATTACCTTCAAAACCCCCGTGATTGCGCATCATATAATTTAATGCAACTTCACCACCATGACCAAACGGGGGATGACCAATATCATGCGCCAGACAAAGGCTCTCCATCAAACTGGTTGATGAGAGTAATGAATGGAATTGGGGCTGTTTTAATTTTAGCTGTGCCACAATGCCAGTGCCTATCTGTGAGGCTTCAAGTGAGTGAGTTAAACGGGTGCGGTAGAAATCATGATTACCCGCACCATGTACTTGGGTTTTGGCTTGCAGACGTCGAAATGCGGCTGAGTGTAAGATTCGTGCACGATCACGTTGATAGGCCGAGCGATGATCATCTCGACGCATTTTTTGTTCGTCGCTGTGACGTTGTTGCCAACAAGGATCAATAATAAAGGCTGTCATTAGCTGATCTCATCTAACGTTAAATTAAAGCTATCGGCAAAGGTGGTAAGAAAGTAGTCCATTTCAGGTGTGCGGCGTTCAGCTAAGGTTTCTTCTAGGCGTTTTTTTGCCTTAGTAAATTCATGATTACCTGCACTTAATTCTTCTAGGCATTTGAGATAAGCACATAAAGTATCGGCTTGTTTCACGATAGCGGCATTTTCAGGATCTAATTTGTGGCTATCAAGCAGTGGTGCGTAATCATCATGAAATTCTTCAGGTAGCATCGACAGTAATTTTTGTTCAGCAGCGAGCTCGATCTTTTTGTATTCTTCAGCAATGGTAGGGTTAAAGTATTTTATCGGGGTTGGCATATCCCCGGTGATCACTTCACTGACATCATGAAACATGCCTAATAATGCAATACGTTCAGGATTAACATTGCCGCCAAACTTACGGTTTTTAATCAGTGCTAGCGCATGAGCGACAAAAGCGACTTGAAGACTGTGCTCTGAAATATTTTCAGTTTCAACACAACGCATGAGTGGCCAGCGTTGAATTAAACGCATTCGAGCGAGATGCGCAAAAAAATGGCTTTTTTCCATGGGAGAGTTCCCTTATAGCTAAAATACTGATGGCTTGAGTATACCAATACTGTTGGGGTGGTGGGGGAATTAGTTGTGAATGGTTTGACGGTGCGAATAAAGAAAAGCCTCGATAAAAATCGAGGCTAATGAGAGGCGTTATTTAACGGTATTATTATCGTGGTTGTTATTGACGATAGCTGTGCAGGAAGCGCTCTAAACGCACCATTGCTAGTTCAAGATCATCAACTCGAGGCAAGGTAACAATACGGAAGTGATCCGGTTGTTTCCAGTTAAAGCCAGTGCCATGAACCACTAAGACTTTTTCTTGGAGTAAGAAATCCATTGCAAAGCGTTGGTCATCAACGATATTGAACTTTTTCTGATCTAGTTTGGGAAATAAGTATAGTGCGCCCTTAGGTTTTACACATGAAACCCCAGGAATTTGAGTCAATAGATCATAAACTTTATCGCGTTGCTCCAGTAAGCGGCCACCGGGTAAAATTAATTCATTGATACTTTGGTAACCACCAAGTGCTGTTTGAATCGCATGTTGCATCGGTACGTTGGCACATAAGCGCATAGAAGACAGCATTTCTAAGCCTTCAATATAGCCTTTTGCTTTGTGTTTTGCGCCAGATAACACCATCCAACCCGCACGGAAACCACATACTCGGTATGATTTAGACAGGCCATTAAACGTGATACAGAATACGTCTGGTGCTAATGGTGCAATCGAAGTGTGTTTTGCACCGTCATAGAGAATTTTATCGTAGATTTCATCGGCAAAAATAATCAGATTATGCTGACGTGCAATTTCAACAATTTCTAATAAAAACTCACGGCTATAAACAGCACCGGTTGGGTTATTAGGGTTGATCAGTACGATACCACGTGTATGAGGCCCAATTTTCTTTTTAATATCATCAAGATCTGGGTACCAATCAGATTGCTCATCACAGGTATAATGTACAGCGGTACCACCAGAAAGTGATACAGCGGCCGTCCATAATGGGTAATCAGGGGACGGCACTAAAATTTCATCTTTGTGATTTAGTAATGCTTGCATCGCCATTACAATTAATTCAGAGACACCATTACCAATGAAAACATCTTCAACATCAATGTCTAATAAGCCACTTTTTTGATAATGTTGTACGACGGCTTTACGTGCCGAGTAAATGCCTTTTGAATCACAGTAGCCTTGTGATGTTGGCAAGTTACGAATCACATCAACCAGAATTTCATCAGGGGCATCAAACCCAAATGGCGCCGGATTGCCAATGTTAAGTTTAAGTATTTTTTGGCCTTCTTCTTCCATGCGTTTTGCATGCTTAAGAACGGGACCACGTATGTCATAACAAACATTATTGAGCTTGGATGACATCCCGAAATTTTGCATATAATACTTTCCTGATGATAATTTTTGGTATCCTCACAAATTACACTATAAAACCAGTTTAAAGGAACACCTTTCAGCATAAAATTTGGAAAAATAGTTTTTTGTGTTATTTCGAACCCATAGTAGCTGTGGTATTAACTACAGTTATTGTTAAGGTTCAGCTATTTATGCTGAAATATAGGATAAAGGAATGATGTTACT
Organism: Photobacterium sp. NCIMB 13483; assembly: GCF_003025475.1. Lineage (NCBI taxonomy): Bacteria > Pseudomonadati > Pseudomonadota > Gammaproteobacteria > Vibrionales > Vibrionaceae > Photobacterium > Photobacterium sp. NCIMB 13483. Next base: position 29,131 of record NZ_PYLV01000012.1, read on the forward strand.
TCATTAGTCAGATGCTATTGAGTGAGGTAGAATACTCAGATCATTCGTCTTTGCTGATAATCAATGGTTTTCTAGCTAAGTAACCATTGAAATAAGAACGATTATTAGCAAAGAACCAAGTATGTCCATGATTGGCATATTTTTATCTTTCAGCCAGGGATGAGCCGTATTGGTGATATTTAGCTGAGCGAGGTTATCTTGACTGCGTTACAACAAGCCGTTGCATTATTGATTGCTAACATTAAACAAGCATCAGCAACAACTCAACGATTACTAGTAAAACTAGAACTGCCTGCAAATACTGATTTAATTGATTGGATGGATGCGCAATCTTTATTTCCTAAATTCTATTGGCAATCTCGAGATTGTCGTGAAGAAGTGGTTGCTTTAGGGCAGATAAAAACGTTTACCGATCCGTTAATCGCTGAACAAGTGATTAATGACGATCAGCGTGTTTGGGGTGGACGTTCTTTTGATGGGCATACCGATCGTAATCGACGTTGCCTGTCGTCTTTCTTCTTTTTGCCATTACTTGAAATCATTCGTTTTGATGGTGAGTGGCATCTTGCTGCAAATATGAGTGACGATAAGCCGCGTATGTTAGCGATGTTAGAAAAAATCGTTATCAGCCCTGATATCGTCACTGATATTGATAGCCGTATTTTAAGTCGTAGCTATAGCCCTGACTTTGCAGGTTGGTCAACCATGATAGATCAAGCTCTGACGGGAATCGCTAATGATGAATTTGAAAAAGTGGTGTTGGCTCGACGCACAACATTGCAACTTGATCATCCGGTATTGCCAGCACAATTGCTTAAAGCAAGTCGCGCCAGTAATAGTAATAGTTTCCATTTTTTAATGGCGCTAGATGCTGAGCATTGTTTTGTTGGGTCGACACCTGAGCGTTTATTTCAACGTCATGAGCGTGCATTACAAACAGAAGCTCTGGCGGGTACGATTGGACGCGGAGCCGATACTCAAGAAGATCAACAATTGGCACAGTGGTTATTGGCGGATACAAAAAATCGCTATGAAAACCGTTTAGTGGTTGATGATATTGTTGAACGTTTGGTTCCTCAGTGTGAATCAATGAATGTTGCGCCAGTGCCTGAATTGGTGCAGTTACGCAAAGTGCAGCATTTAAAACGCAGTATTGATGGTCAGCTTAATGATGCTGTTTTTAGTGCCAATCTACTTGATAGCCTACAGCCAACGGCGGCTATTGCTGGTTTACCCCGTGATGCGGCGTTAAATTTTATTGCAGATCACGAACCGTTTGCCCGTGGTTGGTATAGCGGTGCTGTGGGGTACATTGGACAAAAACACAGTGAGTTTTGTGTCGCGATACGTAGTGCGATGATCAGTGGTGATGATTTACATTTGTTTGCAGGGGCGGGTATTGTGCCGGGTTCTGTTGCCGATAGTGAATGGAAAGAGCTCGATCGTAAAACATCCACCCTGTGCAGTTTGTTTGAACAACCCTGTTCTGATGATGTGAATATTATGGATAAGATGGGATATAAAAGCGCATGATACAGCCACCATTAACAACGAGCCAATCATACCGAGCTGCATTAAATGGTTGTTGGGCAAGCTTAATGCTTGAAGAGTTAATGAGACTGGGTGTGCAACATGTCTGTATTGCGCCAGGTTCTCGTTCGACACCATTGACGTTAGCGGCAGCAAAACTAACGCAACTTACGATTCATACCCATTTTGATGAGCGAGGTTTGGGTTTTTTAGCTTTAGGTTTAGCTAAAGCATCTCAATCTCCGGTAGCGGTTATTGTGACATCGGGTACTGCGGTCGCGAATTTATTACCTGCGGTGGCTGAAACAGGGCTTACTGGTGAAAAACTGGTACTGTTAACCTCTGATCGCCCCGCTGAATTACTTCAATGTGGTGCCAACCAAGCGATTCGTCAGCATGGGATCTTTTCTGATCATGTAAGTCACTTTTTAGATATACCAAGTCCAAGTTTGGATATTAGTCCTAATTGGTTGTTATGTGCTATTGATGATGCGATGCAGCAGCAACAATTGCGTGGTGGTTCGGTACATTTTAACTGTCATTATCCAGAACCATTGTATGGCGATGATGTTGATTTTAGTGATTACCTTACCCCTGTTGCACAATGGCAGCAGGATGCTATCCCTTACTGTCAGCATCAAGCGCTATTGTCATCGGCAATGGCAACTATTGATGCAACACAATGGCAAGCATTATGTGCTCAGAAAGGGGTGATTGTTGCTGGACGATTAGCGACGAGTGAGCTTAAAACTGTTCAACAATTATCGTCAATATTAGGTTGGCCATTGCTGGTGGATCCGCAAGCGGGTGGCAGTAGTGATTATGCTGGCTTTGATGGCTGGTTACAAAACGGTGCCTGTCAGCATCATCTTCAACAAGCGCAGGTGCTACTGCAATTTGGCGGCCGTATCGTTTCAAAACGGTTATTACAGTTTATTGGTCAGCATCAATGGCAGGCGTTTTTACTGATTGATCCGCTGGCTGGACGATTAGACTCTCATCATCGCCGTAGTCAGCGTATTCAAGCCAACATTGATGCATGGGCGCAAGCAGCAATAACGTTAACAACTGAGTCACTATATTCACAATGGGCACTGCCGTTAGCTGAAGCATCGCAACGTTATTTTGATATTGTTGCAGCTCACAGTAATCGTTTTTCTGAATTAGGCTTAGCCGCACAAGTTATGCCGTGGATAGCGCCTCAAACAGAATTGTTTTTGGGTAATAGCATGATTGTTCGATTGTTGGATATGTGCGCTAAATTACCCTTAACCGCGACATTTGCTAATCGTGGTGCGTCTGGCATTGATGGCCTTATTGCAACGACTGCTGGTGTGCAGCGTGCTCGTAAAGCGCCATTAGTGTGTCTGATTGGCGATACTTCGCTACTCTATGATCTCAATTCATTGGCATTATTGAATCAACATCAATATCCGATTGTGGTTATTGTCACCAATAATGACGGTGGTGGTATTTTTGATATGTTGCCTGTTCCTGATCAGCAAAAAGATGATTTTTATCGCATGCCTCATGGGTTTGAGTTTAGCCATGCGGCGGCGATGTTCGGTTTACAGTATTGCGCACCAACCTCATTGAATGCTGCTGAAGTAGCTATCCGTAATGGTCAATCACATATAGGTACAACCCTGGTTGAAATTAAAACGCCAGCGGGTGAAGCTGGAGCAATGCTAAAGGCATTATTTGCTGAGGTTGAGCATGCTACTTTATTCTGAAACTTTCGGTTCTAAAGCGAATGCTAATCAACCTACTCTCGTTTTTTTGCATGGCTTATTGGGTAATGGTCATGATTGGCGTTATGTGATTAGCCAACTGGCCATGACTCAACAATGCATGACTATCGATTTACCCGGTCATGGGCTGAGTGCGTTTGTTGATGTTGACATGACAGCCGCAGCTTTAGACGGGGGATTTGATGCTATTCATCACGCACTGAACACAACCTTATCTCATCGTGGCGTTACTGATTACGTGCTTATTGGGTATTCGATGGGGGCGCGATTAGCCATGTATCATGCATGTGCATTAGCTGCTGATCCTTCTGTATCCTCTAATGGACCTCGATTAATTAAAGTGTTGCTTGAAGGCGGGCATTTTGGATTACCAAGTGCTGAACGAGAGCCTCGCTATCAACATGATCAGCGTTGGGCGGCACGGTTTGCTCAGCAACCATTAATCGATGTATTACAAGATTGGTATCAACAGTCCGTTTTTACATCATTGACGACAGCACAGCGACAAGCTTTGGTTACTAAACGAAGTGATAATTTAGGTGCTGGTATTGCTAAAATGATGTTGGCGACCTCGCTTGCTAAACAGCCACAATTATTACCTCAATTACAACAGCTTTCTGTTCCAGTACATTATCTTTGTGGTGAGCATGATACTAAGTTTCGAGACTTAGCTGCGGCTTGTGGTTTAGCCGTGACAGTCATTGATAATGCTGGTCACAATATTCATATTGAACAACCTGTTGCTTTTACGACGGCATTATTAGCCTTTCTTGGTTAATAATAAGGTTATAAAGTAAAGAAGAGACTCTGTTTTCTGGCTAGAGTGTTTGTTAGATACAGCTTTAGCAAAATATAAGGAAATGTAATGCGCAGCGCTAAGTTATTTCAATACCAACTTCCAATGGATTCTGGGGTTATTTTACGAGATCAACGATTGGTTACACGTGAAGGTTGGGTGGTTGAGTTATGCCAAGATCAACAATTAGCTTATGGTGAAATTGCGCCATTACCAGAGTTTAGTGTTGAAACTGCTATAGAAGCAGGCGAGCAAGCACAACAATTACTCTCACAATGGGTTGCTGGTGAAGCACTTGATTTAGATGCTGCTTTTCCTTCTGTTGCGTTTGGTATTAGTTGTGCTATTGCGGAATTGGCCGCTGAACTTCCCGTTACCGGTAATTATTTAGTTGCGCCATTATGTTGTGGTGATCCTGATGATTTAGTGGAACGTTTTAATCAGATGCCGGGTGATAAAGTGGCTAAGATTAAAGTCGGCATGTATGAAGCTGTACGTGATGGCATTGTGGCAAATATGCTACTGGAAGCGATTCCTGATATGCAATTACGACTTGATGCAAACCGTCAATGGACACCATTAAAAGCCCAACAATTTGCGAAGTATGTTAAGCCTGAACACCGTAGCGGCATTGCCTTTTTAGAAGAACCTTGTCGTTTACCCAGTGACAGTTTAGCGTTTGCTCAACAAACTGGAATCAATATTGCTTGGGATGAAACAGTACGCGATGCTGGATTTGAAGTAAAAGCTGAACCTGGTGTGGCCGCGATTATTATAAAACCGACGCTAATTGGTTCTCTTGCGCGATGCATTACATTGATCGAGCAAGCACATGCTGTTGGATTGACCGCGGTGATCAGTTCTAGTCTTGAATCAAGTTTAGGGTTAAATCAATTGGCACGTTTAGCACAATGGCAAACACCCAATGTGATTCCTGGATTAGACACTATGCAATTATTTCAAACCCAGTTAATGCAGTCATGGCCTGGTTGTGAATTACCAGTGATTTCTTTATCTGAATTAGACATGGTATGGCACAAATAACAGCAGAATTTCAAAAGTGGCCTTGGCAATATTGGGCCGAACAAAGACCGACTGAAATTGCGATTGCATTAGGTGATGTAAACGCCGGTGCAGTTACGTGGAATTGGATTGAAGTTACCGCTAATATTGAAACTTATGCACAGCGACTTGTGGCTCAAGGGGTCAAACGCGATCAATTAGTTGCGGTGGTTGCGCCAAACAGTATCGACGTGTTGTGGCTGTTATTAGCGATTATTCGTGTTGGTGCCCGTTATGTTGGCCTCAATCCTAAATTGCCAGCTAAGGTGTTAATTGAGCAATTAACGGCATTGGATAATGATCACATTTGGTGCCCAGAGATAGATACGGCAGAACAATTACATGGGCATACGCTTTCTTTGAATCCTACAGTAACGTCTGAACGTATTATTCCGGTGATGTGGCAAGAACACCGTCCGGTTTCACTGACGTTAACATCAGGTTCGACAGGTTTACCTAAAGCGGTTGTGCACCATCCACAATCGCATTTAGCCAGTGCGAGTGGGTTATTAAAGCAAATGACCTTTACCGCTGACGATAGTTGGCTATTGTCACTGCCGTTATTTCATATTTCAGGATTAGCGATTGTTTGGCGATGGTTATACCGTGGTGCACGTATCGTCTTGGTAGAACCAGCATTACAGCAACAAGCACTACAATGGGTCAGTCATGCTTCATTGGTGCCAACGCAATTGCAACGTTTCCTTGATTCCGAATACGCACACCAGCACAAGTTACAACAAGTGCTATTGGGTGGGGCTACCATTCCGGTGAGTTTAACCACGGCAGCAGAGCAAGCCGGGATTGAATGTTGGAGTGGTTATGGAATGACAGAAATGGCATCAACTATAACCGCTAAACGTGCCAATAGTAGTGCGGGTGTTGGGACGGTGTTACCTAATCGTGAGCTTATCTTACGTGAGGGTGAAATTTGGGTACGCGGTAAAGTATTATGTTTAGGATATTACCGCAATAATACGATTTTTTCGTTATTGGGCTATGATGACGATGATAATTGGTTTGCAACCAAAGACTTAGGCGAGTGGCATGATGATGAATTATTTATTCGAGGTCGTGCTGATAATATGTTCATTTCAGGGGGGGAAAATGTACAACCTGAAGATATCGAACAAGTGTTATTACAACACGCCGCGGTTAATCAAGTTATCGTACTGCCAATAGATGATCATGACTTTGGTGCTAGACCGGTGGCAATAGTAACCACAGCGCAACCGTTAGACAGTTATTTAGTCGATCAGCTTGTGACTTATATGTCGCAAAATGTAGCGCCACATAAGCGACCGATTCGCTATCTTTCATTACCTGAATGCTTTACTCAAAATGTAAAGGTTTCTCGTTCAGATTTGACTAAGTGGTTAGCATCACAAGATTAAAACTAAAAACAGATATGAGTATAAAGGCGAAGCATTATGGCTTCGCCTTTTTATTTTAGCGCTTATCACCACGTAATTCGATGACTTGTTGACGCAGTAATTGGCTATTGGTTGCTTCTGAATGTACACAATCTCCAGCAACAATGGTCACCTTTGACCAAAACCGTTTCGGCCATTTTAGTAAGGCATGTCCACCTTCGCGACTAAAATAACTGCCCCATAATCCTTGTAAAGCAACAGGGATCACCGCAACGCTTGAACGCTTAATGATTAAATCGATGCCTCGCATGAAAGGGGCTATTTCACCATCTTGCGTTAAGTGTCCTTCTGGAAATACACACACAATATCGCCATTCTCTAAATAAGACGCAACGAGTGCAAATGCAGTACGGACAGATTTTCTATCATTTGAATCAACAGGAATCGCTTTGCAAGCACGACAAAAGGTATTCACAAGCGGCAAGTTATAAATGTTTTCGTCCATTAGAAAGCGAATAGGGCGAGGACAAGCGCCTGCTAATAATAACGCATCCATATAGCTAACATGGTTACAAACAAGCAATGTACCTCCCTGTTGAGGAAGGTTGTTAAGATTTTGATGCTGAACGCGGTACATGGTGTGAGTGACAACCCATACCACGAAACGCCAGAAAAAATCAGGGGCTTGAAAATAGATATATACTAAGACTAAGCCGTTTAATCCTGATAATAATAAGAAAAATTGAGGAATAGACAGGTGTAGTAGTGATAAACAAATAATGGCAGTAATGGCACTGATCACCATAAATACCGCATTCCAAATATTATTAGCTGCAATAATTTGAGCGCGTTGATCTTCTTGGGCACGTTGTTGCATTAAAGTATACAGCGGCACAATAAAAATACCGCCAGCGACACCGAGCAACAATAGCGAGATAAAAACCGGCCATAGTGAGGGTTGTGCCACAAACGTTAAGATAGAGTCACTAACCGGAATAATACTTGGGGTCATGGCGTAGAGCCCGAAACCAAACAGACTGATGCCAAAACAGCCGATAGGAACGATGCCGGGATCAATACGGTGGTGTGATAATCGATCACATAACATTGAACCAATAGCGATACCGATTGAAAATAAAGTCAGTAAGAAAGAAACAGAAGAGGCTTGGCCACCTAAATTGGATTTGGCAAAATTCGGGAACTGGGTTAAGTAACACGCGCCAAGGAACCAAAACCAACTAATACCGATGATACATTGAAATATAATTTTATCTTGTTGGGCAATTTTCATGGTATGACGCGTTTGTTGCCATGGACGCCAATGAAATTTGATATGAGGTTGGCTGGGTGGTGCTGGTGGAATCGCCAGCGAAGTGACATAACCTAAAATAGCAAACAGAATCACACTAATGGCCGCAATGTAACGGCTATTGTCACTGTTAGCAATAACACCAGCGATAATAGTGCCAAGTAAAATAGCCAGAAATGTGCCGGTTTCAACCAGTGCATTGCCAGAGACTAATTCACTTTTTTTAAGGTGTTGAGGTAATAATGCATATTTAGCTGGGCCAAAAAATGCAGACTGGGTGCCCATCAAAAACAACAAAAATAATAGCGATAGATAACTTTGGTAAATAAAGGCAATGGCAGCACAACACATAATAATAACTTCAGCCAGTTTGACTATTCGCATTATTTTCGCTTTATCATAAATATCAGCGAGAATACCGGCTGAGGCTGAAAATAAGAAAAAGGGCAGAATAAATAATCCCGCAGCTAAATTAATTAATAGATCAGCATTAAGTGGAAGTGTGTGTACTGAAGCATAAGCAATGAAAATCAATAGAATGTTTTTATAAACATTATCATTAAATGCCCCTAAAGCCTGTGTTAGAAAATAAGGTAAAAACCGTCGTTTAGTTAATAAGCTTGACTGAGGTTTAGGGGACATTCTGTTGTTCTCGTTAAATTATTTATGCCATGAATTAAGGTAGGTATCTAATAAATTATTGATCAATGCTTTACCATCAACAGGTGTTGAGGTGAATAATTTATCGTCTACAGTTAATAATGTAATACCGTGAACACCAGCCCAGATAACACGACTAGCTTCAAGTACTTCTTTATCGCTCATCTCACCATTAATTTGGCCAATTAACGCTTCAAGCATACCCGTCATATTATCAATACGATCTGTTTGCCATTCAGGTAGATCTTCGCCATTCATGGTATGTTGGAAAATTAACTGCCAGCGATAAGGGTGTGCGGTAGCAAAATCAAGATAACAGAAAGCAAGATTACGCAGTGCTTCTTGAGAAGAGGTTGAGTCGCGAACACACATTTCTGCTTGTTGGAATAATTCGTCAAGTGTTTGAGCTACGGCATGAAGGAGTAATAGATTATAGTTACCAAACACATTCACTAAAGTACTTGGAACATAGCCAATCATCGCCGCGACTTTACGTAAGCTCAGTTCATGGTGTGGGTGCTCATCGAGAAAGTTTTTTACTTGCTCAAGAGTCATACTTACCAATTCTTCGCGGGTGTGGTCATTTCTTCTTGCCATGGAATTATACTCTTTAAATATGTTTGCAGTTGTCGTAATTAGCCTAGTGATAGACTGCTTTTTTAATTATTCTAATAATTGTTATTTTGAACTATTATGGAAATTATAAATTTCACATAATGTGAGTATTGCGGCATTGATGCAGCTGTAATAAGCGGTGCATATAATGCCACAATATGAGTCATCAAATATAAATACTATGCTTTTTGTTTTTTGATATTTTCAAGCGACACTTGATCATTTAGCGTCCAAAAATCGATTAAAATACCGATGAGGAAAAAGCCAAAAGTACATAGATAGAGAATACCAGTTAACCATTTACCCATGTACATGCGATGAACACCAAATACACCAAGGAAGGTTAATAGTAGCCACGCAATATTATAATCAATTTCACCGCCGGCGAAGCGTAAATCAGATTCACGGTTCATTGACGGGATTAAAAATAAATCGATTAACCAGCCAATGCCAAACAAACCGAGTGTTAAAAACCAAATGGTACCTGTTACTGGTTTACCATAATAAAAACGGTGAGCACCTGTAAAACCAAAAATCCACAATAGATAACCCACAAATTTACTATGTGTATTGTTCTCTTGCATAGCTAGCTCCATTGAGAAAAGATCATAATAATTAATGAAAGTAACATTGTTGAACAGATATTGTTAACTTTCGTTGATGACATAAAAAACAGTATATAATAATAAACGTTTACTGCGGATAATATATGGAATGATATTGGAATTTTCACCTTTTAGGTTGTATTAGTTCAATTTATTACGCATAACTATGCGCATTAAATGGCTTTATGTTTAATTATATAAAAAAATACGTAAAATGATGCCTGTATTATTAGTGTTAGATGTCTGATTATTCTGCGTTTAATTTATTATTTGAAATATGCGTAATAGATGTTAAACGTTAGTAACAATTTTAATGAGTGATTAAATTGACATTTTGTAGCGAATAGCTACGATGCTTAGAGTTAATGACGAAGGTATATCGATTATTATGAAACGCTTTTTTACCGTATTTGCTCTTATTGTGGCTGTATCGTTTACAGCATCACATGCAGAAGCAAAAAGATTCGGTGGTGGTAAGTCATTTGGTAAAAGCTTTAAAACCGCTCCGGTTCGTAAGCAGCAACCACAACAGACTGACACTATTCGTAAACAAAATCCAACCGCAGCATCATCGGCGAAAAAAGGCCTAATGGGTGGTTTGTTAGGTGGTCTTCTTGCTGGTGGTTTGTTAGCTGCTTTCTTTGGTGGCGCATTTGATGGTATCCAGTTTATGGATATTCTTATTATCGGTGTGATTGCTTTTGTATTGTTTAAACTATTTAAAGCAATGCGTGCGAATAAAGGTACACCGATGGGGCACCGTGAGTCTTATGCTGGAAATTCTCCTCGTCAGCCTCAACAGCAACGTCAACAACAGCAACAATTCCGTCAAGGTGCAGCACAACAACAATCATCTGGTTTTGAATCAACAGATAGCGATGTGCCGTTTAACTTACCGCCAAACTTTAATATGAATGCATTCCTAAATGGTTCGCGTGATCATTATCGTATTATTCAAGGCGCATGGAATCATAACGAATTAGAAAAAATTCGTGAGTACGTGTCTCCCGCTTTATTAGTGGATTTAACTGCTGAGCGTGCAAAGCTGTCTGAAGAACAACATACAGAAGTGATGTACGTTGATGCAGAACTTGTACGTGCTGATCATGATGCAAATATGGCTCAGTTAAGTATTAAGTTCAGTGGCCGTTATAAAGATAGCGTTGAAGGTGTAGAAGAAGATATTAATGATGTATGGCATTTAGAGCGTGATTTACGCAAACCTAATGCACCATGGTTAATTGTTGGTATTCAAGCATAATCGCGACAAAGAACAGTCAAAAAGCCGCTAATAGCAAATTGTTTCATATATTATGATGATTTTGTGAAGCGGCTTTTTTATATCTCTCAATAGCTTAGGTCGTTTTTCATACAACGCTGAAACTTAATGACTGATAGATGTTCAATTTTTTGACGTGGATCTCATCTTGGTAGAGAAAGATCTTCAGATATTGATCTCTGCACCTAGTTTTCTTACCAACAAACGCTAATATTAATAATAGATTATTTATCCCACTGGGATTTTCCATATTAAGAGGTGACTATGCTGTACACTCCCGATATCGTTGATGAAATGAATCTGCTGGTAAAATTCCCTATGCACAGCAATATGGAAGGTATTAAGGTTCATAGCGATGCAAGTCCTACTGTTATCTCTGCAGCGCAACGTTTGTATGCGAAAGGATTAGTGACTGAAGAGGATGGAGGATATTTGACATATTCTGGCCATCAAGTGGTAGAAAATGCTAAAAATGCATTACGTATTCTGACTGGCGCGGCCAAAGAATAGCATTATTCTTCAGTAAGCAAGCAGCAATAATCACTCGGTTATTTGCTCAAGCTCGGTAATAATTGTTAAGGCTTGCTCGTTGGTATTACCACAAATATCAGAGCAAGCTTTAAAATTATGACACACCGCTGGGCGTTCTGGGTGACCAAAGAGTTTGCATAAATTGTTTTCATTTAACTGCACGCAACGTACCCCCGCAGGTTTACCATTCAGCATTCCTGGAATCGAAGATGATATACTCGGAGCAATACAGCATGCTCCACAACCCAAACGACATTCCATCATATTTATCTCTTTCTGCTTTACAAATTGGTTGCGCAAATTACCATTGTTAATCCTAAAAGCCAAATGACTTGGTGATTTTATCGATCTCGATTATTTACAGGTTGGTAATTTATTCCTACGCTAAATGATAATAGCTATTATTTCTGTCGGTATTGGTGATTAATAGGTATTTTTAATTTGCAGTTTACCGTATTGATCGCTATAAAAACCGCCTGCTTTATTTTTTGATAAGCTCATTCATTATTGTGGCGTATTGAACGACACAAATAACAATACTGGTGTAAGTATCATGACCCATTTTTGGCAACAGAAAGACTTAGCGACAATGACAGATCAAGAGTGGGAATCACTTTGTGATGGCTGCGGTAAATGTTGTCTACATAAGTTAATTGATGATGATACCGATGATATTTATTACACCAATGTCGCGTGTAGTCTGCTCGATAATCAAACATGTTCATGTAAAGATTACGCAAACCGATTTGAGTCAGGCGAAGAGTGTCTTAAATTAACTCGTGAGCGCATTGATGAGTTTGTATGGCTACCTGAAACATGTGCTTATCGTTTGCTTGCTGAGGGTAAACCTTTACCTGAGTGGCACCCATTGATCACGGGTTCTAAAGAAGCAATGCATGCTGCAGATGAATCTGTGCGCAATAAAATCGTGTATGAAATTGACGTGATTGATTGGGAAGACCACATCCTAAATCATCCTAATCGTATTAGTGAATAAGCCGCTAATTGTTTGTTGATTTAATAAAAAATGCCCTCGTCACTGACCGTTTCGAGGGCATTTTTAATTTGATTACACTCTTAGTGCAAATTATGGACGAGCAAAAGTATTACAGACTTTTGGATCGCCTGATTTAAAACCTTTTTTAAACCATGAAATACGCTGTTGTGAACTGCCATGGGTAAAGGCATCTGGCTGTACAGCTTGTCCTGCTGATTTTTGTAAACGATCATCGCCAACGGCACTAGCAGCATTGATCCCTTCTTCTATATCACCCGCATCAAGCATACCTTGTTGATTGACATAGTGACCCCAAACACCAGCGTAGCAGTCGGCTTGAAGCTCTAACTTTACACTGAGTTTATTGGCGGTGATTTTATCGCTTCGCTGTTGTAGTTGATGCACTTTATCACTCGTACCAAGTAACTTTTGAACATGGTGACCAACTTCATGAGCGATAACATATGCAAAGGCAAAATCACCTGGTGCGCCTAATTTATTAAGCTCTTTAATAAAGCCAAGATCAAGATAGATTTTTTGATCTGCAGGGCAATAAAAGGGACCCGTTTGTGCTGAACCTGTGCCACAACCTGTGCGAGTAACATTGTTATACAGCACTAGTGTTGGTGGTTGATATTTCCCCGATAGTTGCTTGTCCCAAACACTTTCTGTGGTACCAAGAATAGCGGCGACAAATTGCTTATTCTCATCATTTGATTGTAGTGCGGCTTTCTTCGGTGTGTGAGATTGTTGTAGACCAAGGGAGGAACCGCCACCAGTGAAATATTGAAAAGCTAAAAATAAGCCGCCGATGACTAAAATGATTCGACCTATTTTACTGCGCATCAGTAAGGGAACTAAACGCAATAATCCTGCCGCTGGTAGACCAGCTTGAGCAGGGCTATCGCCACGTCGATCTTCAATGTTTGAGCTTTGGCGAGAATTCTTCCAACGCATTATCAATCCTTTACTTTTGTGGGGAGTCGCTGATTAAATAATGGCTCAAAAACATACGTTAGTAGTATTTTTCTTAACAAGAATATATTGATGAGCCAGCGAGTGATAGCCGTGAATATATCTAACGCTATGATTAGATATATTTTTTAAGCGGTTAACGACAATTGTTGTTGTGCAAGTTCTAATCGTTCAATAATTGGCGCTGCTTTATTGAGACAACGAATATCAGTAAATAATAATTTCGCTTGTGGATATTGATGACGTAAATAAGCAAACCATTGTTTAACACGGTTGGGGTAATATAAGCCTTTATCGCCTTTGATTTCAAATTGCGAGTAGGTTAATAATAAGGCTAACACTTGTTCCCATGTCATCGGGGCTTGGTTATATTTAACCACATTACCTAAATTGGGTAAGTTTAATGCACCACGGCAAACCATTAATGCATCAGTATGGGTTGCGGCTAAACATGCCTGGCCATCAGCATGGCTCCAGACTTCGCCATTGGCAATAATCGGTAATGTAACATGCTGACGAAGTTGACGAATGTAATCCCATTTGATGGTGTCTGCTTTATAACCATCATCTTTTGTTCGAGCATGAATAACCATTTCATCAGCGCCAGCCTGCGCAATTGCATCGGCAATCTCAAAGCATTGTTGCGGATCATCCCAACCTAAACGTACCTTAGCGGTTACAGGTTTGGTTGGATTAACCGCGGCACGAGTGGCTTTTACTATCTGATAGATTAACTCAGGTTCTTTTAGTAATACCGCACCACCACGGCTTTTATTTACTGCTTTGGCTGGGCAACCAAAGTTAATATCGATGCCAGCAGAACCAAGGTTACACGCACGGTGAGCATTTTCAGCCATCCATTGTGGATCTTGACCTAATAGTTGAACACGAACTGGTGTACCAGAGCGTGTTTTACCGCCTTGATGTAATTCAGGACATAAACGATAGAAAACACTATTGGGTTGTAGGCTATCAATGATACGTACAAATTCAGTTACGCAAAGATCATAGTCATTAATCTCGGTTAGCATCTCACGCATTAGATGATCTAATACGCCTTCCATCGGGCCTAAAATAACTCGCATAGGGGGGTTTGCTCTACTGGTAAATAGCTAAGGGGCAAGAGTCTAGTGCGAGTTGGCTAATTTGTCATCTTTGTTTTTACTTTGATTGTAGATGATAGCCTGAAATAATTGTGGTTGGTCGTAATTGGTGCTTATCACATGTGATGGCTAGTTTTAGCATACTGGTTGCGACATCTTCGGCAGGAATAGGCAGGTAGTGTTGCAGTGGGCCAACCATTAATGGATGAATAATATCAAAAATACGTTGAATAACTAATTCATCTTGGCGGGGTTGATTTCGTTCGCCTTTAAGTGGACCTGGACGAACAAAGACACAATGTTCAAATGCTAAAGTGGTTAATGCTTGTTCCATCTTCCCTTTACAGCGTAAATAATGAGAAGGGGAGTATTTAGAGGCGCCTAAGCTGGATACCACGAAAAGGTGCTTTACACCCAAATTTTTCATCGTAATAGCGACATTTTTAACTAAATCAACGTCAATCGCTTCAAGCTCTTGTTTTGTGCCCGCCTTTTTTTTGGTTGTTCCTAAACAGATAAAACCATATTCAGGTACGGGTTGATCATTCTCCCAAGCAATAATACGTAATTGACTGTCTATAATTTGGTGTAATTTCTTACTATGAAAAGGTAATGGTCGACGAGCTAAAGCGTAGATATGATCAAAACGTGGGTGGTCGAGTAATTGATGTAATAGCTCAGTACCGACTAAGCCGCTGGCTCCAGCAATAATCGCATTCAGTGAACGGGGTGACATAAGTGTATCCATCATATATAAGTCGAGGGCTATAAATAACGTATTTTTATTTAATTTGCTTTTAACTTTATCAAATTTTAGCGATTAACGGCGATTAATGGTGTCGTTATGGCTATTGCCATGCATATTCGACGTATAATAGCGGCAAAGTGAATCAAAAGAATTAACCTGTAGGACATCGAATGAATACATTAATGACGTTACCATCACATTGGCAAGGGATGTCAGCGGCTTTTATTGAAGGTGCTTTATTTGCTGCGAATGCTAACCCAAAGCCAATGGAGCCAGAAATATGGCTGCCAGTTTTAATCAATGGTGGTGGTGATGAAGCTGCGGTTGTCATGGTTGATGACGCCGATAAAATGCCAATTCTTAGTCATTTTGAAATGCAATATCGTAAGGTTAAAGCGGGTGAATACCAATTACCAACGAATTTGATTTGGCAGCAAGATGGCAGTAATCAAAATGCGTTACGTGAGTTTGCGCAAGGATTTTTGGCTGTGTGGGCATTCATTGAGCCTAATTGGCAACAGCAAACCGTTTCTGATGGCACCATGCGCATGTTGTCAGCACTATTAACGACATTAATGTTACTGGTGGATGAAGCGGCAACATTGGCGCAAATGGAACAAGCGGGTGTTACTGGTATGCCGGCAGCCAGTGAGTTATATACACAGTTACCTTTAATGCTAACCGAAGTGATGATGGCGGCGGATCAATTGCAAATAGGTTCTGGAGCTCAAGCAATTAATCCATTTAAAGGTATTGGACGTAACGATCCTTGTCCATGTGAAAGTGGCAAGAAATTTAAACAATGTTGTGGTAAAACGCTGTAATGACAATAGCAAAGCCACATGTCATTGTTGTTGCGGGGGTGATTGAAAAGCAGGGATATTATTTTATTGCCCAACGGTTTGATGATGCGAGTCAGGGGGGGCTGTGGGAATTTCCTGGTGGCAAAGTTGAGCAGGGTGAAACCCCAATACAAGCCCTTGAACGAGAACTGTCTGAAGAGCTGTCGATAACGACTACAACGGGAATGTGGCTTGCTGATAGTGTGTTTGATTATGGTGATAAAGTCGTTGAGCTTAAAGGTTATTTATCCCATTGGCGGCAAGGGGATATTATGCTCAATAGCCATCAAAAAATAGCGTGGGTTTCATTACGACAATTAGCGGATTATCAGTTTTGTGCTGCTGATTATCCTATTATTGCCGCGTTACAACAGTATATAGCTTCAAGAGATAGCGATATTAGCTAAGTACACGTTGCTACTATAGTGGCGCATAAAAAAAGCGAAGCATTGTGCTTCGCTTTTTTTATATTCGTTTTTTATGTAGCTGTAATAGCTTAGCGCTTGTTACCAAAAAATTGTGCAATAACCATGACGGCCCAAACAATAAGGTTGGCAGCAAAAATGATTACTAGCCATTGTGGCATTGAAAGATCAAGGAAGGTCCATACCACTTTGGCACAATCACCATAGGCTTCAAACATCCATGGAACCCAATGGTTAAGTGGTGCCCATGAAGGAAATTGGACAAATAAATCACAAGTAGCAAAGGGTGATGGGTTAAATTGAAATCCTACATGTTGATAGGCTAATTCAAGACCACGGTAAGCACTAAATCCCCAGCCAGCTAATCCTAACCAGCGTAATAGGCCATTTTTAGGCGCCAATAAACCAATTAGAGCGGCAATACCAATCCCCATCATTGCAACACGTTCATAAACACACATTACACAGGGTGCGAGTTTCATTACATGTTCAAAAAAGAGTGCAGAACTTTCAAAGAAAATAATGGACAGTAGCAATAGCAACCAAGCTAAACGTGTTTTTGAAAAAGAATTAAGCACTTTCATTCTGGATACTCTAATGGCTAACTGGATAAAACAAAGCCCTGAACATCAGGGCCTTGAAATGATAAATGGCACTTATTACTGAACGTTATTCAATCATAGCTCTGAAGATAAGTAAATCGTCATATAAGTCGATTGTGTTCTTTTAATGACCTACCGCAGGAATTAATGCCGCAGCATCTACTGTGCCTTGTGTTAACCAATTCATACTATAAAACCAATCAGTCATCGGAACTAATAACAGCTCAATACCGGCTAAACCCACAAAGGTTAATACGATTGTATAAGGTAAAGCCATATACACCATACGTCCGTAAGAAAGTCGAATGAGCGGTGCCAACGCAGAGGTTAGAACAAATAAGAAGGCCGCTTGACCATTAGGTGTCGCCACTGACGGTAAATTAGTACCAGTATTGATAGCAACTGCTAACATATCAAATTGATTGCGATCGATAACACCATGAAGTAATGCTGCTTTAACTTCATTAATGTATACCGTGCCAACAAACACATTATCTGAAACCATCGACAAGACACCATTGGCAATATAGAACATGGTCAATTGCGAGCTACCTTCAAGGCTTAACACCCAGCCGATAATTGGCGTAAATAGTTGTTGATCAATGATAACGGCAACGACCGAGAAAAAGACTGCAAGTAGTGCGGTAAAAGGTAAAGCTTCTTCAAACGCCTTTCCTAATGCATGTTCTTCCGTTATGCCTGTAAATGCGGTTGCAAAAATAATGACCGTTAAACCGATTAATCCTACCGCCGCTAAGTGCATTGCTAGACCAACAATTAACCATACCGCAATAATACCTTGAACGATAAATTTAGCGTAATCAAGGTTAGTGCGACGTTTACGTTCTTCGTTGTCTAAATCAACCAAAATCGTGCGAACATTTTCAGGTAATTTTGCGCCATAACCACAAATTTTAAATTTCTCAATCAACACACAGGTAAAGAGACCACAAATTAGCACTGGAATAGAAACCGGTGACATACGAATAATGAACTCACCAAATTGCCAACCCGCTTGATCGGCAATAATTAAGTTTTGTGGTTCACCAACCATGGTCATTACACCACCGAGTGCCGTACCTACACCGGCATGCATTAATAAACTACGTAAAAAGGCACGGTAGTTTTCTAAATCGTCACGGCTCAGTTCTTGAACATGATCATCATCGGTATGATCATGATTGGCGCTTGGATCTTGCCCTGAAGCGACTTTATGATAAATGCTATAGAAGCCAACCGTTACACTAATAACGACGGCAATAACGGTTAATGCATCAAGGAAGGCAGATAAGAATGCTGCCATGATACAAAAAGCGAGAGAAAGCAGTATCTTAGATTTTATGCTAATGAGTATTTTGGTGAAAATAAACAGCAACAGCTGCTTCATGAAGTAGATGCCAGCCACCATAAAGACAAGCAGTAATAATACTTCGATATTTGCAACAAGCTCGTGCTTTACTTGTTCAGCACTGGTCATGCCGATGGCGACAGCTTCAATAGCAAGTAAGCCACCAGGTTGGAGCGGGTAACATTTAAGTGCCATTGCTAAAGTGAAAATAAATTCCACTACCAATAACCAACCAGCAACAAAAGGATCAACGAGAAAGAAAACCAGTGGGTTAATGATAAGAAAAGAAATAATTGCAATCTTGTACCAGTCAGGCGCCTTACCTAAAAAGTTCTTTATGAAGGCATTCCCTAGCGATATAGCCATGTTTGAATCTCTTATTATTAGTGCAAATTTAAAGGTACGAAATGGTCTAAAAGCCGCCCGCGAGCACTAATCAGCAGAGAATTGATGGCGTCATGCCAATAATTTTTAGCAGTGATAAGTTCTTTAAGATAAACACCATAAATAACCGATGATGATATTTAACTTAAAGCAGGCAGCAGCGTCCATTTGCTCCCAGTTTGTTAATGATAACTTTACCGATTGAAATTGATTAGTCAATCGCAGACATAACTATGTAAAATTATTATGACATTTTCATCACAAACTGAGGGTGATACCTAAGACATTAAGGGTACAATATACAGAATGTTAAAGGCAAAATATCGCTAGCTGATAAAATAATGCAACCAATGCAACCTTTAAGGGGATAGATGGTTTATTTTTGTACATATCTATCTGCGCTATGTCAGAGTTATGTACTAGATTTCAGCTATTGAACAACTAGTGGTATGATGAGTGTTAATAAATAATATAAACAAGAAGCGAATTGGATTGAACTTAGATGGTTATTAAGGCAGATAGCCCAGCGACGTTTGCTGAGAAATACATTATTGAAAGTATCTGGAATAATCACTTTCCTCAGGGCTCTATTCTTCCTGCTGAACGTGAACTTTCAGAACTGATTGGCGTAACTCGAACAACGCTGCGTGAAGTATTACAACGTTTGGCTCGAGATGGTTGGCTAACTATTCAACATGGTAAACCTACCCGTGTAAATAATTACATGGAGACCTCTGGTTTAAGCATTTTAGATACGTTAATTACATTAGATGGACAGGATGTTCAACGCGTATTAGCTGATTTATTAGCGGCTCGTACTGATATCAGTAGTGTTTTTATGCGTTATGCTGTCAAAGGTAATCCAGAAAATTCCAGTGAATTAATTCAACATGTAATTGAATCATGTCAACGATTACTCGCAGCTGAGAGTTTTGCTGAGTTTATTGAAAATAGTGATGATCGATTAGATTTACTGCAAGAAGTAAAGAAGATCGTTGATAAATACGGTAAAAATGATCCTCAGTTATGTGAGGAAGTTTGTCGAGCCCGTGCTTTTAATTACTATGATTACCGTTTATTCCAAGGAATGGCAGGAAAATCAGGTAATACGCTATATGTGCTGACAATTAATGGATTACGTAAAATTTATACTCGCGTTGGCGGTTATTACTTTATGAATCCAGAAGCATGCCAATTAGCGCTTAATTTCTATAGTGATTTGCAATCATACTGTGATGGTCATCAACCAGAGTTAGTTGCTGATCGCATTAAAAAATATGGCCGAGAAAGTGGGGCGATTTGGTATACCCATCGTGTTAAAATCTCTAAATATTTATATGAAGAAGAGCAGTAATAGTTACTGCTCTTAAAAAATTAAAACGGGGGAATCAACGTTATGTTGGTTCCCCCTTTTTTATATTGTGGTTGAGGCTGATGTTATATATCAGTGTTGTACTGCGTATTTGCCGGACAAGTTGCTATAATTTTTCCACGTCCATCTGGTAATTCCTCTTCGAGGGTCACTCTAAATCCCCATAGTCGGTGCAGGTGTTTTATCACTTCGGCATGACTGTCTGCTAATGGTATTCGATTGTGTGGAATATAACGTAATGTTAATGAACGATCTCCTCGAAGTGCCACGTTCCAAACTTGTAAGTTAGGCTCATTATTGCTGAGGTTGTATTGAGACGATAACTTTTCTCTAATGGCGCGATAACCTTCTTCATTATGGATAGCACTGACTTCAACATAGTTATGACGGTCATCATCATCGACAGCGAAAAGCTTAAAGTCACGCATTAATTTTGGCGATAAAAACTGGCTTATAAAGCTTTCATCTTTGAAGTTTTCCATTGCAAAATGGAGAGTATCGAGCCAATTTGATCCAGCAATATCAGGAAACCAATATTTATCTTCTTCGGTTGGATGATCACAAATACGACGAATATCTTGGAACATTGCAAACCCTAACGCGTAAGGATTTATGCCATTGTAATAAGGGCTATTGTATTCAGGTTGTGCGACCACATTAGTATGGCTGTGTAAAAATTCCATGATGAATCGATCTGTTACCAATCCTTCATCATAGAGGTGGTTTAGAATTGAATAATGCCAAAATGTTGCCCAACCTTCGTTCATGACTTGGGTCTGTTTTTGTGGGTAAAAATATTGGCTAACTTTACGTACTATACGCACTAATTCTCGTTGCCATGGTTCCAGTAGTGGGGCGTGTTTTTCAAAGAAATAGAGAATATTTTCTTGTGGTTCTGATGGAAAACGTTCTTCTTCTAATATGGTTTCTTTGGCTTGGTGTTGGGGAATGGTGCGCCATAAAGAATTGACTTGAGATTGCAAATAATCTTCACGGGCCTTCTGGCGTGCAGTTTCTTCAACTAGTGATATTTTTTGAGGGCGCTTGTAGCGATCAACGCCATAATTCATCAAGGCATGGCATGAATCGAGTAGTTTTTCTACATCATCAACACCATATTTTTCTTCGCATTCTGTAATATATTTACGGGCAAATAATAGATAATCAATGATAGAACTGGCATCAGTCCAAGTTTTAAACAGGTAATTGCTTTTAAAGAAAGAGTTGTGCCCATAACATGCATGTGCCATTACGAGGGCTTGCATAGTAATGGTGTTTTCTTCCATCAGATAAGCGATACAAGGATCGGAATTAATTACGATCTCATAGGCTAAGCCCATCTGACCATGTTTGTAGCCTCGCTCAGTTTCAATAAAGCGCTTACCAAATGACCAGTGGTGGTAGTTGATAGGCATTCCGATACTGGAATAGGCATCCATCATTTGTTCGGCAGTGATAACTTCAATTTGATTTGGGTAAGTATCAAGGCGATAGTGTGCAGCTACACGCTTAATTTCAACGTGATATTGTTCAAGCAAATCAAAAGTCCAATCTGGTCCATCACTGAGTGGTTTTGTTGTTGTCATTATTGCCATCACTCAATCTCCCCATGTTTGTCCACTCGATACTGATAAGTTGGCATAAATCGGCACAAGGCTTATGCTGTGCCGATTATGGTTAGTATCATAGAGTAGCGTTAATTTAACTGACTTGTTTTTTAAATAATTCCCTAAACACGGGGAAAATATCTTCAACAGTTTTAATATTTTGCATCGCAAAATTCTCATGGCTGCTGTGTAACGCTTCATACTCTCGCCATAATGTTTGATGTGCTCGACGAGTGATTTCTATGTATGAATAATAACGTGTTACTGGAAGTATGTGTTTATCAAGCAATTCACGACAACCTGGGGAATCATCTGCCCAATTATCGCCATCAGATGCTTGTGCCGCATAAATATTCCACTCTTCGGGACGATAGCGTTGTTTAACGATGTCATGCATCATTTTCAATGCACTTGATACTATTGTGCCACCGGTTTCTTGAGAGTAGAAAAACTCATGCTCATCCACTTCTTTTGCTTGAGTGTGGTGACGAATAAACACCACTTCAACATTTTTGTAAGTACGGTTTAAAAATAAATACAGTAATATATAGAACCGCTTAGCAATATCTTTTGTCGCCTGATCCATTGAGCCGGATACATCCATTAAGCAAAACATAACCGCCTGACTTGATGGTTGTGGACGACGTTCGTAGTTCTTATATCGTAAGTCAAATGTATCAATAAATGGAGTACGGTTAATCTTTTTCCGTAGCACGTCAATCTCTTGTTTAATCCGTTCTTCTTCAAACGGTTGAGCAGGCTCAGTTGTAAATAATAACGCCAGTGCTTGCTCTAGCTCTCGTACTTTACGCCGCTTACCTGCGGTCATTGCGGTTCGTCTTGCGAGTGAATTTTGCAATGATTTTACGATAGCGATATTTGATGGTACGCCTTGTGATTTATACCCAGCACGAAACGTTTTCCATTCTACAAGTTGATTAATCGCGTTTTTTTGTAAATTAGGTAATTCTAAGTCTTCAAACAATAGATCAAGGTATTCGTCTTTTGAAATTTGGAAAACAAAATCATCTTGTCCATCGCCATCAGGACTTGCTTGACCTTCGCCCGCGCTGCCTTGACCACCACCTCCTTGTGGTCGTTCGATGCGATCGCCGGGACTAAATTGGTCATTACCTGGGTGAACGACTTCTCGTTGCCCACCTTTACCTTGATGAAAGGTTGGTTCGCTAATGTCGCGAGAGGGGATGGTTATATCCTCACCACTATCGACATCAGTAATCGAACGTTTATTTACTGCATCAGCGATTGACTCTTTAATTCGCTGTTTATGACGGCGTAAAAAACGTTGGCGATTGACGGTGCTCTTATTTTTACCATTGAGCCTTCGATCAATAAAGTGTGCCATAGTTCCCCCCTTTGTTGTCAGTTGGTTACGACGACTTACGCACGCGTAAGTACCATTCAGACAATAAGCGAACTTGTTTGCGGGTATAGCCTTTCTCCATCATTCGAGCAACAAAATCATCATGTTTTTTCTGCTCGTCTGTTGAGGTTTTCGCATTAAAGGAAATAACCGGTAACAGCTCTTCTGTATTAGAGAACATTTTTTTCTCAATTACAGTACGTAGCTTTTCATAGCTAGTCCAATTTGGATTTTTACCTGCATTATTGGCACGAGCACGAAGAACAAAATTAACAATTTCATTTCGGAAATCTTTTGGATTACTGATACCTGCAGGTTTCTCAATTTTCTCGAGTTCATTATTGAGCGCAGAACGGTCAAACAATTGGCCTGTATCAGGATCACGATACTCTTGATCTTGAATCCAAAAGTCAGCATAACTTACATAACGATCAAAGATGTTTTGGCCGTATTCTGAATAAGATTCCAGATAAGCGGTTTGAATTTCTTTACCAATAAATTCAACATATTTAGGCGTTAAGAAGCCTTTGAGATGCTCTAGATATTTTTCAGCAATATCTTGTGGGAATTGTTCACGCTCTATTTGTTGTTCAAGCACATAGAATAGGTGAACAGGGTTAGCCGCAACTTCAGCATGATCAAAGTTAAATACACGTGAGAGGATCTTAAAGGCGAAACGGGTTGATAATCCATTCATGCCTTCATCAACGCCCGCATAGTCACGGTACTCTTGATATGATTTTGCTTTTGGATCGGTATCTTTAAGTGTTTCACCATCATAGACACGCATTTTTGAATATACACTTGAGTTTTCAGGCTCTTTTAGACGTGATAGCACAGTGAAACGCGCTAGAATTTCAAGGGTACTTGGTGAGCATGGTGCCGATGATAGCTCACTGTTTTGTAATAATTTTTCGTAAATACGCATTTCTTCAGAAACCCGTAAACAATAAGGAACTTTAACGATGTAAACACGATCGAGGAAGGCCTCATTAGTCTTATTATTACGGAATGTCTGCCACTCTGATTCGTTTGAGTGCGCTAAAATCATGCCATCAAAAGGCAATGCTGATAGTCCTTCAGTACCGTTATAGTTACCTTCTTGTGTGGCTGTTAATAATGGATGTAGCACTTTTAATGGTGCTTTAAACATCTCAACAAACTCCATTAAGCCTTGGTTTGCTTTACATAAGGCTCCTGAATAACTGTATGCATCGGGATCATCTTGCGAGAAATGCTCAAGTTGGCGAATATCAACTTTACCGACCAATGATGAAATATCCTGATTATTTTCATCACCCGGTTCCGTTTTAGCAATACCGACCTGATCAAGAATCGAAGGGCGCACTTTTATCACTTTAAATTGAGTGATATCACCACCAAATTCATGTAATCGTTTGGCAGCCCATGGCGACATAATACTATTAAGATAACGGCCAGGAATGCCATATTCATCTTTTAGTAATCCACCATCTTCTTGTTTATCAAACAAACAGAAAGGATGATCATTGACTGGGCTACGTTCGCCATTAGCCGTAAGAATATAAATCGGCACTTTTTGCATTAAACTTTTAAGTTTTTCAGCTAATGATGATTTACCACCACCAACAGGGCCTAATAAATAGAGAATTTGTTTACGTTCTTCAAGTCCTTGAGCCGCATGTTTAAGGTAAGACACAATTTGTTCAATGGCTTCTTCCATGCCATAAAAATCTTTAAAGGTGTCATAACGTGATATTACGCGGTTGGAAAATAAGCGGCTAAGATGTGGATCTTGTGCGGTATCAATCATTTCTGGCTCGCCAATAGCCATTAGAAGACGCTCTGCTGCGTTGACGTAAGAACTACGATCGTCTTTACAGATATCAAGGAATTCTTGTAATGAAAGCTCTTCGTCTTTAGCTTCTTCATAGCGCTGACGATAGTGGTCAAAAATACTCATAGTATGCCCCCTGAATCGTTCTTATATTTGAGAGTAATTAATGAAAAACATAGTGTTTTTGCATTGCTTACTTATTTAAGCCTAGTCTGAACTTGCTACTTTGTATTGGAGAATTACTGATTGGTGAATAAATTTTTTCACAGTTGATAGGATAAAATTGCCGATTAAATAACCGATACCAATCACTATCCTTTAATTTAAAGGGTTTCGCAAGCTAATTTGTTGTAAAGTTATTGTATCTATGTTGTTTTTGTGTTTGTAGGTGATGAGTTTATCAGTTGGATGTAAATGCTATGACTTATATGCTTATTAGTTTTTATTACTGATTAAGTATTTAGTTATGAAGTAAATGTTTTGATTATGTATTAAAGGCAGTTTTATTGTGTTTTTTTGTCATAGCGTGATTTTTTTGCTCTGTCTTAACATTAAGAGCGAATGATAAATTGTAAGAATCTAAGGGGGCATACTCATTTTTTAACACAAAAGGCAAATGACTGATTTAATCTCAATATGGACGGTCATGTTAGTGTTTAAAAGTATGGAGCGAGATGTTATGTCTATTTGTCGAGTTGATACGGTATCAATTCCAGTCACAGATCAAAATCAAGCACTGCAATTTTATCGTGATGTATTAGGGTTTGAATTAATAAGAGATCATGCTGAGAATCAACAAACTCGGTGGGTACAACTGGTGCCAAAAGGGGCTGAAACAACGATCAGTTTAGTAAAACCTTTTGCGGGGATGGAAGCGGGAGGGGTACAAGGTTTAGTGGTTCAAACTCATGATATTCAATCTACATATCAAGAGCTTAGCAGTCGAGGTGTGGCACTATCTGAAATTATTACAATGATGGAAGGGCGATTTGCGACCTTTAATGATCCTGATGGCAATGGTTGGGTATTGATTGAATCAAATGGCACCATGCTAGCATAACATCACTAGCCAGATCGTAATCTTGCTAGTGATGGAGAAAGCATTATGAATTAGTGCTGGACGGCAATACGAGTTGCTAAGGTATGTGACTGTCCTGGTTGTAGCTCAATAGTTGGGGTATGAATTGTTGATTCAACACACACCATGGTTTCAAAGCTATTGTTTGCCATGTCAGCCATGCTTATTGATAATTGTTGCCAAGGGTTCCAAATAACGGCTGCATTATCACCGTCATTCGTTACTGCAATAGTACGTTGGTTATTTTTGTCTGCAATTAGAATCGTTGGTTGAGGCTGAGTATATACACGATCCGTTTCTGCGCTAAAGGTTAATACATCACTACCTTGGCATGCTTTTCCTGCTTGAGTGCTATCTAAATATGCGTGACCCATACCCGTTATTGAAACATTGTTGATATCTGCAATATTAAAATAAGTGTGTAGTGCACCGCCAAATGACCAAGGCTGAGTATCTGTATTGGTTGATGATAAACTCACTTTTAGCTCAGCATTCATTTCAAATGTGATTTGGTTATGGAATTTATGTGGCCAAATTTCACGAGTTTGTTGGTTATCTTCAAGGGTCAAAGAAACAATAACGCCATGCTCATTTTCACGGTGTTGCGATAATGTCCACTCACTTGTACGAGCAAAACCATGAGAAGGAGTTCCTGCTTTACCAAACCATGGCCAACAAACAGGAATACCACCACGAACTGCTTTTGTTAGATCAAATTCAGCATTTTCACTTAGCCAAATAACATCTTTTTCACCCGCAGGTTTGAACCAAAGTAGATGGCCACCATGGAGAGAAATTCCCGCTTCTACCATTGGGTGAATAATGCGAATAATTTTCACACCTTGATATTCGCATACAGTAACAGCATCAGATAATGCATTAATTGTCGAAAGTTGACGTAAATCCATCTTCTTTTCCTTAATGTTGAGTGGCGAAAGCGCCCATTGGTGATGATTTTGGTTATATTCAGCGCAAAATCATAAACAATGAAAACTTATTTTTCGTTTTAAAATATCAAAGAATATTAAGATTTATTTGTTATTTTTGTAACATATTTGATCTGAATATTTCATGTGCTATACATTAAACAGGGCTGCGGTGGTTATTTTATAATTTATTCGTTCTAAGTGAGAATGATGACGGCATGTTATTTTTGGTTGAATTGATAATTACCATATTTTAGATGTAAAAAAGGCGACACCCTTAAGCGTCGCCTTTTACTATCTGCTTTCAAAGAAAGTCAGCTAATTGCTTACATTACTTAGAGATGTGAGCGATTAGGTCTAGAACTTTGTTTGAGTAACCGATTTCGTTGTCGTACCAAGATACAACTTTAACGAAGTTATCGTTAAGTGCGATACCAGCTGCAGCATCAAAGATTGAAGTGCGAGTGTCGCCATTGAAGTCAGTTGAAACAACTGCATCTTCAGTGTAACCAAGAACGCCTTTTAGAGAACCTTCAGAAGCTTCTTTCATTGCAGCACAGATAGCTGCGTAAGATGCGCCTTTTTCTAGGTTAACTGTTAGGTCAACTACAGAAACGTTAGCAGTTGGTACGCGGAAAGCCATACCAGTTAGTTTGCCGTTGATTTCTGGAAGAACAACGCCTACTGCTTTAGCAGCACCAGTTGATGAAGGGATGATGTTCTGAGAAGCACCACGACCGCCACGCCAGTCTTTAGCTGAAGGACCATCTACAGTTTTTTGAGTTGCTGTAGTAGCGTGAACTGTTGTCATAAGACCAGAAACGATACCGAAGTTGTCGTTTAGAACTTTAGCGATAGGCGCTAGACAGTTAGTAGTACAAGAAGCGTTAGAAACGATGTCTTGACCAGCGTAAGTTGTATCGTTAACACCCATTACGAACATAGGTGTAGCATCTTTAGATGGGCCAGTTAGAACAACTTTCTTAGCGCCAGCTGTGATGTGCTTACGTGCAGTCTCGTCTGTTAGGAACAGGCCAGTTGCTTCAGCTACTACGTCAACGTTGATTGCATCCCACTTAAGATCTTCAGGGTTACGCTCAGCAGTTACACGTACAGTTTTACCGTTAACGATTAAGTTACCGCCTTCAACTTCAACAGTACCGTTGAAACGGCCGTGAGTTGAGTCGTACTTAAGCATGTATGCCATGTATTCAACGTCGATTAGGTCGTTGATACCAACAACTTCGATGTCTGTGCGCTCTTGAGATGCACGGAAAACAAAACGACCGATACGGCCAAAACCGTTAATACCTACTTTAATTGTCATTACAGTTGCTCCACAACTTAATTTCTAATGAAATATAACTGGCAGTAAAATTACAGAATCCTTTGCAAGCCTGCAAGCAAAAAAAACGTTTAAATTGCTTGAGGTCAAAAAAAAGTTCGGATTTCTTTACATTTCCACTACATCGCCGTTAATTTATACAAATGTTGTTTAAATTAACGGCGCAGTAATTATTTACTCTTAACTGTTTGTTGCAATAATCAAAAACTATTTTCGAGTCTATGTGACTTTTTGCACAAGAAGTATGTGGTACAGTGACCCCAAATTGCAAATATATTTATTCAATTTACTTAAAATACAAGAAAGGCAATAAAAGAATGAATCAAAAAGATAATGCATATTGGCAGGATAAGTTATCTACTGATGCTTATCGAGTGTGTCGTGAGCAAGCAACAGAAGCTCCCTTTAGTGGCACACTGTTACATAATCGTGAGACTGGTGTTTATAGTTGTACTTGCTGCGAGCAGCCTTTATTTGCTTCTGCTAATAAATATGATTCTGGCTGTGGTTGGCCGAGCTTTGACGCACCTATCACGAAAGAGTGTATTCGTTATTTAAATGATGATAGTCATGGCATGGTACGGACGGAGATTCGGTGTTCACAGTGTGATAGCCATTTAGGGCATATTTTTCCTGATGGACCGCCATCAACAGGTGAGCGATTTTGTGTTAATTCAATTTCACTGCTTTTCTCTACCGATAATTAATCTGCTGCTGTGTACTCGTGACGGTTTAAGATAATCGCGCTGAGATCTTTATACTATGGTGAGTTGTTATGGCTATTACATCATAATATCAGTGCGATGGTATTGACCGTTATTCAAGGTTGCAATGATGTTGAGTGTCACACTATCTAATTTTTTTCGCTCGTTTTCAGTCAGCTTAAATGGGTTATGAAGTGTTATTTTTTGAGGTGTATTATTGGGTTGATAATGGGTACTGATATTAGCCCAGACATAAGCTGCTGCCATGTTGTGTTGCTGATAATATAAGGTTGAAAGAGAGTGTAATATACTGATATTAATATTATCTTTTGCTTTATAAAGGCTGAGGCTATGATGCAGAAGATCGATTGTCTTAGGCTTATCTTTATTAACATAATAGCGAGCCAGTGCTAATTGTAATTCAGGGTGTTCAAGTTTTTTATCACCTTCAAGTGCAATAAATTGTTGTTTAGCTATTGGGTCACCCTGACTCCAACGATAATAAATAATATGTGGATCTTGAGAGGATTGTAATTCTTGATTGAGCCGTTCAATACTTTCATAACTATGATATAGCGCTTGTATGCGTTTGGTCTTACGTTGCTTTAATTCTGTTGGCTCAATGCGTGCGGCATACTCAAGACAGAACTGATATTCCTTGGTTGCTTTTAACTCTTTAAATTTGTGTTGTTCTGAGGGGGTTTGCAAGGTGTCATAACGTTGCCATATAAGGTTCGTTCGTTGAATGCGACATTGACCATCATTAAGATTTAATGGTTGGCATACGTCGGGGTTATCATCACATAGATTCTCTGTGGTACGGTAATGATCAAAGCAACCACTCAGTAAAAGTGGTAATAACATTATGGCTTTTACATTTCGTAGTGAGTGTGACGATACTGTACGTGCGAACAATAAAACAAAGTTCAAAAGATAAACTCATAAAAAAGCGATAATTAAATTTAGCAGTATTATTTTTTTTGTAAATGAAACTGTTACTGCAAAGTAATTTAATATGATAGGTCTACAATGAATAAATATGTTTTTTGATATTGACCTAAAATATGTCATGCAACCATGGTAAATAAGGATAAGAATATGGATGTTAATCAACTCTTAGCGGCAATGACGCCTGACGTTTATCAGCGTATTTTAACCGCAGTTGAGACAGGTAAATGGTTGGATGGCTCAACATTAACTCCCCCATTACGTGATAGTGCAATGCAAGCGGTGATGCTGTATCAGTCTCGGCATAATATCAAGGCCGATCACATGACGGTTGCTGCTGGTGGTGATATTAAATTTAAATCAAAAGCGGAATTTAAACGGGACTTTGCTGTTGATGTCACTGCGGTGCCTCGTGACACTGAAAATACGTCCCATGACAATGATATTGCTCGCTTTGATCATGATCAGTTGTAATTATCATGTTGATGAGTGCGGTAAAATCATGGGTTCACAATAGAAATCTTGTAATTGATGATCTTCTTCTGCGATAAGATTGGCTATCCATGGTTCCTGTTCTATTCGCTGTAGATAAGCATGTAACTGTGGATAATGCGGTTGTAAACGTAACCCACTCATCCATCCGCTTCGAAAGATACTCCATAAACTAATTTCAGCCATTGAAAAATGATCGCTGACATAACCTTGCTGTGGAATTTGTTGGTTAAGGTAGTGCAGTACATCTGGAAGATGATGAGTTAAACATTGCTCAACGGCTTCTTGATCGCAACTTTTGTTTTGCATTTTTTGACGTAATATTTTTTGATAAAACAGTACTCCTCCAATTAATGATGTGACACGAGTTGCTGCGTATGATTCAAGCCAGCGTATTTGAGCTCGTTGTTGTGCATTGCCTGGATATAGTGGTGGAATGGGATAAACATCATCTAAATAATGCGCAATAACTGCGGAATCAATGATGGTTAATGTTCCATGCTCAAGTACTGGAACTTTTCCCATGGGGTGGCGTTTGTGTGCAAGTTCCTTTTCAAGATAAGGATTAAGCGGTTGGAGTTCATAGCGAATACCTTTGTAATTGAGTGCTAGCATTATTTTTCGTACAAAGGGAGATATCGAGGTGCCATGTAAAATCATAGTGGTCACTTATTGCTTGGCTCAATGAGCGATAATATTGCAATAAGTGTAGTTGGCTTTGTTATTGTTGGTGGTAGAAATCATGATCAAAAAAAGAGCCATAGCGGCTCTTTTTTGCATCGGTAATCAACAGTGTGATTATCGATTAATGGGTTAATTCACCACGTAAATCTTGTTGCATCAGACTACGGACCGCTTCAGTGGTAAGGTCTTGGCTTAATAAATAATGTAATTTAGCCAATGCAGCTTCAGGGGTCATATCATAACCACTTAAGACACCTGCTTCAGCAAGCGCACAGCCTGTTGCATACCCACCCATATTCACTTTACCTGATAGGCATTGAGTTAAGTTCATTACAATAACGCCACGATCTGTTGCCGCTTTGAGTTGCTCAAGCAATTCTTTATTTTGTGGCGCATTACCGACACCAAATGTCAGTAGTATCATTGCATTGACGGGTTGACGTAATGTGTTACGGATCACTTCAGGAGAAATGCCCGGATACATTGTGATAACCCCAATTGGTTGCGGTGTAATACTATGGACTTGAAATGCGCCGTCAGGCTTTTTATCTATTTGGGCAATGTTATTAACAGTAATATTGATTCCCGCTTCTAATAGCGGTGGTAAGTTTGGCGAAATAAACGCACCAAAACCATCAGCATGTGCTTTAGTACTGCGATTACCACGGATCAATTGGTTATTGAAAAATACGGTGACTTCATTGATTGGGTAATTAGCCGCAATATGAAGAGCATTTAACAAATTACTTTGACCATCAGAGCGTAATTCAACCAATGGAATTTGTGAACCAGTCACAATCACAGGTTTGTCTAAATTTTCAAACATAAATGATAATGCTGATGCGGTGTAAGCCATGGTATCAGTACCATGTAAAATCACAAAACCATCATATTTATCATAATTAGCTTTTATATCATCTGCAATTCGCTGCCAATCCATGGGGGTCATATCTGATGAATCAATCAGTGGTTCATACTCATTGATAGTGAACTCTGGCATTTCTGAACGATGGAATTCTGGCATGCTTGCCAATTGTTGCTGCATAAAACCAGCAACAGGAACATAACCATGATCCGACTTTTGCATACCAATAGTACCGCCAGTGTAAGCGATGTAAATGTGTTTTCTTTCCATTTTTAAGCTCAG
Organism: Photobacterium sp. NCIMB 13483; assembly: GCF_003025475.1. Taxonomy (NCBI): domain Bacteria; kingdom Pseudomonadati; phylum Pseudomonadota; class Gammaproteobacteria; order Vibrionales; family Vibrionaceae; genus Photobacterium; species Photobacterium sp. NCIMB 13483. The sequence goes on from NZ_PYLV01000012.1 coordinate 61,569, forward strand.
AATGAACGAATGAGTGCGCGTATTATACGCAAACTGCATGAAGATGCGAGGTTAGTTAGATTTGTAGTGTGATTGTATGAGTTAAAATGTGATCGTAGCAGAGTATGCTGATTTATTACACAGTATCAGTGTAAATGACTGTTAACTAATGGTGGGTTGTGGTGTGTGAATACATTAAAAAACCCGGCCAATATTGACCGGGCTACTGACAATTGTTGTCTTTAATTAACCGTGCTGCAATTTAAGCAAAAAGCATAACGGCCATTAGGATCGTTAAAATTAGTGAGTGAAGTAAGATCTTTAGCAACTTTTGTCACTGGCGCTAACGTGGATGGCATATCGCCCAGCACCATAGTTGCGATTTTAGCGGTTACTTCGCCAGACATTTCTTTAAAGAATTGTTGTACTGGTGAGAGTGGTTGTTGCATCCATACTAATTGATAATCTTTTACTTTCGCTAATTCAACAGCAGCAGTAATGGCGGTATCGAAGTCACCTAATTTATCAACTAGACCACGTTGCTGCGCATCTTTACCTGTCCATACGCGGCCTTGAGCAATTTTATCTGCTTGAGCTAACGTCATATGGCGGTATTTACTGACTAAGCCAATAAAACGTTGGTAACCATTATCAACCCCAAGTTGGAATACTTTTGCAACACCGTCAGGTAGCGCACGCGTAACTCCCACACCAGAGAATGGTGTCGTACCAACCCCATCACTGTAAACGCCCAGTTTTTCTAAGCCTTTTTCAAAGGTGGTTAAGATTGCAAAGATACCAATAGAGCCGGTGATTGTTGTTGGTTGAGCAATGATCTCGTCGGCACTGGAGGAGATCCAATAACCGCCAGAGGCTGCAACACTCGACATTGAGACTACAACTGGTTTGCCCGCTCTTTTGAGAGCATCAACGGCATTACGAATAACCTCTGAGGCGAAAGCGCTACCCCCTGGGCTATCAACCCGTAAGATTACTGATTTCACTTGTTTATCAAAGCGTGCTTGGTTTAATAGTGAGGCAATAGTGTCACCGCCAGCAGAACCTTGGCTACTTTTACCATCAACAATGGCACCGTTTACGATAACAACGGCCACTTTATTTGGTGATGGTTGTTGATCATCAACCAGTAATGGTAGGTAATCGTAATAGCTAATCTGTTTAAAGCTATGTTTGTCGTTAGCACCAAAAGTATCTATTAAATATTGGGTCATTTGATCACGAGTGACGAGTGAATCAACTAAACCTAATTTTTTACTCAATTGAGCAAAGTCGCCATTAACAGATTTCAGTTGAGTAATAAACTCATCGATATTGGGTGTTAATGTTTGCGGTTTTATTTTGCGGTTCTTTGCGACATCGTCACTGAATGCGCCCCATAACTGGGTTAACCATACGGTATTGGCTTCTTTGGCTGCGGCTGACATGCCATCACGAATATAAGGTTCAACGAATGACTTATAAGTACCTACGCGGAACACATGGGTGGTTACATCTAGTTTAGCCAGTAAGCTCTTATAATACAGAGTGTAAGTGCCATAACCTGTTAGCATTACGCCACCGTCTGGCGATAAAAAGACTTTATCTGCATAACTGGCGAGGTAGTACTGGCTTTGGGTGTAATTGTCACCATAAGCATAAACAGGTTTGCCTGATGCTTTAAATTCTTCAATGGCTTTTGCGATATAACGCATTTTGGTTAAGCTGGTTTCAGACATGTCTTTAAGGTTAAGTACCAAACCTGTGATGTCTTTATCTGTTGCTGCTGCGCGAATCGCTTCAACAATATCAAATAATACATTTTGTTTTACATCAGGCTTACCTAACGCCTCACTCATTACACTATCAAGTGGATTGTCATAATTACTTTGTTCAACAATTGGACCTGAGAGGTTGAGCACTAACGCTGAGGGTTCGGTAGTATCGGTGGTCTTATCTTCATCGGTTAATGCAAAAATTATCGCGCCAATAATTAGAACGAATAAAAGGTTGAGGACAAATTTGCGAGTAAAGTTAATCAACTTCCCGATAGCGAGGAAGAATTTTCCAATCCTTGAGAATATGGCTTTCATGAAAATTCCTGATAATGGTGATAGCGATATCGTAGCGTAGTCACTGCTGAATTACAGTGTTTTTACGGTGTAATTGTTATTAATAGTAAAATAAACGTACGTGATTGATTATAAATATTGAGGCGCATCATGTAAATGTTGCTTTTTTGTTAATTTGGGTTGATATTGCGGTCTAAGCTCAAATATACTGGTCTGACCATGATGATTAGGAGCTGCTTATGAATGATAAACCGTTTCCTCATTTATTGACGCCGCTGGATCTGGGTTTTACTCAATTACGTAATCGAGTCTTAATGGGCTCAATGCACACCGGATTAGAAGAAGAACGGGGAGGCTTTCATAAACTCGCGACGTTTTATGCCATTAGAGCAAAAGCTGGGGTTGGGCTTATTGTTACGGGCGGTTTTTCTCCTAATTTTCGTGGTCGATTACATCCGTTTAGTGCTGAATTTAGTAACAATCGCCATGTGCGTAAACACCGCAATATTACCACTGCAGTGCATCAGCAAGGGGGGAAGATTGCGTTACAGTTATTGCATGCTGGGCGTTATGCAATGTCACCGTTTGCGGTAAGTGCCTCTGCTATTCGTTCTCCTATCTCTAAATTCACCCCAAGCAAAATGAGTCATCGCCAAATTAATAATACCATTAATGATTTTGCACACAGTGCTGAGCTTGCGCGCGAAGCGGGTTATGATGGGGTTGAGTTAATGGGTTCTGAAGGCTATCTCATTAATCAGTTTATTTGCCAGCGTTCAAACCAACGTTACGATGACTGGGGGGGCAGTTATGACAATCGAATTCGTTTTGCCATTGAAATTGTTCGCGCTGTACGAACGCGTGTGGGCGATGATTTTATTATTATCTTTCGATTATCAATGTTGGACTTAGTTGAACAAGGGAGCACTTACGATGAGGTGGTGCAGTTAGCGCTTGAATTAGAAGCGGCAGGTGTCACTATTTTAAATACTGGTATTGGCTGGCATGAAGCACGGGTTCCTACCATTGCCACTCAAGTGCCACGAGCTGCATTTGCTTGGGTTACTGAGAAAATTAAACAACAAGTCTCTATTCCAATAGTGACCTGTAATCGCATTAATACGCCGCAAGTTGCTGAAAATATTTTGGCTCAAGGGCAAGCCGATATGGTGTCGATGGCGAGACCATTTTTAGCCGATCCTGAATTTGTCTTAAAAGCAGAGCAAAACCGAGCCAATGATATTAATACCTGTATTGGTTGTAATCAGGCATGTTTAGATCATGCTTTTGTTGGTAAACGCGCCAGTTGTTTAGTTAATCCTCACGCATGTTATGAGACAGAATTGGTGTTAACGGCGGTTGCTAAGTCGCGAAAAGTGGCGGTTATTGGTGGTGGTCCTGCGGGAATGGCGTGCGCTGTTGCTGCGGCAGAGCGCGGATTTAAAGTCGATTTATATGAAAAAAACACCCATGTCGGTGGGCAGTTTAATCTGGCGATGCAGATCCCCGGTAAAGAAGAATTTAAAGAAACCATCCGCTATTTTACTCGGCGCTTAGAGCAAACGGGTGTTGTGGTACGGTTAGGCGTTGAAGCAAATGTCGAGCAGTTGCTTGATTATGATGAGGTTATTATTGCTACGGGAGTACAACCTCGAATACCGCCAATCACGGGGATTGATCATTTGAAGGTGATTGATTACCAAACTTTAATTCGGCAGCAAAAAGTTGTAGGGGAAAAAGTCGCTATCATTGGTGCGGGTGGCATAGGGGTTGATGTCGCTACCATGCTGACAGAACCAAGTGAGTATGATCTTGATAGCTGGTTGAGTGAATGGGATATTGATAAAAGTCTATGCCATAGTGGCGGTTTATTACCTTCAGACGATTATATTAGTCCACGACAAGTATGGTTATTACAACGTCGACCAGGAAAAGTAGGCAAAGGCCCTGGACGCACAACGGGGTGGATCCACCGCCGTACATTAGAAAAACGCGGCGTTAAACTATGGGCGGGAGTGCATTATCAAGCTATCGATGATGAAGGCTTGCACCTTATTATTGATGGGCAACCACAGACATTAGATGTCGATAATATTGTTATTTGTACCGGTCAAACATCGGTCGATAATTTATCGCAACAGTTAATCCAGCAAGGTGTGTCAGTGCATGTGATTGGTGGTGCAGAAGATGCTAGTGAAGTCGATGCAAAACGGGTGATCCGTCAAGGGGTTGAATTAGCTGCTAAGTTATAATTATGATGGCTTGTGTTCTGCGCTTTAACTGCCTTATTATATGAGAAACAATAATTATTTTCATTTTGAGGTTGTTATGGACGCGCTATCACTTCTGCTTAATCGTCGCTCATTACCAAAATTAGTTGAGCCAGCACCTGCAGGTGATGTTCTTGAGAATATCTTTCGTGCAGGATTACGTGCTCCTGATCATGGTGGCTTAACGCCGTGGCGCTTTATTGTTTCTCAAGGTGAAGGTTTAACCACGCTAGCAAATATTTTAGTTGCGGCAGCGAAAGCGGATCATCTCGATGATTTTGTAATTGAAAAAGCCTCAAAAGCACCTTTTCGTGCACCGATGGTGATCACTGTTGTTAGTAAAGTGACCTCTGGCCATAAAGTCCCAGTTATAGAACAACATTTATCTGCTGGTTGTGCTGCACAAGCAATGCAAATGGCAGCAGTAGCACAAGGATACTCTGGTTTTTGGCGTACAGGTTCTTGGGCATATCATCCCGTGGTTCGTGAAGCATTAGGTGTTACGGGCGAAGACATGATTGTTGGTTTTTTATACCTCGGTTCAATTGGTTGCCGTGAAGCGAAAGTCCATGAACGCGATCTTGCTCAATACGTTGAATATTTGTAATTACTGATATACAACAGATGTAACATTAACTCGCATTTAACTCTTCACTGATGTGACTGCAGGGTTAAAAATGGAAGGTGATAGCTATTTTTCGGTGTTAAACCGTGAATAGCATCACCTTTTTTATTCCTTATTGATGACTATTACTGCCAATGTGGATTTGTTTTAATAGAAAACGGTCGCTTTTTAGTTGGAAAGATGACAGTTGTCGAGGGCAGGAGTAGAATCGCTGGTTCTTTCTATATTTTGGAGCGTGTCATGGAAAATGTTCGCCTAACACAATACAGCCACGGTGCCGGATGTGGTTGTAAAATTTCTCCCCAAGTACTTGATACTATTCTTCGTACTCAATTAGCACCTTTTGCTGATCCTAATTTACTGGTTGGTAATGAAAGTAAAGATGACGCTGCCGTTTATGATATCGGTAATGGTCAAGCAGTGATCAGTACCACTGACTTCTTTATGCCAATCGTTGATGACCCGTTTGATTTTGGTCGTATTGCTGCGACTAACGCGATCAGTGATATTTACGCTATGGGTGGCAAACCTATCATGGCGATTGCTATTTTAGGCTGGCCTGTAAATGTATTGTCACCTGAAATTGCGCAAAAAGTGATTGATGGTGGCCGTTCAGTGTGTCGTGAGGCAGGTATTTCTCTTGCTGGTGGTCACTCTATTGATGCTCCTGAGCCAATTTTTGGCCTTGCTGTAACAGGATTAGTAAGTACTGATCGTGTTAAACGTAATGACAGTGCAGAAGCGGGTTGTCATTTATACCTAACTAAACCATTAGGTATCGGCGTATTAACAACGGCTGAAAAACAATCTAAGTTGGCTGATGAGCATAAAGGTTTGGCACGCGATTGGATGTGTAAGCTAAATAAACCTGGTGCAGACTTTGCTGATGTTGAAGGCGTAAAAGCGCTAACTGACGTAACAGGTTTTGGCCTAATGGGTCACTTAACTGAGATTTGTGAAGGCAGTAACCTAAAAGCAAAACTTTGGTTTGATAAGATTCCAACATTACCGGGTGTGTATGATTACATCGCTCAAGGTTGTGTTCCTGGTGGTACAGAGCGTAACTTTATGAGTTATGGCCACAAAGTGGGTCAAATGACGGATCAACAAAAAGCATTATTATGTGATCCTCAAACATCAGGCGGCCTATTATTAGCCGTTGATCCAAGTAGCGAAGCTGAAGTACAAGCCATTGCTAAAAAACATAACATCTTGCTGGAAGCGATTGGTGAACTTGTGCCGATGGATGGCGATACCTTTATTGAGGTTTGCTAATGTCGCGTCCCAATTGCGAAGATTTCCGTCATCTGTTTGTGAACGATACACCATTAATGGATATGCGTGCACCGGTTGAATTTACTCAAGGTGCATTCCCAACTTCTCATAGTCGTCCGTTAATGACGGATGATGAACGTGCAGCTGTTGGTACGTGTTATAAAAATAAAGGACAAGATGCAGCCATTGATCTTGGTCATAAGCTGGTTAATGGTGACGTTAAAGCAGAACGTGTAGCGCAATGGAAAGCATTTTGTGAAGCAAATCCTGACGGTTATCTTTATTGTTTCCGTGGTGGTTTACGATCTCAAATTACTCAACAATGGCTTAAAGAAGCGGGTATAGATTATCCGTTTATCACTGGTGGCTATAAAGCATTACGTCGTTATTTAGTTGATACTATTGATGAAGTTGCTGCTAAACCAATGTCTATTGTTGCTGGTAATACGGGTAGCGGTAAGACAATTATGGTCAATGTTCTTGCTAATGGCCTTGATTTAGAAGGTGCAGCACACCACCGTGGTTCATCGTTTGGTCGTTATGTTACGCCGCAACGAACTCAAATTGCATTTGAGAGTGATCTTGCTGTACAGATGGTTAAAAAATTAGATCGTGGCATTGAACACTTCGTGTTTGAAGATGAAGGTAAAAACATTGGTTGTGTTACTGTGCCTTTATCAATCAATCGTGCAATGCAAGAAGCTGATATTGCTGTTATTGATGATCCAGTAGATGTACGTTTAGCACGTCTATTAGATGATTATGTCGTTAAAATGCAACGTGATTATGTGGCTCATTACGGTGAGGAACAAGGTTGGATTTTATTTGCTGAGTATTTAGAAAAAGGCATGTTCAATATTCGTAAACGTTTAGGTTTGGAACGTTATGAAGTAATGCTGAAATCACAGCAACATGCAGTGAAAATGATGCAATCTAACGGCTCATTAACTGAGCATGATGCTTGGTTAGCGCCTTTGCTAGAGCAGTATTATGATCCAATGTATACTTATCAATTAAGCAAAAAAGCAGATCGTATTGTATTTAGAGGTGATTATCACCAAGTACAAGATTGGTTAGCCGCTCGATAGTTTATTGATATCTACAGATTAAATGAAAGCCAAATATATCTATTAATATGATGTGTTTGGCTTTTTTATTAGCTAGTCATGTCAACCTTGATGATCTTGCAAGATCAATTGCAAAAAACAAACAGATAACTACTGGTTTAATATCCAGTGTTATGTTGCTGTTAGCATCCATTTTCGGTACAGTCTTACTATTAATCCTTTCAGATAAAGATCCCCATGAGTTGCTTATATATAGCTGAAAAACCAAGCTTAGGCCGAGCAATCGCTGCTGTATTACCTCGCCCTCATAAAAATAATACCGGCTATATTGAAGTAGGGAATGGCGATATTGTCACTTGGTGTATTGGGCATTTATTAGAACAAGTCGAGCCTGATGCTTATGATGAACGCTATAAAAAGTGGCACTTGGAAGACTTGCCGATTGTGCCTCAGCAATGGCAATTAATTCCTCGAAAAGCCGCTAAGCAACAATTAGCGGTGATCAAAAAATTGGCGAAAACAGCAACTGCAGTGGTACATGCTGGCGATCCCGATCGAGAAGGACAGTTGCTGGTGGATGAAGTGATTGATTACGTCAAAATATCCAAAACCAAAAAAGAAGCGGCACAACGACTGCTTATTTCAGATTTAAACCCAGCAGCAGTTAAAAAAGCTTTAGCCACAATGCGCAGTAACCGTGATTTTATTCCGTTATCAGTTTCAGCCCTTGCACGTTCGCGTGCCGATTGGTTATATGGCATGAATATGACCCGTGCTTATACTTTGTTGGGGCAAAAGGGCGGTTATCGCGGCGTATTATCGGTCGGTCGAGTGCAAACACCGATCTTAGGGCTGGTTGTTCGACGTGATGATGAGATTGCTAATTTTGTCGCCAAACCGTTTTATGAAGTATTGGCATTAATCACTTACGGTGAACAAACGATTTATGCCAAGTGGCAGCCAAGTAAATCATGTGAACCTCACCAAGATTCAGAAGGGCGAGTGCTTAATCGTAAGTTATGTGAAAACGTGGTGGCACGGATTAAAGGCCAAGCTGCAGAAGTAACCGAATCTGAGCGTAAACAAACTAAACAAGCGCCACCGTTACCATATTCATTATCCGCGTTACAGATTGATGCGGCGAAACGGTTTGGCATGAGTGCGACTGATGTATTATCGACTTGTCAGTCATTATATGAAAAACATAAAGTGATCACTTACCCTCGTTCTGACAGTCGCCATCTACCATTGGATCATTTGAAACAAGCGAATGATGTGTGTCGTGCGATTGCGACAACGGATAATCAGTTAGCTTCTGCAGTGGATAATGCGAATACAGCATTAAAATCAAAAGCATGGAATGACAAAAAAGTGGATGCTCACCATGCGATTATTCCTACCCCTAAATCTTCATCAGTATTAACGGGTTATGAAGCGAAAATATATCAATTAATTGCTCGCCAGTACTTAATGCAATTTTATCCAGCAGCTGAATATGCTGATGCTAAGTTAGTATTCACTATTGCTAATGGGCTCTTTATTGCTAAAGGTCGTCAGTTAATGTCACCAGGTTGGCGAGCGCTATTAGGGCGTGATGATAAAAAAGAAGACAGTGATTTAGCTGATAAAGTACCACCGTTAGATAAAGGCACGGTATTGGTATGTCGTGATGGTGAGATCAAAGATAAAATGACGGAGCCACCAAAAGCGTTTACTGAAGCGACGTTATTACAAGCAATGACGGGTATTGCTCGGTTTGTATCTGATGCGTCATTAAAGAAAATATTGCGTGATACCGATGGTTTAGGCACAGAAGCAACGCGAGCGGGTATTTTAGAAATGCTGTTTAAGCGCCAGTTACTACAACGCCAAGGTAAAGCTATTCATGCATCAGAGGCGGGGAAAGGCTTAATTTACGCTTTACCTGATAGCTCAACTTATCCTGATATGACTGCGCATTGGGAGCATCAACTGCATGATATGGCAGATAGAAAATGTGCGTATCAACCATTTATGGCAGCGTTAGAACAACAAGTTACTGCCTTGATGGATCAGGTAAAAATCAGTGATGTACCACCAAGTTTACGTTCATTGACTTCACCTGAGTTTACCCCGCGAACGAAGAAGCGCAGTTATGCAAAGAAAGGGTCGGCAGCTAAAACAAAAGCTAAGTCAGCACCTTAGCGTAATAGCTAATTGATGATGCTGGCTTAGTTTTAATATGTATCAGTATTTATTGCATTATATTCATGCTGATAATTCAGGTAAAAGAACGCGGAAGCAGTCTTTCCCTTCGGCTTTTGCTTGATATAGTGCGGTATCAACATGTTTGAAAAATGCATCATAGGTTGTTGTTTGCGATGGAATAATAGTACTGACACCAATACTGATTGTGACAATAGCGGGAGCGTTATTATTTAATTCAAGACATGGAAATGGCAACGCTATTTTATGCATTGCATTAAGTAAGCGTTGCGCATTATTGACCGCGGCTTGTTGGTCTTGTCCTGGTAATAACAGTACAAACTCTTCGCCACCATAACGGGCAAATAACGTTCCAGCTCGACGTTCAACTTTAGACAGCACCGCGGCAATGGTTTTTAAGCATTGATCACCAGCGGCATGACCGAGTTTATCGTTATAAGTTTTGAAATTATCAATATCTAAGATGAGTAATGATAGTGGTAAACCGAGCCTATTTGCTCGACGCCATTCAGTCATTACCGTTTCATCATAGACTCGGCGATTAGCAATATTTGTAAGTGCATCAATTCTAGATAATTTCTGCAGCTGTTCATTGGCTTTATTGAGCGCTTTGGTTCGGCTTTGTACTCGTTGTTCGAGATCATGATTGAGCTTGATAAGTGTATCTGCTGCTTGTAGTCGTAATATATGTTGTGAAACAATAAAACCATATTGTTTCAACAATTGATGGTGATAATTACGCAATGGTTGTCCTGTAAGTAAATTATCACAAGCAATCCATCCGATAGGCGTATCTTCATCCCATAGCGCAATATAAGCACTCCAACCAAAGCCAATTTGTTGTAAATCATGGTAGAGTGGGGTGTTTTCTTGAAATGCGATATATTCTTTATCTTTTAATGTCTTAGATGCAAACCATTGATTAGGAATATCGGAATGAAAATAAAACTCATCGACAGTATTCCCTTGAATATCAGTGCCGAAAGTACCGTGCATTTTTTGTTGTTCATCAAATAGAAAAATCGCCATTCTATCGATATTAAGTCGTTTTTTTCCTTCATCAACAGCAATAAACAGCATGTCTTTCATTATGTTACTACGCCATAATTGAAAAGAAATTTCATGCATACCCTGTAGGTAGTTTAATAATGATTGTTGTTGTTCTTTACTTGAAAGTAATTCTTTTTCAGCGTGTTTACGGCTGAGACTATGGCTTTTTGTCGTTTGCTTTATTAAGCCAGCGGTAATTTCTGTGGCTAATAATGCGGTTAATATCGTGAGGTGTTTCGGTTGTAGTGTTGAGGTTAATGGTGCTGCAATAGTTAAATGACCAATAATCTTTGCATGGTATTTTAATGGAACTAATATATAACGATAATTTTTAAATATATCAATTGATGCTTCAGTTTTATTAGCATAGTAATGAATGTTTTTATAATAATATTCATTTGCTGTCGGTATTATTGTTGGTGGAAAATAATATTGTATACCTTTACTGTTTAGCTCTAATAATAATTTCCACTCGTTATTTGATTTAATAATAAGTTGCAGATGATTAATTGAAAAACTTTGAATAAGATTACGGCAGACTAATTCACAAATAGTTCTAAGGCTATGAGCATTACTGCATTGTTTAGTAACTGTTTGATAGAAAGATGAAATCTGCGCGTTCATTAATACTCTATTCCATGAGTCAGTTAGTGAGTGACGGTGTTATTGTTAACTATTATCTGCGAAATTAGCAGGATATATGCCACAAGTTAGCGATATATTCTGTTTTACACTAAAAAGTGAGATCTAATTCATCCTTTTGTCACACTTATTCTTATTTATATTACAACTAAATCAGCCGTTATTATCTATTTTTAAGCCATGCTAGTAAAAATATAATATTAAAAAATAATGAATGTTGTTATTAACGTTATTGGATACTTATATAAGTAAAAGGTTAACGAGATGAAGCGGCTATTATTGATAAATATGATAAGTATTATAAGCTTGAGTGTATTAAATGGTTGCAGTAGTAGCCGTCATCAGCAGTTAGCTGAGTTGGGGTTTGAACGAGCCTATCTTGATGGGTATCAGGATGGTTGTTATAGCCGTTCAGTTGCGGGTAATACGTATCTTGATGGTTTTCGACGTGATCCTGAACGAATGGCAACAATATTAAAATACCGTAATGGCTGGCAAGATGGATTTGAACATTGTTACGCGGATAATCGAACGGATTATCTCTAACTACTGCCGCTAATCGTATAAAAAAAGCAGCTCGAAAGCTGCTTTTTTAGTGTTATATAATGCTAATTATTAAGGTCATTAGGAATATAAAACCGTTTTAACTCATGCATAACTTGCATCAGTGTCGATAGTTTTGGTTTATCCTGATCCATTAGCTGATAATTATCATTATAAACACGATAGTTACCGTATTTATCGACAACAGTGGTGGTGCCTTTTTGAATCACCACAATATCATTATTATCACCCGCTAATATCCAACGACGATCACTGTTATTATCAAACAGGCTGATACCTGAGCTGTAATTTGATGGATTAGACGCCACATTAAACAGTGACTCCATCAAGGTTGGCACTAAATCAAGGTTACTGGTTGGACGGGTAACAACTTGAGGTGGGTGCAGTGGCCAATGAATGATCATTGGTACTTTGATCTGATATTGGCTGTAATTGCTATCAGAGCCCCAAGTATTATTACCTGTTTCATTAAACTCAGTACCATGGTTTGAGGTAACAACCACGATAGTATTATCTAACATTGATTGTGCTTTTAATTGCGCAAACACTTTACCTAAAATCGTATCAATATGATAAGCCGCGTTACGGTAGCTATTTTTAAGTAATACATTAGAATCTACTTTTTTATCATGAAGTAAATTACTGCCTAAAGATGGCGTAAATTTAGTTTGATAATCACTACTTTCTTCATATTGATCAACTGAAGTTAATTCAAGCAGACTAAACCACGGCTCATCAGCTTTTTGCTTCTCTAGCCAACGGTGCCAATCATTAAAGGCTAAACGATCACTTGGCGTGCGCTTTCCATTATCAAGGTTATCTATAGTTGCAAGCTGAGTTTTAGAGAAAATAGCATCGCGATAAATAGGTTGTTCAAACCCTTCACCACTGAATAGACCAAAGTGATAACCACGATTTTGTAGCGTATCAAGCAGCAGTGGTGATTTGCCTTCTGCACGAATACTGTTGGCATAACCACTTGGTAAACCATAAAGTAAGCCAAATACGCCGCTATTATTATTACTGGTACTGTAGTTATCAGTATAGTTAATATTGTTATCAGCAAAAGCCGTTAGATTAGGCATTGTTGTGGTATTAACCATGTCACTGCGTAAACTATCGACCATAATAATCAGTAAGTTTTGCTTGGTACCTTTATCGATGAAATTAATTTTATCGATTGGATAACGCATCATTTCACTGTTATTAATGCCTTGTTGTGCTTGGCGTTTAACATATTCTTGGCGATCTAAAAGGCCATGTTTTTCCATGAACGTTTTCGCTGTCATTGGGTATGACAGTGGGAAATTTGAACGTTGCATTGTGACTGGACGGTAAAGGTTAGCATCCGCCCAGATATAAATAATGTGGCTACTTAGAAAGCATAGACCGAACATGATGGCAATGGGACCACCGACGTTTTTACGGGTTAGCTTTCTAAGTTTACGCCAAATCCATTCTGAGAATATCATCTCGATCAGGAATATGACTGGAACGACAATAAATAGGTATTGCCAGCGCGTATTTAGCTCTGTTTTTTCACCGCTTAATAACAAATCCCATACCAGCGGACTTAAATGTAAGTCGACACTTTGATAAGCATAGGTATCAAGCAGTAATGCGGTCAATCCTACCGTTGAAACTAATACCGCAAACACACGCATTAAACGCTGTGAGGGAATAAGAAAACTTGCAGGAAAGAGGATCAGTATATAAATACCAAAGACAAGGAAACCAAAATGCCCGATCCAGCTTAATCCTAGATACAGTTGTCCGATCGTTGTTGTCGGCCATTCTGAATAAATAATATAACGCGTGCCCAATAGCATGGCAGCGATGATATTGAAAAAGCTAAACCAGTGTCCCCAACTAATTAGCTGGGAAACTTTGTCTTTGTATGTGCTGGCGACCATAAATGTCAATTCTTCTCAGTCTTCAATGCTATGTTTAACTCTCAAGCTAAACTTAATCTTTTTTAATTGAGGCCTGTAGTGCTTTTGCAAATTTTTGTGCAAGAACTTCACGTTGTGCAACAGGTACATTGGCATTGATAATGTTAGTAGCAATATCACCTACAACCATTAGGGCTAATTCTGGTGATGTTTTATGTTTGTCTAGAACATCGAACACGTCATCAATGATTTGTTCAACTTTTTTAGTGCTATATTTTGAAGTGATTGGCATAAGAAATCTTGTTTAATGTTTAGGATAACGACTTATGATAACCTAGAGTTCAGTTTTCCTGAAAACCTTTTCCATTATGAGTCTTACACTTTCGAACGTCATTCTACATCAATTAGTAAAAAACGACCAAGATGATTTAGAAATTCATCTTAGAAATCAAACCCTTGATAATGATTCTGCGACAGAAGATCTTGTTGCTGAATTACATCGAATTTATAGTAGCAAAGGAACAAAAGGCTTCGCGCATTTTGCTGCTGATAGTGAGTTTGCTCATTGGTTGAAACAATTTCGTCAAGGAGAGTTAGATTTCCTGACGTTTTCAAATCAATCAGTGCAACGTTTACAGGTTGAATTAGCGAAATATCCGTTTTCTGAAGCGGGTACTTTAGTGATGGCTGAATACCAGTCATTGGCAACAGACTATTTGTTTATTGGTATGTTACCGACGTGTCATAGCATGAAAGTCACTGATCAATTAGGTATCAGTGCGACTGACTATCTTGATATTAATAAGATGGATATCGTTGCACGTATTGATTTGTCATCATGGGAAACTAACCCAGAATCAACCCGCTATCTTACTTTTGCTAAAGGTCGCGTAGGGCGTAAGATCGCTGATTTCTTCCTTGATTTTATGCAAGCAGAAGTAGGTTTAGACGTTAAAGTTCAAAACCAAGTCTTGATGCAAGCGGTAGAGGATTTTTGTGCGGATTCTCGTCTAGATAAAGAAGAAAAGCAGCAATATCGTAAACAAGTTTATGATTACTGTAATGGTCAGCTGCAAGCGGGTGATGAAGTTACCGTAAAAGAGCTATCCGGTGAGTTACCTGCGGCAGATGATGGTACTAATTTTTACGATTTTACTTCAAAGCAAGGTTACGAGTTAGAAGAAAGTTTCCCTGCCGATCGTACTGCAATGCGTAAATTGACCAAATTTGTTGGCTCAGGCGGTGGTATGACGCTTAACTTTGACAGTATGTTATTAGGTGAACGTATTTTTTATGATGCAGAAACCGATACATTAACCATCAAAGGCACGCCGCCTAATTTGAAAGATCAGTTATTACGTCGTTTAAATAGCGATAATTAATAACGACTGTTATGCAGTAATATTAGTAATAAATAAAGCCACTGTGAAGTATGCACTCACTAATATTTGCATATATCACAGTGGTTTTTTGCTATTTAAAGCGTCAATCTTGAACATCGATGATGTTTTTTTATATTTGTACATTGTTCGCAATTTATTCGAACAATGTATTAAAGTTTAATAAATAACCATCGGTCTAATTTTGGTTATGATTTTTGCCCATTAGGTTCTGATTTTTGCATAAATTTGATTTTTATCATTGGCACTGCAGGGGATGGATGGATAATGGCACAACTATGATAGTTATTAACAATCATTCAGTTCGTTCGCAGCGTGAACTGAATACAGTGAAAGCGATGATTCGCCTATATTGTAAAACGTTGCACCGTGGAGCAGTAATGTGCTCTGAATGTGAAAGTCTTATCGAGTATGTTGAGGAGAGAGTAACAGGTTGTCGTCTTGGCGAAGAAAAGCCAAGTTGTATGCATTGTATTGGGCATTGCTATCAATCTGCCAAGCGTCTTCAGATGATCCACGTTTTACGTTGGAGTTATCCACATTATTTTTGGCGTCACCCATTTAGGGCTATACACTTTAAGTTAGACAATTTACGTAGTGTCCAAATGTCAGCCGCAAAAGCCGATATTATCGCAAAAACGAGTTAAATCCATATTGATTTTGTTGAACCGATATTGATTTAACCTAACAACTGAAAAGATTGTACCTCTTTGTAAATCATGCCAATGTGGATTATTTACAAAGAAAAAAGGCTGCAGAAATGCAGCCTTTTTTAATGTTTTTTTATAGGTTATTGTTGCGCAATTTTCACAAGTACTTGCTGCAATAAGCGAATACGTGGCTCAATTGAAGCCAAATCTAACCATTCATCTGCACTGTGGAAACCCGCACCAATTGGACCTAAACCATCTAAGGTTGGAATACCTAAGACTGCGGTTAGGTTAGCATCAGAACCACCGCCAACTGCTTGCCACGTAATATCAATGCCTAGCTCTTTACCGACCGCTTCCACTTGCGCCATTAACACTTCAGTTTGTGGGCTTGGCACCATTGATGGTTTGTGTGCTTCTCGCTCAACTGTAATCGTAACCCCATCAACAAACGGTGTTTCTGTTAGTGTACGAATTTGAGCATCAACCGCCGCATACTCATCGTTATCCCAGAAACGCACATCAACCACCACTTGTGCGAAATCAGGTACGATATTAGCGCCAGCACCACCACTGACAACGCCAGCGTTTAAGGTTGTGCCTGACTCAAAATTGGTCATGGTGTTAATGGCTAGAATCCAATGTGCCATTTCGGTGATTGCACTGCGACCATTTTGAGGCTCATTACCTGCGTGCGCTGCTTTGCCGTGGAAACTTAAACGGTAACGCGCCATGCCTTTACGCGCTTTAACCAATGAACCATCAGCACGTGCAGCTTCTGCAACTAAAACATGGTTAGCGTTAATAGCAACGCTCTTGAGCCATGCTTCTGAGTGTAGTGAACCAATTTCTTCATCTGGGTTCATGCACACACAAATTGATAATGCATCAAGTGCAGTAGGATCGAGATCACGTAAGGCATAAACCACACTTAACAAGCCAGATTTCATGTCAGAGACACCAGGGCCATAAGCGCGCTCATCATCGTGGGTCATTGGGCGAGCGGCAGCAGTGCCTGCTGGGAAGACGGTATCCATATGGCCAATTAACATCACATCAATATGATCAGCGTCAGGCTTATTACGTACTTCTAAGCCAGTACCTGCAATACCACAATCAATGCGTTTAACATGCCAACCTAAATCAAGGTATTTTTGCGCCATGATGGTTGCAACCACATCGATACCATCAACGGTTAATGTACCGCAATCAATATTAATAAGAGGGCGTAGCTCTTCGAGATAATTATTCAGAGAAAAAGACATAGTAAAGGCTCCGAGCCATTGATGGCTTATCGGTAATAAAAGAGAGAAAACGCACTAAAGATTAAATGGCTTCAGTGCGCTCAGCAATTACACTAAAACGTTCATCACAAACATTGCAGCAAAGGCATTTAATACCGAAATGGCAATCATGATTGGAATATAGCGACCTTCGGTACGAATTGGTCCCATAATTCGGCCCATGTATTGCACCTGTGAGCCCATCAAATAAATAGCAGGAGCAAGAATCGCAATGTGCTCGCCATTTAAAATACCTTGGTCAAATAAGGTAATAACCACACCTACTGCGCCGCCCATTGACATCCATGCGCCTATCAATACCGCCGCAGCTTCACCAGGAAGACCAAAAATAGCCATGATAGGTGAGAATAATGTTCCCATTACTTCTAGTGCGCCGGTGATTTGCAGCGCTTTGATGATCACGAACGCCATTAATACGTTAGGCACTGTTGAAGTGGTTGCAATTACCCAGCCTTTTTTAGCGCCTTCAACAAAAATATCAGTAACCATAGGTTTTTTTGCAGTTGTCATTATGCGTTCTCCGTGCTTACTGTTGTTGGTTTAGTATCTTTGTTGTCTTTGCCTTCAGTGATGTTTAAGTAGATACGGAAAATATTCGCACCCACAAATTTGAAGATAAACATAATCGCAACCGCAAGGCCGATAGAAGAAGTAACAGCGGGTTCACCTGATGCTGTGGTTAAGGTAAATAGCACTGCCCCTGATGAGAAGAAGTTAACAATCGCGGCACCAGCAGAAAACTGGAACATGGTAAAAATATCTGTTTCTCGTTTGGTTAAGTGACCCTCATCCTGTAATTGACGAGTCATCGCTGCGCCAGCATCAGTACTTTGTAGTGAGGCAATTAAAGCCAAACCTGAGTTACCCGGAATACCCATTAATGGACGTAGTAGAGGGGTTAATAATTTACGAGCAGCATCGAGCGCACCGTAATGCTCAAGTACATTGATCATACCTAAAGCAAACATCACTGTTGGAATTAACGTTAACGCAAAAATAAAGCCATCACGCGCACCGCTACCACCTTTACCTCTAAATGATGTTGAAGCCGCTTCCACGCCTTCTGCAGTATCGTTAACTGAATAAACCACATTACCAAATGAGCCATTTAAGGTTGTGAAGTCAAATACGCCATACCATTGATTAGATTGTAATGCTCCTGAAAAGAAAATGACGGCAAAAGCGAGGGCAATATAACTGCCAATGGTAACTTTACGACCTTCTATTGCGTTGTTACTCATAGATATATCCTTATAAAACGTAAAATAAAAAATGGTTTACCAAATAAACACCGATAATTATTTTTATGGCTACGTTTTCAAATGTTGTATTTAGTGGTTAATTCGGTAATAACGGTATTTTCATTAAAAATGAATTTGAAATATTGACGAGGGTCAAGGTGTTGGATTGAAAAGTAAGTTTGATGAAATGTGGTTCTTATATTTGTGAACTGGCTCTATAAAGGTGCTGACTGTTGGGTCAATAACGGGGAGTGTTGCGACTGGGAGGAATACGGAATAGAAGGGGGTTTTAAATAAATACCTTTTAGGTATCAATTGGTTGTGCGATGATTTATTGGCTGAGAAGTGTGGTTTTCTATCTTTGTTTTAATAAAAAAAACGCACCTATAAAAGAGGTGCGTTAATGTTATTGTGATGATGCAATGCAGCTTATGACGTTAAACGCTTCACTGTCATTAATTCATCTTCGTCATCTTCAGCTAATTGCTCTGCACTTGCTGGTGGACAACGATCCACAAACCAGCCCATGTAAGACGTCACAATCGTCACAATAATACACACAAAGCTTAACCACATGAATGGCGCGTAAGAGAAGGTAGCGACACCTAAAATACTCGCCATGTAGATACCATTATCACTCCAAGGCACCATGCCGGAGGTAAGTGTGCCACCAAATTCAGCATTACGTGATAAGTTCTTACGTTGGTAACCTAAACGGTCATAGTTCTTAGCACAAATCTTTGGCGTTAGAATTAATGATACGTACATTGCAGAACCAAAGACGTTACCGAGGAAAGCCGTTGCAATGGTTGATACTGCAAGACTGCCTGCTGAATTTACTTTACGTTCAAATAAACGGGCAATTGTTTGTAGTACGCCAACTTTATCAAGTAAGCCACCAAAACCTAAGCCAAAGATAATAACAGCCACAGAACCAAGCATGGATGACATGCCGCCACGGTTTAGGATTGCGTCAATAAATTCAACCCCAGAACTGATAGAGAATGGCGCCCAAGCTGCATTAATCGCTTTAAGCGGATCCATGCCCTGAACCATAACAGCCCATGCAATACCTAGCAGTGAACCAAATGAAATAACAGGGAAAGACGGTAAACGGAACGCTAACAGCACCAACACGATAATGACTGGAATAAAGGATAATGGTGAAATAACAAACTGTTTATCCATCGCTGCAATCACAGAATCAACTTGTGACATATCAACACTACCTGCGTAGTGAAAACCTACCGCGGTAAATAGAATGCCAGTGATGATATAGCTGATCAGTGCAATAGGTAACATGCCTTTGATGTGTTCCATGATCTCAACGTTAGACATTGAAGAGGCCAGGATCACTGAATCTGATAGTGGTGACATTTTATCACCAAAATAGCAGCCAGAAAGTACGGCACCCGCAGTCATTGGTGCGGGAATACCTAAGCCTTGGCCAATACCCATCATTGCAATACCCGCGGTACCTGCTGCGCCCCAAGATGTACCTGTTGCTAATGCCGTCAATGAACAAATGATCATTGTCGCTAGCAAGAAAATGGAAGGGTGAATCGCTTCAAGTCCGTAATAGATAATGGTTGGCACAATACCACCAGCAATCCAAGTACCTACTAATGAGCCAACGGCTAGTAATATTAATACTGCACCTAAACCGTTAGCGATGCCCTTAGTGGCTGCTTTTTCTAACGATTTGTAATCGTGTCCGAGTTTAATACCTAATGCAATAATCACAAACCAACCAATATATAATGCTAGTTGGATTGGCAAATTCAATTTTGAGGTAAAAGAGAATGCAAGGGCAAGGAAAATACCGAGGGCAATAATGACTTGCATTACTGACGGTAGTTTCACGATTGTCTGTTTTTCCATACTTCTAACCTTGTTTTATCGAGCTTGTTGAAATTGGGTCCAACCCAACCAATCAATACTATTTATCATTGGTTTTTAAATCGGATTGAAAAAGACGGCGCTTGAATCGGCGCTACTCTATCAAATTGATTTATCATCGTGATAAATAATGTTTCTTTCTGTGATCTAAGTCTTTTTGGTGCCGATCTTTCGTAAAACACTGACTTTAGTTGTTCTTTTAGTGTTAATTGATGGTTCTTATGTTGTGTTTTATGTTTATTATAAAGTCGTAGTGTATCTATAAAAATCGCACAAAAAGCGAGAGATAAAGTATAAAAAGCTATTAACTATAAGGGTTATGAACTATCTAGCTACTTAATCACAGCGCTGAAGATTATCAGGGAAAGGCATTTTTTTCAAAGATATGACAATAGTCACTTTTTATTAAGTTGATTGCATAAGTTAGGAATAAGCTCTTTAAATATACATAAAAGCTTGTTTTTAGGTTAATTACGGTTGGTTTTTATGCGTTTTTTTGATTTTTTATTGCTGATAATAAAACCTAATATGACTAATAAGAAACTCAAATGATAAGAAAACAGTAAAATATGCTTATCTTAAACACAGATATATTTTATTTATAATTGAAAATTATACTTGTTTTTAATCATGTAAATCTCTATAGATGGATAAAGAAATTTCAATACAACAGGGAGTGTAGTTGCAAATGATGACAGTAGGTTTAGTGGGTTGGCGTGGCATGGTTGGCTCTGTATTAATGCAGCGCATGGTCGAGGAAGGTGACTTTGCGGTTATTGATCCGGTCTTTTTTACTACATCACAAGTGGGTTTAGCGGCGCCTAATTTTGGAAAAGATGCTGGTGTATTACAAGATGCGTTTGATCTTGAAGCGTTAAAGCGACTTGATGTGGTGATTACCTGCCAAGGTGGTAGTTATACAGAGAAAGTGTATCCCGCATTACGTCAAGCCGGTTGGAAAGGCTATTGGATTGATGCGGCATCAACATTACGGATGCAGCCTGACTCAATCATTACATTAGATCCGGTTAACTTTGATCAGATTCAACAAGGTATTCATAGTGGTATTAATACTTATGTTGGCGGCAATTGTACGGTTAGTTTGATGCTAATGGCTGTGGGTGGCTTATATAAAGCGGGATTGGTTGAGTGGATGACATCACAGACTTATCAAGCTGCATCGGGTGCTGGTGCCAAGAATATGCGTGAGTTAATCAACCAAATGGGTGTGGTTAATGATTCCGTTGCTAGTGAGTTAGCGAATCCAGCGTCGTCAATTTTAGATATTGATCGTAAAGTTGCGCAAACACTGCGTGCGGCAGATTTTCCAGCTCAACAATTTGGTGCGCCATTAGCGGGTTCATTGATTCCATGGATTGATGTTAAGCGTGATAATGGTCAAAGCAAAGAAGAGTGGAAAGCATCGGTTGAGACCAATAAAATTTTAGGTCTTCAAGATAGTCCGATTCCGATTGATGGTACGTGTGTACGTATTGGCGCAATGCGTTGTCATAGCCAAGCATTAACATTAAAGCTTAAGAAAAATGTACCGCTTGATGAAGTGGAAGCTATCATTGCATCCCATAATGATTGGGTTAAAGTGATTCCAAATGAGCGTGATATTACGGTGCAAGAATTGAGCCCAGCAAAAGTAACAGGGACATTATCAGTGCCTGTGGGTCGTTTGCGTAAACTTGCAATGGGTGATGATTATTTAAATGCATTTACGGTGGGTGATCAGTTGCTTTGGGGCGCTGCTGAGCCATTACGACGTACATTACGAATTTTGTTAGCCGCTAAAGCTTAGTTGTTATAATAAATTAAAATAATAAAAAACCCGCTTAAAATAGGCGGGTTTTTAGTCTTTGCATTACTGTAAATTAAGCTGCTAGATTTTTAGCTGCGAAATCCCAGTTAACTAATGCCCAGAATGCGTCCATGTAGCTTGGACGTAGATTACGGTAATCGATGTAGTAAGCATGCTCCCAAACGTCAACAGTTAGAAGTGGTGTCATTTTCAGACCTTCTTCTGCAATAGGGCAACCTGCGTTTGACGTGTTAACGATTTCTAATGCGCCATCTTCAGTTTTAACTAACCATGTCCAGCCTGAACCAAAGTTGTTGATTGCTGAATCTGTGAATTTAGCTTTGAATTCTGCGAAAGAACCAAATGCTTTAACAATAGCATCTGCTAATTCGCCAGTTGGCTCGCCGCCGCCATTTGGACTTAGGCAATGCCAGTAGAATGTATGGTTCCATACTTGAGCTGCGTTGTTGAAAACACCACCAGTAGAAGTCTGTACGATTTCTTCAAGAGATTTTTCAGCAAGGTCAGTACCTTCAACAAGACCGTTTAGCTTAACAACGTAAGTGTTGTGGTGTTTACCGTAGTGGTATTCTAGCGTTTCTTGAGAGATATGTGGCTCAAGAGCGTTGATAGCGTACGGTAGAGCTGGTAGTTCAAATGCCATTGCTCAATTCTCCATTTTAATTTTAGTTATTGGGCTTAATGCCCACGACATTACTTCTAGTAGACGTTGGCGCCTACTTATTATTTGAATCTGACCGTTTTATTTTAGCAAGTTTTTAGTTTATTAAAAGCATTATGCTTAAAAAAATACCCTATACCTCGTTATTGGTAAGGTCAATAACCACTTAATAGATATCAATATAACTAAGATTACGCTTTATTATTGAAAAGAGAACCGAAACATAATTTGAAAGTATTTTTATTGGTGACGATAACCAAGTAGAATGGTAGGGTTTATAATAAATGATTATTAAATTTGTACGAGGAAGCTATGGAAACTATCGATAAAATTAAGCAACAAATTGCAGATAACGCTATTTTGTTGTACATGAAAGGCTCTCCAAAATTACCAAGCTGTGGCTTCTCATCACAAGCATCACAAGCGTTAATGAACTGTGGTGAAAAATTTGCGTTTGTAGATATTCTTCAAAACCCTGATATTCGTGCTGAACTACCTGTTTACGCACAGTGGCCAACATTCCCACAATTATGGATTGACGGTGAGCTAATTGGTGGTTGTGACATCATTTTGGAAATGTTCCAAAAAGGTGAATTACAAACACTAATTAAAGAGTCTGCTGCACGTCGTGATGCACAAGCGGCTGAATAAGTTAGTTTGTTAAGTGTGTTGTTTTGCACTGATAAAAAAACCGCCAACTATTATGGCGGTTTTTTTGTATTTAATACTTAGTATTGGATCACTACAGTATCATTGATGCTATCCAACCAAAGGCTATCAGTGGCAAGTTGTAGTGAATAAAGGTCGGTACGACAGAATCCCAAATATGGTCATGCTGTCCATCGGCATTCAAACCCGATGTTGGACCTAAGGTTGAATCAGAAGCTGGAGAGCCTGCATCACCAAGTGCTGCTGCAGTACCTACGATAGCAATCGTTGCCATTGGTGAGAAACCAAAAGACAAACATAAAGGAACATAGATTGTCGCTAGAATTGGAATGGTAGAGAACGATGAGCCAATACCCATAGTGACCAATAAACCCACCACAAGCATTAACAATGCTGCCAGTGGTTTGTTATTGCCAATAACACCTTCTAATGAGTTAACTAAGGTTTCAACGCCACCTGTCGCTTTCATTACTGCCGCAAAACCTGCCGCTGCAATCATAATAAAACCGATCATTGCCATCATATGGACACCTTTAGTGAATACATCGTGGGTTTCTTTCCACTTGATAACACCAGTAAAGGTAAACACCATAAAGCCAACTAAACCCCCGACAATCATTGAACCACTATAAAGTTGTGCACCTAATGCGGCAAAAATAGCACCAACAGCAATATAAACATGGCGCATATCAATGACTTTTTTCTCTGGCTCACTGGCAAGAATTTTTTCTACTGAGTATTCACGTGGTTTACGGTAGCTTACAAAAATAGCGGTTAATAAACCAAATAACATGCCACAAGCGGGCAATATCATGGCAATCGGCACTTGGCTTGCTACAACATCTAACCCGTTATCATGTAAATTTTTCAGCAGAATATTATTTAGAAAAATACCGCCAAAACCAATAGGAAGTACCATATAAGGCGTGACTAAACCAAACGTTAAAACACAGGCAATTAAGCGTCGATCAAGTTTAAGTTTGGCAAATACATGCAATAGCGGTGGAATAACAATCGGAATAAAGGCGATATGGACTGGAATAACGTTCTGAGAAGAAATGGCAAGTAACACTAAAATGATAAGAACGCTATATTTCACACCAGTAGCGGCGGCGATATTTTCATGGCCACTAATGTGCTTAATCACTTTTTGAGCAAGGACATCGGTAATGCCTGATCGTGAAATAGCGACGGCAAAAGCACCTAACATGGCATAACTTAGGGCTGTTGTTGCTCCTCCGCCTAAACCACCTTCAAAGGCAGAAATAGCATCGGTAAGGGATAATCCTCCGATGAGGCCACCAATAATGGCACTAAATGTAAGCGCAACCACGACATTGACACGCATTAAAGCGAGTACCAGCATGATGCATACGGCGATAATTACAGGGTTCATAAAACGTGAGTTCCATCCGTTGTTTGCATTATTACTTCGTTTGTTTGTCAGTGATAATCACTGCAACACGCGATTTAATTGTTATATATGAGACTTTGATCTCATATCTCACAGTGTGCTTGATTTTCAGCATTTGTCGAGCACTAATTTTATGCTGATATTTATATCTAACAACGGTCATATGAAAATATCATATTGTTTTATATGATAAAAAAAAGCGAGTATTTAACCCGCTTTTATTATGGTTAGTTTTACCAAATAAAATTTTAAGGTACTGCCGTAATTACACTTTTATCGTTAATGGTGATGTTTTTACCCATTGTATTTACAAATGACGCTATCTCCTGTTGCATTTCTTGTGTGACTGCAGGGCTTAGGGTTGGATCGAGTAATGACGAATGACCACCTTGATTAAATAATACCGCAGCTTGAATTAACTGATCAGTAATGGATTGATTGGTTACTGTGAGGTTAAGTCCGGCAATTAAAGGGGTCGTGCCCGTAAAAGGAGAATAGGGTTGTAAGATATCCGTCTCCTCAACGGTTGCCCCTAGTGGTGTCATATTAGGAATTGTCGCATCATCTTTTACTTGTGCTAAATATAATGCCGTACTTGAACTAACTTGTGGCGCATGATTGGTGGGATCTATGGTATCTAATACAGTTTGAGCAGCATAAGCAAAGCGGTTAAAGGTGGTATAAACAGCGGCTAATGTGGCGAGTGATGTGGGATCGCCTTGTGATATTAACTGTGTTTGATAAGCATTAAAACACGCCGCAGCCGTTAATGATTGTTGGTCACAAAACGCTTTAAATTCAGCATTGCTACTGAGCATTAAGTTACCTTTAACAAAATCACCAAAGCTACCTGAATTCAGCAGTAGATAAGGAATTTCGCCGCCAGGATTGGCGAATGCAAGTGCATTGATATTAAAGTAAGCGGCATCTATTGGTGGTGATCCTAGGCTACGATTAGCAATATTTGCGACACTAACCCCGGTAATGGCACCTAAAGAGTGGCCAATAAAAGTGATGCCTTGGGTTGGATTTAAGGTTTTTAAATGTCCTAATTTATTGATTGTAGAACTGTCACCTTCAATAATTGTTGTTAATATTTTGCCAATGGTTGCTCGTAAATTAATAATATCCGTAGTGCTTTGGCGTAAATTATCACGGGCGACGGTAAGTGCTGATAAATTTAAATAATATTCAGGATGACCATCACTGGCACTGCCGGGAACACCATCAATAGTGCGGCTTCCATGTAGAGGATGGTCAATCGCAAAAATAGCCTGACAATGATCATTAATAATATTGTCGGCAAGTGCGATTACTGTGCCTCTGTGGCTGGTAATACCATGTAAATAAATAGTGGTGCTATTTTTCCCTATATCGTCACACTTGGCGGCTGTGGGTAAAATTAAAGTGTAATCAATATATTGTACTGATTGTAATTTTGGTAATGGACTAAAACGGGTGATCAGGCGCTGTGGATCAAGTTGTTCACCATTCGATAAAGTCAGCGTAGCCCCCGCTAATGCGACCAAGAGTTTGCTTTGAACTTGAGGATCTGCCGCGGCTGCAATATCTGCTGAGGTGATATTAAGTGTTGCCAATTGCGCAATAATTGTGGCTTTATCAGCATCACTTCCGCTGGCGAGTACTGAGCTGATAATGGCGATGCTTGGCATACCGCTCTGCCAAGGTGTGGTTGCAAAGTTGTCGGCGCTATTATTTAAAAAATAGGGCAATGCAACGGTACCTGTGTAAATTTCTCCTTTTCCAGCTGGCGTCTGTGTTTTTGTGTCAGTGAGGTTAGAGAAGCTAAATAGGTTACGTAAATCAGAGGTTGTCACGTTATCGGCAACAGCACTACCTTTCCATACTGTGTTTGCTCCTTGTTGAATGGCAAGTGCTGTGGCTGCTTTAACACTAAACAATACATCGCCAACAGCGGCGGTGGTGAACCAACTGGAGAAAATAATGCTGTCTTTATTGACGCCTATTTTTTCAAACTCGGTTTCTGTTTTGTGCGTGATTGTTTGAGCGGGAATTAAGGCTGGAGTGGGAGCTGTTGCTTGCGCTTTTAATACTGCATAAGTGTTGCTCATACCAACCTTGTCACCATTACTGTCTTGCAGATCATTGGTGACAGCAAACATATAATTATGGGCTGGTTTTAATGGTTTTAATAGCACTACCGTTAAAGTGGTGCCTGATGCAGAGAGTGCAAAGTCGCCGTTAGCTTGAGTGAGTTTTATTGGCGTTGTTGTGTCGGCATCATTGGTCGGATTAATTGATTCAATTAAATAAAAACTATTATTTAAGGTTGTTGTATCAAGATCCACACCGACGAATTGCAATTGTAGCGGTTGACTCGTACTCCAACCATCCGTTTGTCCCATGGCGACTAATGGATCACTACTATTATTTGGATCGACGGCTGCGGCTTCGGTATTTAAGGTGCCATCACGGCTATCCATTAATAAATACGTCGGTTGAACGAGAATAGGGTTTTGTGGATCGCTGATTAAATCAAAATTAATTTTAGTGGCTGCGTTTACACTCTCGGTAATAGTGGGATCAAGGGTGGGTGCTCCTTCAATCTTGCTATCACCACCACAACCGATTAACCCTAAACTTGTTGTCAGTATCGTTAAAATATACTTATTCATATATTCCCTTATTAAATGTTGTTATCCATGGGGGCTAAAAGGCGTAGTTAAGTTGTGCTGCACCAATATAAGCAACGCTGCTGGCCGTAAAACGGTCGTTATTTTCAATAAAATCACTCTCTTTGCCATAGACGTAGCTAAAACCAACATCAATGCTTAATTGAGAGTTATAGTGATAAGTTGCGCCGGCCGAGTACCAAAAACGATCGGTATCAGGAATACTGAGTGTGGCTTTGCCGCCTTGTTCGTCATAGGCAAACCCAGCCCGTAACGTTACGTTGGGATGTAGAGTATAAGTCGTGCCAATCGCCCATCGGAATGCATCTTTGTAATCTTCATCTTTTAATAAACACACCCCGGGCATTTGGCCGCCAAAGTTACATTGTGAATTAGTGGCACGTAACTCTTTAAAGCTGCTCCATTGGGTCCAAAACAGGCTGTAATGAATCGCTATTTGATGGTTGAGTTGATGAAAGCCTGATAACTCAGCTGTTGCGGGAAGTACGACGGGCAGTTTGCCTTTGATGGTGTTGCCTCTATTGCTACTGCCAAGCACGAGTCCAGAGTAGTCAGTAAAATCGCCTTTAAAATCGAGATCGACTTTAGAACGATAAGCAATACCAAAACGATTATTGTCGTCTACCTCATAAAATGCACCGATATTCCAGCCCCAACTCCAAGTATCACCTTCCATGTTGATTGTTTTATCACTGGGCTTAATTGCAGGATAAAAAGGCAACGCATTCTGACCATAGTGACGGTAGAGTTCAGCTGAGGCATAAACGGCATTGACTCCCACGCCAAGGCTTAATTGCTCGGTGACTTTATAAGCGACACTGGGGTTTAAATTAATGGCAACTAATGAGGTTTTTCCCGCTGAAGTGCCATCATAAAAATCGGCAGGGTAATCGGTGGTTACGCCATAACCTGAAAATAAAGCGACACCCCAAGAGAGACGATTATTGATGGGCATCACAAAGTAACTAGCAGGTACAAAAGCCATTGGTGCAACATTTTTAGCAGTTTGGACACCATTGGGAGCGTCATGGGCGGTAATATCAATATCTGGTGCAACAATACTGCCGACGACTGAAACCGCCATTGTATCAAAGTGCGTCATTGCGGCTGGGTTTCGAGAAATAACAGCTGGATTATCGGCGATGGCGGCTTCTCCAGCAAAGGCTCGGCCTAAACCTGATGCTGATTGTTCTGATACTTGAAACCCCGCAGCAAAGGCGGAGGTGGCGGTAAGACTGCTACAAAGAGCAAGGGAAATATAACGTATATTTACGGACATTATTCTGCCTCTCAACGATCATTATTTCATTTTTTATTCATCCATGAGGAAAAACAAAACGCATTACAGATTTAGTATAAGAGTAATGTTGTATATTTGTTAAATTATGCGAGCTAATTATTAATTTTGATGATTATTTTCAATGAAAGGTGTGAAGGTAACTAGTGATGGAGTGTTGCGGGGCATAAAAAAACCCATACTAAGATGGGCTTAATCAAGAGCTGCTGAATGATTGAGATTTACTCTACTGATGGCTCTTCTGTGGGAGTGCATAGCGGCCACCCACCTAATTGTTTCCATTTATTGACTATTTTACAAAACAGTTCAGCGGTGCGTTCGGTATCGTATAACGCTGAGTGTGCTTCACGGTTATCAAATGGAATTTCTGCAGTTTGACAAGCTTTAGCTAGCACTGTTTGTCCATATGCTAAACCACTTAGCGCCGCAGTATCAAAGGTCGCAAAAGGATGGAATGGATTACGTTTTAGTTTTGCGCGCTCTGATGCCGCCATTACAAAACTATGATCAAACGTTGCGTTATGCGCCACCATGATCGCTCGTGTGCAATCAGTGTGTTTTTGTTCTTTTCTGATTTGCTTATAAATTTCTTTCAGTGCCACTTCTTCTGATACTGCACCACGTAATGGGCTAAATGGGTCGCGAATACCATTAAATTCTAAGGCTTCTTTATGTAAAATCGCGCCCTCAAAAGGTGCAACATGGAAATGAAGGGTTGTTGCAGGTTTTAACCAACCATCTTCATCCATTTGTAGAGTGACAGCACAAATTTCTAATAAGGCATCAGTTTTTGAATTAAAACCTGCAGTTTCAACGTCAATGACGACAGGAAAGTAGCCGCGAAAGCGACTTTTTAGGGTATTGAATTGGTTATCTTGGCTCATAGCACTGCTGTCAAAATAATAGAATCAGGTATTATGGCAGATTAATAGCTTAATTTCATTGCTGTTCGCGATCGTTCTCGAATTGAATGCATTGATATTTCTATACAGTAAGACAAGGCTAAAGCTCACGTCATGGGTGCCGATATAGAGGCATACTGTTGTCATTGTTGCTGTATTATTTTCTTCTAATTTGGTTATGAAATGAATTTAATTGAATTATTAACACCTTGGCTGCGAATTGGATTGATCATGAGTGTTTTTTTCTTTATGCCAGCAGCCATGGCTAAAAATTATTTAGCGCAACCTAGCCAATCACAATGGCAAGTGATTGTTGATACTCCCTTAGAATGTCGTCTAAATCATGATATTCCGGGTTATGGTAGTGCGCAATTTTCGGCACGTTCTAGCAAACAAATGAATCTTCATTTTGAGTTAAAAATGAATCGTCAATTGGGGGCGACGCGTAATGTTAAGCTTACATCGATGCCACCGTCATGGATGCCGGGTGATGCGGCTTATGCGATGACAAATTTGAAGTTTTTTAAACAATTTGATGGGTATATTGGCGGAAATACTGCGTGGCAAATGTTAGCGGAATTAGAAGATGGGCGTAATCCAACATTTAGTTATAAAACATGGCCCGTACAGCAGCAACGACAATTGGAAGTTGGTTTGTCTGCGGTGAATTTTAATAAGTCATATCAAGATTTTAGTCATTGTTTAAATAACTTAATGCCATTTAGCTTTGATGATATTGCCTTCACTATTCTGCATTATAATAATGACAGTGATAAGCTGGATAATATGTCGCAAAAACGATTGGCACAAATTGCTGATTATGTTCGTTATTCCGATGATATTGATTTAGTGCTGGTGGCTGCGTATAGCGATGCTGCTCTTGGTACCGTTGAAGGGCAACGTTTATCAGAACAGCGCGCTGCAAAAATTGAAAGTTATTTTAAAGGGCTAGGTTTACCTGAAAATAGAATTCAGGTGGAAGCATATGGAAAAAGACGACCGATTGCTGATAATTCGACTCCTGTTGGCCGTAATCAAAATCGCCGAGTGGTGATTTCATTAGGTAGAAGTGAAGCATAAGACGCTCTTGTGCAATGTTAATCTAGCGTTGACATTGCTTACTTGAATATATTTTATGATAGCGGTGTTAATTATCATATAAGGACTTGGGTATGAAGAAGCGTCTACTCATTGGTATCGTGATTATTATTGCGGCCATTATTGGAATTAAAACATACACAACGAGTGTTGAAAAAACAGCTCCTGTGACGACTAAAGAAACCGTAAAAAAAGTTGTTAAAGCCAATTTAAAACCGGTTGCTGAAGCAATAAAAAATCAACAATTATGTCAATCAGGTGCAGCCACGGAATTACAAGCGTTAGGTCATGAAGGGCAACCTTTAGCGCGAAGCATGGCTTATATTGCACTAGCACAAGACAGTTATCTTCAAGGCGACAAGCAAAAAGCGGAAGTAGAATTACAACAATCGTTAGATGCGGGCGGTAAAAAAATGTCACCTCAACAGCGTGAAAGGTTATTTGATACGCTTGATAAAGGGGCGGCAGAGTTAGCGGCTAAACGTCAACAAAATGGCTTTACTAAAGACTGTCAACCATTGTAATTAAACAGTGATGAATAACAAAAAAGGAGCATATTGATGCTCCTTTTTTTATAGCGCTATGATGTTCAAATGTCGACTTTTAAATGTCAATTTTATCTTTATATTCACAAAGGTCTTCAATAATACAGCTACCACAACGGGGCTTGCGTGCAACACAGGTATAACGGCCCTGTAAAATAAGCCAGTGGTGGACATCGACTTTAAATGCAGCAGGCACCACTTTTAGTAGCTTTTGTTCTACTTCTTCAACATTTTTTCCAATAGCGAACTTGGTGCGATTACAGACTCGAAAAATATGAGTATCAACTGCAATAGTCGGCCAACCAAATGCTGTGTTAAGGACGACATTTGCTGTTTTACGCCCCACTCCCGGTAAGGCTTCTAATGCTTCGCGATTTTCAGGAATTTCTCCATTATGTTTATCTAATAGAATACGGCATGTTTTGATGACGTTTTCAGCTTTAGAATTAAATAAACCAATGGTTTTTATATATTGTTTTACGCCATCAACACCAAGATCAAAAATAGCTTGGGGTGTATTAGCGATAGGGTAAAGTTTATCCATTGCTTTATTGACACTAACATCTGTTGCTTGTGCTGACAGTAAAACTGAAATTAACAACTCAAACGGTGTCGTCCAATGTAGCTCAGTTTGTGGGTGTGGGTTTTCGGCTTGTAATCGTTCTAATATTTGAACCCGTTTCTGATTATTCATAGTCTTTCCTGACGCAATATAATGCCAATATCACCATGATCAAGGGTGAGCACCTATAGGGATAGTTGGCATATTTGAGCATATTCATAGCAAGAGTAAAACTGGCTTAAAAGCCAGTTTTAGTTCTGAAAAGTCACAAATACGGTATTACTTAACATCAGTAATACGTGCACGTTCCACTTTCGGTTGTTGTTGTTCTTGGGTTGATTGTTTATTTTCTTTATATTTATCAATGATATTTTTTAGAGCGATCATGAAACCCACGCCAATAAATGCGCCTGGTGGTAGCATCGCGAGTAAAAAGCTACTGTCAAAATGAAATATTTGAACATGCAGCACCGACGCCCAATCACCTAATAAGCGGTTGGCACCATCAAATAATGAGCCTTTACTTAAAATTTCACGCATAGCACCCAGTAAAAATAGCGCTGATGTCATACCTAGACCCATCCATAAACCATCTAATACCGCAGGTAATGGCTTATTTTTTGAGGCAAAGGCTTCTGCTCGACCGATAATAATACAGTTAGTTACAATCAATGGAATAAAGATACCTAATGACTTATATAAGCCATAGACATAGGCATTCATTAATAACTGCACACAGGTTACCAATGATGCAATGATCATCACAAACACAGGAATTCGAATTTCTGATGGTACCCATTTTCGAATGATGGAAATAGTAAAGTTAGACATTACCAAAACCATGGTCGTCGCAAGACCTAATCCGAGCGCATTGGTTGCTGTTGATGATACCGCTAATAATGGACATAAACCTAACAGCTGCACGACAGTTGGGTTGTTGTACCATAAGCCATTTTTCATCAACTCTTTATAAGATGTTGTCATAATTATTCACTCGGACAGTCTAGTGGCTGGTTCAGAATCTGCTGTTGATTATTTTGCCAGTACAACGAGATATTTTTTACCGCTTTAACCACTGCGCGTGGAGTAATGGTTGCGCCAGTAAACTGATCAAATTCACCGCCATCTTTACGGACATGAAATTTAGGATCGTTAGCGCCATTGACTCGCTTACCTGTGAAACTATAGATCCAATCACTGACAGTGGTTTCAATTTTATCACCCAGTCCTGGCGTTTCATGCTGTTCTAAAATACGAACGCCAGTGATAACCCCTTTAGTATCAAGGCCTACAATTAATTTGATTGCGCCACTGTATCCATCCGGTGCAATTCCTTCAATTGCAATCCCTGTTGGTTTACCTGCTTGAGTCGCAATATAAGCTGGCATCGGTGTTTTGGTGCCGATATAGCGTAGATCTTTAACTAGCGTACAACTCTTATAAAGTAAGTTGTCATGGCTTGCGACAGGAATAACTTGGTTAAGTGTATTCAGTAATTGCTGTTGCTGCTGTTCAAAAATACGATCAGCCGTTAAATAGTGAGTTAGAGAGACTAATGCTGTCGACAATAAGGCAAAAATAGCCAGAATTAGACCATTTTTTTTCATGGATTTAAACATGGGCATACTCATTATTAGTGTCCATAAGTGCGTGGACGAGTGTAGTAATCGATGATTGGCACACATAAATTGGCGAGTAGCACTGCAAAGGCGACCCCATCAGGGAAACCACCCCAAGTACGAATGAGGTAGATCATTATGCCAATAAAAGCACCAAAGATCAGTCGACCTTTTACCGTTGTTGAGGCCGTTACTGGATCGGTGGCGATGAAGAATGCGCCAAGCATTGTTGCGCCAGAGAACATATGTAATAGCGGCGAAGCTGCGACACTTGGATCAAGCACATGCATAATGCTACTAATAACCAGTAATGACGTTAGCATTGCAACCGGAATATGCCATTGAATAATACGTAATTTAAGCAGTAGCAAACCACCTAATAAGAAACCAATGTTAACCCACTCCCAACCAATACCTGCTAGTGTGCCGTAAACTGGTTTTTTCATTGCTTCTGCAATCGTCATTCCGGTTTTTAATGATGTTTTTAGGGTGTCTAATGGCGTTGCCATTGTGTAGCCATCAACTGACATTTTGAGTTGTTGAATACTAAAACCATCAGGGGTGTAACCCGTAAAGATTGCAGACAAGCTATCCATAAATGTCACAGGGTTAGCACTTAAAGATGCTGGTGGTAACCATGTTGTCATTTGAACAGGGAATGAAATCAATAGCACTACATAAGCAACCATTGCTGGGTTAAATAGGTTTTGTCCCATACCGCCATAGAGGTGTTTTGCGACAACAATCGCAAAGAATACACCAATGACGGTGATCCACCACGGTGCCAGTGGTGGAATAGAAATACCAATTAATACCCCGGTTAATAGTGCAGTATTATCACGTAAATAAGGTGCTAATGGACGTTGGCGTAATTTAAGTACAATGGCTTCAAATGCAAGAGCACACAGAGATGCAAAAACAATTTGGATAAGTGTTCCCAAACCAAAAAAATAGCATTGAGCAATAACACCAAAAATCGCACATAAAATAACCGTTCGCATAATGGTACTTGTGCTGCGACGGTTATGTGCATGGGGTGAGCTGGCAATATTAAAAGCCACGATTATTCTTCCTCAATGTTGGGTTGTACTTTATTTGCTTGTTGTGCTGCTTTACGGGCTTTCGCTCGTGCAACGGCAGCAGCAACTGCCGCTTTTTTAGGATCGACTGCAACGTCAGTGTTTGTTTCGGCAACAGGCGTCGTGTCTGTTGTTACGTCGTTAACAGGTGCTTGTTGTGCTGCTTTACGGGCTTTCGCTCGTGCAACGGCAGCAGCAACTGCCGCTTTTTTAGGATCGACTGCAACGTCAGTGTTTGTTTCGGCTACAGGCGCCGTATCTGTTGTTACGTCGTTAACAGGTGCTTGTTGTGCTGCTTTACGGGCTTTTGCACGTGCAACGGCAGCAGCAACCGCCGCTTTTTTAGGATCGACTGCAACGTCAGTGTTTGTTTCGGCAACAGGCGCCGTATCTGTTGTTGTATCGTTAACAGGTGCTTGTTGCGCCGCTTTACGGGCTTTTTCACGTGCAACGGCAGCAGCAACCGCTGCTTTTTTAGGATCGACTGCAACGTCGGTGTTTGTTTCGGCAACAGGCGCCGTGTCTGTTGTTGTATCGTTAACAGGTGCTTGTTGCGCCGCTTTACGGGCTTTCGCTCGTGCAACGGCAGCAGCAACTGCTGCTTTTTTAGGATCGACTGCAGCGTCAGTGTTTGTTTCGGCAACAGGCGCCGTGTCTGTTGCTACGTCGTTAACAGGTGCTTGTTGTGCTGCTTTACGGGCTTTTGCACGTGCAATGGCAGCTGCAACCGCTGCTTTTTTAGGATCGACTGCAGCGTCGGTGTTTGTTTCGGCAACAGGCGCCGTATCTGTTGTTACGTCGTTAACAGGTGCTTGTTGTGCTGCTTTACGGGCTTTTGCACGCGCAACAGCGGCAGCAACTGCATCTTTCTTATCTGTATTTTGTGCTGGTGATTGATCTGAGTCGGCTTGCTGTTGTTGTATTAATTCAGCATGTTTGGCTGCTTTTTGCTCGCGAGCTTGAAGTTTACGCTGCTTACGTAAGGCTGCCATTTCACTGTTATCAGGCTCTGCATTCGTTTCTGGTACTGAAGCGGCTTGTCTGGCTTTTGCTTTAGCAATAGCGGCAGCAACTGCAGGTTTAATGGTTGGTGCTGTTGTTTCTGTTGCCGCAGCTGCTTGTTTCGCTTTCACTCGCGCAATAGCTGCTGCAACAGCATCATCGCCACCAGATGCTGCCATATTTTGACGACGATCCGTTGCTGCTTTAGCAAAGCGGTTTTCACGTTCAGCTTTATCGCGTTCCATGCGCTGCTGTTTGGCTTCAAAACGTTGACGTGCACGTTCGGCACTCATTTCATCTTGTTGGCGTTCCCAAATTTCAGCTTTGGCTTGGCGATAATACTGTACCAATGGAATTTCACTTGGACAAACATAAGCACAAGCACCGCATTCAATACAGTCGCTTAAATTATATTCTTCACATTTGTCGTAGTTTTTGTCTTTTGCATACCATTGTAACTGTTGTGGTAATAATGACGATGGGCAAACATCAGCACAAGCAGAACAACGAATACAGGCCATTTCGTAAGTATGCAGCGGTAACTCTTTACGCTTAGGCGTTAAAATACAGTTGGTAATTTTGGTAATTGGTACATTGGCATGTGGCAATGTAAAGCCCATCAGCGAGCCACCAATAATGACGCGAGGGTGTTTTTTATCAGCTTGATAACCAAATTTTTCAAGTAGATAAGCGATTGGTGTTCCTAATAAGGCAAACACATTACCGCGTTGTTTAAAGGCTTCACCTGTTAAGGTCACTACGCGTTCAATTAATGGCTCACCGTTAACAATAGCGCGCTTAATTGCAAAAGCGGTACCTACGTTCTGCATAATAACCCCGATTGAGGTTGAGCGTGCTTGGCTAGGTACTTCTCGGCCTGTTAATAGCTTAACCAGTTGTTTAGAGCTGCCTGAAGGGTATTTGGTTGGAATAACACGAATAATAATATTATCGTCTTCACTAATACAGGCTTCTAATGCTTTGATTGCTTCAGGTTTGTTGTCTTCGATACCAATTAAAGTTAATTTTGGTGCAATAATATGACGTAAAATACGCACGCCCTCGATAACTTCATCCGCATAATCTTGCATGAGACGGTCATCGGCAGTGATATAGGGTTCACATTCAGCAGCATTGATGATCAGTATATCAACGTTACCTAAACCACCTTGAAGTTTACGTGCGGTTGGAAAACCGGCACCGCCAAGGCCTGCTATACCCGCAAGACGAATAGCTTCAATCAGTTCAGCTGGATCGCGATCTTGATAATCAGGGTATTGCGTTGCATGACACCAAGTATCTTGGTTATCGGTTGCAATTACGATACATAAATCGGTTAAGCCAGAAGGATGGGCGGTTGTTCGTTGCTCAATCGCCGTGATAGTGCCAGAGCTTGGAGCATGAATAGGCACACACATCGCAATATCACCTTGCGTGAGTGGTTGGCCTTTGAGAACGTGATCGCCAATATTGACGATAATATCACCGCGAGAACCAATGTGTTGTTTTAGTGGCAACACTAATTCGTTAGGAATGCCCGCAGTTTTAATTGGCTGCGTATTTGATAATGTTTTATTTTCCGCAGGGTGAATACCACCGTGGAAATCCCACAATTTACCTTGTTTAATTTGTTCAATAATCGATAGCATGACTATGGCTTAACCTTTTCTGCATTCGCTGTCGCAGCAATATTAACAACCGGTATTTGGTTGAGTTGCCATTTCCAGTTATCTGGTGTTTCTTTAACTGGGATCATTTCAATACAGTCTGTAGGACAAGGAGAAACACAAAGGTCACAGCCTGTACATTCGTCTTTTATTACGGTGTGCATTGATTTAGTGCCGCCAACAATGGCGTCTACAGGGCACGCTTGAATACATTTGGTACAACCAATACACATATCTTCATGAATAAAAGCGACTTTCTTAATACTATTAGTTACTTCATTCGAAGCCTGAGGCACTTCGACACCCATTAAATCGGCAAGTTTTTCAATGGTAGCTTGACCACCGGGTGGGCATTTATTAATGACTTCGCCATTTGCTATTGCTTCAGCATAGGGACGACAACCGGGAAAACCACATTGACCACATTGAGTTTGCGGCAAAATAGCATCAATTTGTTCAACAATAGGATCTGCTTCAACTTTAAAACGCACTGAAGCAAAACCTAAAATAAGGCCAAATATTGCAGCTAAAACAGCAATTACAATGGCAGCAATTAAGATCCCGCTCATTACAATTTCACCAATCCAGTAAAGCCCATAAAGGCAAGAGACATAAGGCCTGCGGTGATCATTGCAATCGAAGCGCCTTTAAAAGGAGCCGGTACATCGGCCGCTGCAATTCGTTCACGCATAGAAGCAAACAATACTAATACCAATGAGAAACCCACTGCCGCACCAAAGCCATAAATAACAGATTGAATGAAGTTATGGTGCTCATTGGTATTGAGTAAAGCGACACCTAATACCGCACAGTTGGTTGTGATTAACGGTAGGAAAATACCTAATAATCGATACAACGTTGGGCTAGTTTTATGCACGACCATTTCCGTAAATTGCACCACAACGGCAATCACGAGTATAAAACTAAGCGTGCGTAAGTATTGGATACCTAATGGTTCCAAGATGTAGGTTTCAACAAGATATGCGCACACAGAAGCAAGCGTTAGTACAAATGTAGTTGCTAAGCCCATACCTATAGCGGTTTCTAGTTTCTTAGATACACCCATAAAAGGACATAAACCTAAGAATTTAACGAGAACAAAGTTGTTTACCAACACTGTTCCGATCAGGAGTAAAAGGTATTCAGTCATACCGAGTTCATTATCATTGCAAGAGATCTCAACATTATCTGATTTTGTGAGCGCTATAACAACTCCTCAAGGGTAGGGTTTTATCTATTAATGGCCTTAAATTTGAGTAGTTGTTTGAAATATAAGTTTTTAGTGCAATAAATTTCTTCTTTTAAGCGGATAGCTTGTGTTTGGTTGTTAATAAAATACGTTGTTTTTGAATTTTAATTGTGCTGGTGGTGTTTTTAAATAGTGAACATGTTGCTAACTGTTATGAAAATTTAGCTGTTTTTTCTGAGTGTTTTTGTAAATTGTGATTGTAGCGGTTGTAAAATTAGCGAATTCTGCGTTTGATATAACTGAGTTTAATATAAATAATGTTCGTGATTACACGTATAACGAATAAACATAAGCGATAGGATGGAACAATGGATATTTTATTACTCAGTAATGGTAAAATTGCTGGTAACACGCATGTAATGGAATTTGCTGCTGATGCAATTGTTGAGCAGGTAAAGCGTACTGGAGCGAAGCATTTTGTCGTGATCCCATACGCTGTTATTCGTTCAAGTCATGATGATCGTGTAGCATTAGTTCAAGCGACATTTGATAAACTGGGTTTGGATTGTGTTGCAACAGGCTTACACCGTGCTGAAGATCCTGTTACGGCTATCGAACAAGCTGATGGTATTATTGTTAGTGGTGGTAATACTTGGGTACTTAATAAAACCTTACATGATTTAGGTTTAGTTGGTCCAATTCGTAAAGCAGTACTAAAAAAAGGAACGGCTTATATTGGTTGGAGTGCTGGGACTAACATCGGTTGCCCAACTATTCGTACAACTAACGATATGCCGATAGTAACTGGTGCAATTCTATCTTCATTAAATTTCGTGCCTTTCCAAATTAATCCGCATTACTTAGAAGCCTCTGTTGAAGGTCATATGGGTGAGACGCGTGATGAGCGTATTCAAGAGTTCCTTGAAATCAATAAACATGAACCTGTTATTGGTATTCCTGAAGGTACCTGGTTAGCAGTTACAGATAATAAGATTAGTTATCATGCAGCTAACGGGAAGCCGCTAAAATTCTTTAGCTACGGTAATGAGCCTGTTTATTATCAACCCGGTGATGACGTACAGTTTTTGATGGATCTTAATTACTAATATTATTGTTGTTATAGTTAATACATTAATAAGGAGCTAGCCATTTAGGTTAGCTTTTTTTATGGGATAAAAAAAAGACTTGATTTTTAAGAAGTGCCTAACCACTTGGCTTTTTGGTGGTTGTCCACAATTTCTGTGGATAACTATGTTGATGTTAGGGGGTTATTTTGATTGATGTTGATAAGAAATGTAATGAGGGGCTCTATTGTTATAATAATGATGATAAGGAATAACGAGAAAGAAATAGAGATGTAAATATTATAAATAATGAAGAAATATAAAAAATAGTGTGATGATATTGAAAGCAAGCATGTTTGGAAAAGCGGTGGAGAGTATTTAAGCTTGAATGGTTAGTGATCACTCCGTTTATAGTATGGTTATAGAATTGATGGAAAATAAAGCGTTTATTAACGGTAATTTCAACGATAGCCATAGGGTATAAATAAGATAATATAATTAAAGAGTCGTCTAGAGTAAAAAGACATAAAATTTGATGAATAATTTCTTCATATATTATAGTTGCTGATTTTAATTATAATTATAATTTAGCTGATATTTATTTACTTTATTGATATTTAACGTTTTTATTGTTTATTAACATTGTGCATATGCTCGCTTGATAAATTACATCACCATTCATTAATTGTGGTTATTTATATGAGGCGATATATTCATTAGTAGGTATTTATTGTTCTTGTTTTTTTACTTATTATTTTGAGGTATTAAGTATTTCCATATTCATTATTGTTTTCTATCTTTCTACGTAAAAACTAGAAAGAGGTGAGATACTTAATCCAAAAATGATTATATGTGTAAATATCTGTTTTATTTTTAATTCAACATTCGTTGATTTGCTTCAGTAATAAAACGTAAAGTCCAAAGGGGGCCTAGCGTTAACAACCATGTTAATAACTAGGTTGCGGCTTTTGCTGTTAAAATTGGGTTTGGTGTTCAAATTTTAATAAGTAATGTTTTATTACTGAAGCTATTTTTATCCTTTTCCTGCTACCACCACAATTATTGAACTTCACTACACCAGTATTGACATTATTGGGTAGGTGCTCACAATGATACTCAGTATTGTTATTACGGGTAGATGTAATGAGTAAGCTGTTCAGTCTTGTATCTGATTATTCACCAGCGGGCGATCAACCCACGGCCATTGCACAATTGATGGATGGGCTTGATTCTGGTCTTGCACAGCAAACGCTACTTGGGGTTACAGGCTCGGGTAAAACTTTTACGATAGCCAATGTGATTGCTCAAGCTAATCGTCCCACGCTTATTATGGCCCCCAATAAAACCTTAGCAGCTCAGTTATATGGTGAGATGAGAGATTTTTTTCCTGATAATGCCGTAGAGTATTTTGTTTCTTACTACGATTATTACCAGCCTGAGGCTTATGTACCTACCACGGATACATTTATTGAAAAAGACGCCTCCGTTAATGCCCATATTGAACAAATGCGGTTGTCAGCAACCAAAGCATTAATGGAACGGCGCGACGTTATTATTATCGCATCAGTATCGGCTATTTATGGTTTGGGTGATCCGGAATCTTATTTAAAAATGATGTTACATGTACGTCGTGGTGATGTACTCAATCAACGTGACATTCTTCGTCGCTTAGCTGAACTGCAATATAAACGTAATGATGCTGTCTTTGAGCGAGGTACGTTTCGAGTTCGAGGGGAAGTGATTGATATTTTCCCAGCCGAATCAGAAAAAGAAGCGATTCGATTAGAATTATTTGATGATGAAGTTGAAGTTATTTCATCATTTGATCCCTTAACTGGCGCTATTATTCAACGTAATTTAGCCCGTACGACGATTTATCCTAAAACACACTACGTGACACCCAGAGAGAAAATTCTTGAAGCCATCGAAGGGATTAAATTAGAGTTAACCCAGCGTAAGCAACAATTGTTAGATAATAATAAATTGGTTGAAGAACAGCGTATTTCACAGCGAACGCAATTTGATATCGAAATGATGAACGAGCTTGGTTTTTGTTCTGGTATCGAAAACTATTCACGTTATCTCAGTGGTCGTGCTGAGGGTGAGCCGCCACCAACATTATTTGATTATCTTCCTGCCGATGGTTTATTAATTATTGATGAATCACACGTTACTGTGTCTCAAATAGGGGCTATGTTCCGTGGCGATCGCTCTCGTAAAGAAAATCTGGTGGAATATGGTTTTCGATTACCGTCAGCGCTAGACAATCGTCCAATGAAGTTTGAAGAGTTTGAATCTCTAGCACCTCAGACAATTTACGTTTCAGCGACACCAGGTACTTATGAAATTGAAAAATCAGCAGGTGATATTGCTGAGCAAGTGGTACGTCCTACAGGTTTGCTTGATCCTGAAATAGAAGTTCGACCTGTAGCAACACAAGTTGATGATTTACTTTCTGAAATCCACATAAGATCTGCTAAACAAGAGCGAGTGTTAGTAACGACGTTAACTAAGCGAATGTCAGAAGATCTTACTGAATATCTAACTGAACATGGTGTTAAAGTACGTTATCTTCACTCTGATATCGATACGGTTGAACGGGTTGAAATTATTCGTGATTTACGGTTAGGTAAATTTGATGTGTTAGTTGGGATTAACTTACTTCGAGAAGGACTCGATATTCCTGAAGTCTCATTGGTGGCTATTTTAGATGCGGATAAAGAGGGTTTTTTACGTTCAGAACGATCCTTGATTCAAACCATGGGACGAGCTGCACGTAATATTGAAGGTAAGGCTATTTTATATGGTGATCGTATTACTGGTTCTATGGAACGGGCTATTAATGAAACCCAACGTCGCCGTGAAAAACAAATTATATATAACCTTGAGCACAATATTATTCCTCAAAAATTGAATAAGAAAATTGGTGATTTATTAGAACTGGGTGCGCCGAGTGGAAGAACTAAATCTCGAAATAAAGCCGCTGAGCTACATAAAGTGGCGGAATCAAAAGGGACTTATTCGGTATTAACACCGCAACAATTAGAGCTTGAAATTCAGCGTTTAGAAAAACAAATGTATGATTTTGCACAAAACTTAGAGTTTGAGCAAGCTGCTGAAACGCGGGATAAAATTCATCAATTAAGGCAGCAATTTATTGCTAACAGTTAATTGCTTGTAGCTAATAGTGTATATTTATTGAAATATGCAGATAAAAAAAAAGCCAGCCGAGAAAAAGGTTCGGTTGGCTTCATTGTTAAGTGAAAGAATCCACAACAACGTCAGTTGGCTAGGTTGACCCCTAAGATAAGAGTCATTGTTATAGTTGCATACCCCATGCCAACTTTTTTTTATAGCATCTATCGGCTTTTTTTGTCTGTTTCTAGTGATTGAGTGTCTTTATTTTTCATTATTGATGCGCATAAAACGAATGGTATTCGCAAAATGCAAACCATTCTGCAATTGAATCTGGCATAATATAAAAAAAGTAAATTAGGATCCCACTTTCAATTGTATTGATTACAATTAGATTAAGGAGTTCGTTTTTGGAGGAGCGATGGAAAGCATTACACGACAACGCCAAGTATTAATGGTTGAAGATACCGCGTCAGTGGCTGCCTTATATAAATCTTACTTAAATCCTCTCGGACTCAATGTAAGTATTGTGGGTACCGGTG
The DNA here is from genome assembly GCF_003025475.1 of Photobacterium sp. NCIMB 13483. Lineage (NCBI taxonomy): Bacteria > Pseudomonadati > Pseudomonadota > Gammaproteobacteria > Vibrionales > Vibrionaceae > Photobacterium > Photobacterium sp. NCIMB 13483. The sequence continues at coordinate 104,649 of NZ_PYLV01000012.1, forward strand.
AAGAAGCATTGCAGTTTATCAAAGGTGTTATTCCAGATTTAATCTTATTAGATCTTCGCTTACCTGATATGACTGGCATGGAAGTCTTACAGTTAGTTCGACAAGATCACGGTAATATTCCTGTTGTTATTATGACAGCTCATGGCTCTATCGATATTGCTGTTGATGCGATTCGACAGGGGGCTCAAGATTTTCTAATTAAGCCTTGTGAGGCAGATCGGTTACGAATAACGGTCAATAATGTATTTAAAGGTAATACTAAATCATTATCTAATACCCCCTCAAAACAATCTGATGGCGCACAATATCAAGGCTTCATTGGTAATAGCTTACCTATGCAAGCTGTTTATCGCGTTATTGAATCTGCGGCATCAAGTAAAGCAACAGTATTTATAACCGGTGAAAGTGGAACGGGAAAAGAAGTCTGTGCTGAAGCTATCCATGCAGCAAGCCCACGTCATGATAAACCGTTTATTGCTTTAAACTGTGCCGCAATTCCTAAAGAACTGATTGAAAGTGAATTATTTGGTCATGTAAAAGGTGCTTTTACGGGGGCATCAACTGAACGTCAAGGAGCTGTTGAGATAGCACATAATGGCACCTTAATGTTAGATGAGCTTTGTGAGATGGATTTGGATTTACAAAGCAAATTATTGCGTTTTATCCAAACCGGCACTTATCAAAAAGTCGGTTCATCTAAAACATGCCATGTTGATGTTCGTTTTGTGTGCGCGACCAATAGAAATCCATGGCAAGAGGTGCAAGAAGGTCGTTTTCGAGAAGACCTTTATTATCGACTCCATGTGATTCCGATCACCTTACCACCATTACGTGATCGTGGTGATGATGTTATTGAAATTGCTCATGCATTATTAGGATTAATGTCATTAGAAGAAGGTAAGAATTTTAGCTGTTTTTCTAAAGAAGTATTGCAGTTATTTGAATCTTATTCTTGGCCGGGAAATGTGCGTGAACTACAAAATATTATTCGTAATATTGTTGTGCTAAATACCGCTGAAGAAGTAACGAAAGAAATGGTGCCACCACCGATTAATGCTATTTTTGGTGCGGAAATTGCATCTCCCGTATCAGTCTATCCACAACTAAATACGACATTGACACCAACGATAAATACATCATTTGTTGACGAAATACAAAAAGATAAAATTGAACCTCTATGGATAGTAGAAAAACGTGCTATTCAATGGGCTATTGATGCTTGTGATGGAAATATTCCTCGTGCTGCAGGGTTATTAGAAGTGAGTCCATCAACAATTTATCGTAAATTACAAACTTGGCAAGAGACGGCGGGTAGTCGGGAGATTGATTAATGGCAATTAATATAAATGCAGAAACATTAAAAAAATTAGCAGATGAAGTCGGGGCAGACACGGTCGCAATCTTGCTTAATGTTTTTAGTGATGAGCTTGAACAGTACTGTCAAAAGCTGTCAAGCCAACCTTCAATAAATCAAATTGGTGATATTAGCCATGCGATTAAAAGCAGTGCCGCAAGTTTTGGTGCTGATGATTTAGCATTAATGGCACAAGAATGTGAATACCGTGTTAGGCAAGGTCAAGATGATTGGATGATTGACCATTTACCTCAATTTAGGCAAATGGTCGCAGGAATGGCAATTGAATATAAACAACTAGCGGGAAGCAATGAGTCTATCAACCGCATGTTTTAATTTGTTACGATCATGACGCCATTCATGATTATTTGACGCTAAATCCAGTACCATCTGCTGATACTTAGGATTGAGTAGTGGTTGATGTACATCTGTGATGATGGTATCAATCTTTCTTCCTGCCATTGCGCGTTCACACCAATGTAGCATCGTTTTAAGGCTCATCTCTCCAGCTGGGCCTTTTTCTTTATCTATATTAGTAATAAAAGCAATTTTAGCCGTGCTGATTTTTAGAGCCTGTTCGATATCCCGCAGTAGTAATACGGGCATAATACTTGTTAGAAAGCTGCCGGGTCCTAATAGAATAATATCTGCTTCCATAATGGCATTTACGGCTTCTTTTGTTGCAGGTACTGCGGGTTCTAAGTAGAGGCGTTTGGGAATTTCAGCTAATTCATCAACACTGGTTTCACCATTAATGATTTGACCGTCATGGGTAATAGCTGCTAAATCAGAAGGGTGTTCAGACATTGGAATGATGAAAGGCTTAACTTTGAGCATATCGCGAATTAAATTAATCGCATCAAGAGGACGAATACAAAGGTTATCTAATGCAGTTAGCATTAAGTTACCTAAATTATGCCCATTAAGTTCGCCATTACCACGGAAGCGGTATTCAAAAATCATAGAACCAATAGACGGCTCAGTAATTAATTGATTAATACAATTACGCATATCGCCCCATGCAATACCACCTTGGCAGGCACGGATACGACCTGTAGAGCCCCCGTTATCTGTTGTAGTGACGACGCCTGTAACCTGTGAGCCATAATCAGATAATGATGATAATACTCGACCTAGTCCGTGACCGCCGCCAATGGCAACAATACGTGTTACTGCTGTACTCTCTGTAGACATAATGTTCGTTCTAATTATTATATTATGAGTATATTTTAACAAAGGATATGCGTTCGTGCATTTATTGGTTAATGCTGATTTCGATATGGATCATATTATTTAAAAATTAATGGTGGGTTTGGATCATGCTCATGAGGTAGTCGCAAGCATAAAGACAATCAGGGCGGTTGAGTAGGGTCTGCTTTTCTTGTGTCGGTACGGGTAGGATTTCAAGCCAACGTTGACACAACCAGCTTAGATTATGGAATTCTTGCTGATGATGTAATTTGTGTAAATCGGGATGTTTATTAAACATTAACTGTAATCGAGTCGATAACAATTGTTGTTCTAGGGTGAGTTCACGTTGGGGCCAGAGTGGTAATTGCTGACAATTCCCCCATATGACATTATTTTCACCTTGCTCTATTTTTGCTATTTTAAACAGATCTTCGCCATAGATGTTTAATTTAATCCGTTGTTTGTTAGGTTCATGGTTAAAGTCTTCAACCGTGACTCGTGTGCCTATATGGCATAAGCGTTGTTGGTTTTTTTTATCGCTAAACATGCAGATACCAATGCCTGTTTTTGATGATAATATAATTTTTAGTGTTGTTGCATCAGTAATGGTCGATAAATAAAGCTGCATCCGTCCTGTCGGCAGGATATGACGTTTTTGAAATAAGAGCGGTATATGTAGCGTTGCCATGATTACACCATTGATGAGATGTCTTTTTTTATAGGCAAGCAAGTCTGGTGCCGAAGTTATAAAAACACACGTCGACAACTAAAGTGATTGATTGTTAAGCAAAAATAACCATCAGGTGTTTATGTTAAAATACCACTTATTAATATTGGGTTTTATTGGTAAGCAAAATAAAAACCATTGTGCCTGTGGCGGTTTATTTTGTTTGATCGATCCATGATTGAACACTGTCGGTCGGTAGCAACTCTAAATGGCCAAATTCATCAAAGTACCATCCTTTTATTAGACCTTTATTGCGCATTTCAATAAAATTACCTAATACTTGCTGGGCTGCTGCACGAGCAGAATCTGAATCAAGGCTTTCTTCTCGTTGCAGATAAAGTGCAATATCATCCAGTGTTGCTGATTCCATTATATTGAACATAAATCCTCCACAATTGACATGATTTTAGCGTTAAATACCTAACTAGTATTGTCGTGTTTCTGCTCGAAAGGTAGAATGTCAGCCTGTTTTTTTCAGTTATTTGTCAATTTTCGAAAAACTCTGATACTTTTAAATAAGAAATGCCGTTGTGTGACATTAATAGTTAATCAACGACTGATGGGCACAACTGCCATAACTCCGAGCTTTTTTCACTAAGTTGCTACGTGCTGTTTGATTGATCCATAAAGGAAATAATCAATAGTCAATAAGTGATTAACGCCAGTGACATAATGTCACCAGGGTTGGTTTAGAAATGAACTGGCCTCCCGCATTTGGAAAGGTGTTCCGTGGCTAAACAATTAGAAGATAGTTTTAATCGTAAATTTTATTACTTACGACTCTCAGTTACAGATGTATGTAACTTCAAATGTACCTATTGCTTGCCAGATGGCTACCAGCCTACGGATCAGAAGAAACCTTCTTTTTTAACGCTGGACGAAATTCATCGAGTGACTGCGGCTTTTGCTGACTGTGGTACCACTAAAGTGCGTATCACGGGTGGTGAACCGAGTTTGCGTCGTGATTTTACCGATATTATTCGTACTGTCGCGAGTCAGCCGGGTATCACAAAGGTGGCAACCACCACCAATGGCTACCGCATGGCAAAACATGTTCATGAATGGCGTAAAGCTGGATTAACTCATATCAATGTGAGCGTTGATAGCTTAGATCCTAAAATGTTCTACCAAATTACGGGTGAAAATATGTTTCATCAAGTAATGGAAGGCATTGATGCAGCTTTTGACGCTGGTTTTGAACAGGTAAAAATCAATACGGTATTACTCAAAGATCTTAACTCTCAAGAACTGCCAAAGTTTTTAGAATGGATCAAAACTCGCCCAATTCAATTACGTTTTATCGAGTTAATGCAAACCGGTGAAATGGACAGTCTTTTTAGTAAACATCATGTTTCTGGTGTGAGTATTCGTAATCATCTCATCGCTAATGGGTGGTTACTAAAAGTAAAAGATAATAATGATGGCCCTGCACAAGTTTTTTATCACCCTGATTATATCGGTGAAATTGGCCTTATCATGCCGTATGAAAAGAACTTTTGTGAAAGCTGTAATCGTCTTCGTATTTCAGCTAAAGGTAAATTACACCTGTGTCTCTTTGGTGAAGATGGTGTTGAATTACGCGATTTGTTGGCAGACGATAGCCAGCAGCCACAACTTATTGAGCGTATTCAAACCAGTTTAAACACAAAAGCGGTGAGCCACTTCCTTGATGAAGGTAAGACGGGTATGACACCTAATTTGGCGTCTATTGGTGGCTAGATAGTACGAAGAATGATTATAAATAATAAATAAGCAATCGAAATAAGAATTTTAATTGCATTTAAGTTATTGCTTTTATTGGGAATATAGAATGAATCAGTTTACCCATATTAATGCTTCAGGTGAAGCTAACATGGTTGATGTTTCGGCAAAAGCTGAAACAGTACGAGAAGCGCGTGCAGAAGCCTTTGTACACATGGCTCCTGCAACATTAGCATTGATTGTTTCAGGCCAACATCATAAGGGTGATGTGTTTGCGACAGCACGTATTGCCGGTATTCAAGCGGCAAAAAAAACCTGGGATTTAATTCCATTATGTCACCCGCTATTACTGACGAAAGTTGAAGTCCAGTTGCAAGCGATACCGGCTGAAAATAAAGTTCGCATTGAATCTTGCTGTAAGCTTGCAGGTAAAACGGGTGTCGAAATGGAAGCATTAACGGCAGCATCTGTTGCTGCATTAACCATTTATGATATGTGTAAAGCGGTTCAAAAAGACATGGTTATTAGTCAAGTACGATTACTTGAAAAAACGGGCGGTAAATCTGGTCACTTTAAGGCAGAAGCATGATTAATGTATTGTTTTTCGCTCAAATTAAAGAGTTAGTGGGTGTTGATAAGATTGAAGTTGCTGCGGAATTTGCAACAGCAGATGATTTACGTCAAGCCTTGTTAAGTCGTGGTGACAAATGGCAGTTAGCATTAGAATCAGGCAAATTATTGGTTGCAGTTAATCAAACAATTTGTCACTTAGATACTGCGATAAAAGATGGTGATGAAGTCGCTTTCTTTCCACCCGTTACTGGGGGTTAATATGATTTCAGTACAACACGATGATTTTTCTGTTGCTGATGAGTACGCCAAACTAGCTGAAGGTAATGAAGCTGGGGCAGTTGTTACGTTTATTGGTAAAGTACGTGACTTTAACCAAGGCGATGCTGTTACTGGGTTATCTTTAGAACATTATCCTGGTATGACAGAAAAAGCCCTCCAAGAAATTATTGTGCAAGCACGTAGCCGTTGGCCATTATTACAAACACGTGTGATTCACCGTGTGGGTGATCTTGATTTGGGTGATCAAATTGTCTTTGTTGGTGTAACAAGCGCTCACCGTGGTGCTGCATTTGAAGCTTGCGAATTTATTATGGATTACTTGAAAACCAAAGCACCGTTTTGGAAAAAAGAGCAAACACCATTAGAAAGTCGCTGGGTAGATGCGCGAGAAACTGACAATTCTGCCGCTGATAGATGGTCAGAATAAGATTTTGATTGATATAGAAAAGGAGCTAATTTTAGCTCCTTTTTTTATAGGTAGATATTAACGAAAAAGATTATTTTTTATTTTTATTCTTATCTCGATTTGCCGTGGTAGTTGGAACGTAACTCGTGCGAAAACGGGATGGACTTGGTCGTGAAATGCAGCCTGTAGGTCTCATAATTTTACTCTTATTCTCACCGTATGAAATGACAGAGGTATTACTAAGAAATTGACGTTGGTACAGGATATATTTCTTAGTGGCTAAATAGTAGCGGGCTTATTGGCTAAATTATAGGATCCTTACCAGCTTATGATGTTGTTTGCTAAAATAATCTATCTGTTATCTTTTTAAGATCCTTTTGTTATAAATAAGCAACAATAAGGTAAATTAGCCAGTGAAGTTGTTATTTATGTGCCATATTTAAAAGGTGAAGATTAAGCGCAAGAGTTTTTGGCTGGTATAAGACCAAGCAGTGAAGAGGCAGTAACGGTCTACTAGCATCATTTAACAGCGGAGAGGTTAATAATGCATAAACGTATACCTTGTAAAAGAATCAAGCAGATGATGGCTGATATTGGCATGGATGATAATAACCACGATAACGAAGAGCCGTTATTACTCGAACAAAAAGAACAAGCCGTGAGTCAAGACAAGCAGCTGATTGAACTAGACAGTCAAAATAAGTAAATATTATGCGGTATTATTATAGAAAGGCATTACTTAGGTAGTGCCTTTTTTTATGCTTCTTTTTGTCTTTAGTTTGTAATGCTAGTGTTTGTTTTATGCTCGGTAATGCTGGGTTTCAGTGGTTTTTTATTCTGATTCTGAATTGATGTACAAATTATAACCTTAAAAAAGGCCAAATGAGCCATTTTTACTAATATTAATAGCTTTAACCTTAATGATTATAGGTGTAATAAACTATAAATGTGAGATTGATCTAGTTAATGTTGGTGGTTGTTAACCAAATGTGTAGTATGAAATGTGTTTTATTTGTCTGTTTGTGGCAAATTAATATAACTCCTGTTAATGTTTTAGACAATTCTTCGGTTTGATAGTTGTTCTCTAGGATTGAGAATAACTATTTTGTCAGTAATCAATATGACCGGCTGAAAATGTCATGGACGTTATAAATTGATGTATTGGAGTTAATGCATGTATAAGAATAAAATTACCCAAGCTTTGTTACTTGGTGCTGGCCTCGCTGTTGCCCTTCCTTCTTTTTCAATTTTTGCAGCACAAGTTCCCACTGAAGTTAAATTGGCCGATACACAAGAGTTAGTTCGTGCGAATGGCACTGAACCTGAATCTCTTGATCCACAAAAAGTATCAGGTGTTCCTGAATCAAATGTTATTCGTGATTTACTTGAAGGGTTAGTTAATCAAGATGCCGATGGTAATCTGGTTGCTGGTGTCGCAAAATCATGGCAGACAACGGATAACAAAACTTGGATTTTTAATCTACGCGACGATGCTAAATGGTCAAATGGTGATCCCGTAACCGCTGATGATTTTGTCTATACATGGCGTCGTCTTGCTGATCCTAAAACGGCATCACCTTATGCGTCGTATCTTGATATGACGACCATGGCAAATGCGACAGATATTATTGCAGGTAAGAAATTACCCACAACATTAGGTGTTGAAGCTGTTGATGCTCATACCTTAAAAGTAACGCTAGATAAGCCATTATCTTATTTTGCATCAATGCTTGTGCATACCTCAATGAAACCTGTTAATAAAAAGGCAGTTGAAAAATTTGGTGATCAGTGGACGAAAGTGGGCAACTACGTATCAAATGGTGCTTATCAGTTAGATCAGTGGGTTGTAAACGAGCGTATTGTCTTAACCCGTAATAATAATTATTGGAATAATAAAGAGACGGTAATTAACCAAGTTACATTTTTACCGATTGAAAACCAAGTTGCTGCAATGAACCGTTTCCTTGCTGGTGAAGTCGATATGACTTACGAAATGCCCAATGAGCATTTCAAGCGTTTAACCAAAGATTATCCGCAAGATGTTAAAGTAACCCCTTATTTATGCTCTTATTATTATGAGTTCAATACTGCACGTAAACCATTTGACAATGGTGATGTACGTAAAGCGTTATCGTACGCCATTGACCGTGATGTATTGGCGAAATTTATCGTGGGTAAAGGAGAAACACCTGCATATAACTTTACGCCATTAGCAACTAATGGCCTTGATGTTGAGATGCCGGATTACGCTAAATTAAATCAAAAGCAACGCCTAGAAAAAGCCAAAGCATTATTAGCAGCTGCGGGCTATAACCAGAATAATCCACTGACATTTAAAGTGTTATATAACACTTCTGAGAACCATAAAAAGATTGCTGTTGCGATTGCATCAATGTGGAAAAAAGGATTGGGTGTTGAAGCACAACTTGAAAACCAAGAGTGGAAAAGTTATTTAGACAGTAAACGCCAAGGCAACTTTGATGTTTCTCGTGCGGGTTGGTGTGGCGATTATAATGAAGCCTCAACCTTCTTAGCGATTATGCGTACAGGCCACTCACAGAACTACCCTAAATATGCTAGCGTTGATTATGACAAAGCGATTGATGATGCCATTCTTGCCCCAACAGCGGCTGAGCGTGCAGCAGATTATAAACGTGCAGAAGCAAGTTTAGCGCAAGATATGCCAATTATGCCTATTTATCACTACGTTAATGCGCGATTAGTGAATCCACAATTAGGCGGTTATCCAATGAAGAATGCAGAAGATAATATCTACTCTAAAGATCTGTATTTCATCGCTAAATAATTTTTTCATCATAATAATTAGCTGCCTTTGATAATAAAGGCAGCCTTCGCTTGCACAACTAATACGGTAGCTTTATATGATTAAATTCATTGCTAAAAGGATTTTTGAAGCGATACCGACACTGTTGGTATTGATCACTATCTCATTTTTTTTAATGCGCTTCGCTCCCGGTAACCCCTTTACTTCAGATCGCCCTTTACCGCCGGAAGTTCTTGCTAATATCGAAGCAAAATATGGTCTAGATAAACCTGTATTTGAACAATATACGACATATTTAGGCAATATTGTTCAAGGTGACTTTGGTCCATCATTCAAATATAAAGATTTTACAGTTAACGAATTAGTGTCTAAAGCGTTACCTGTATCAGCAAAAATAGGCTTTTTTGCTTTTATTTTTGCATTAGTTATGGGGGTATCTGTTGGTACTCTGGCTGCGTTAAAACAGAATACATGGCTTGATTACACCATTATGTCCACCGCAATGGCGGGGGTAGTGATGCCTTCCTTTATTCTCGCTCCTGTTTTGATTTATATCTTTGCCATTAATTTACAATGGTTACCTGCTGGTGGCTGGCAAGATGGATCGTTTAAGTTCGTTATTCTGCCAATGCTAGGTATGGCGCTATTGTATGTAGCAACCTTCGCGCGTATTACGCGTGGCAGTATGATTGAAACCTTAAACAGTAATTTTATTCGTACTGCACGTGCGAAGGGATTGAGCTATCGCCACATTATTTTAAAGCATGCATTACGTCCAGCATTGTTGCCCGTGGTGTCATACATGGGGCCGGCCTTTGTCGGTATTATTACAGGCTCGGTTGTGATTGAAACGATTTTTGGTTTGCCTGGTATTGGTAAGTTGTTTGTTAATGCAGCTTTTAATCGTGATTATTCATTAGTGCTAGGGGTTACGATTTTGATTGGTTCGTTAACGATTATCTTCAATGCCATTGTTGATATCGTGTTAGCGATGATCGATCCTAAAATTCGTTATTAAGAGGCTGATAATTATGATTTTAACAAAAAAAGATAATGTCGAGGCTCTTGAGAAATTTTCTGAAAACCTTGAAATAGAAGGCCGTAGCTTATGGCAAGATGCTCGCTCACGTTTCTTTCGTAACAAGGCAGCAATGGTCTCATTAGTGATTTTAGGTTTAATTACACTGGCGGTAATTTTTGGTCCGATGGTCAGTCAATATGCGTTTGATGATACCGATTGGTATGCGTTGCATGCTGCGCCATCATTAGGGGCTGAAGGACATTTTTTTGGAACGGATAGTCTGGGGCGTGATCTTTATACACGTACTTTAGTTGGTGGTCGTATTTCACTGATGGTAGGACTATTAGGTGCTTTAGTTGCGGTGATTATTGGTACGCTTTATGGTACCGCATCAGGGTTTATTGGTGGTAAAACTGATCGGGTCATGATGCGTATTTTGGAAATATTGTATTCGATTCCGTTTATGTTTTTTGTGATTGTATTAGTGACCTTTTTTGGTCGTAACATCATGCTGATCTTTATCGCTATTGGTGCCATTTCTTGGCTGGATATGGCGCGTATTGTACGTGGTCAGACGTTGTCATTACGAGGTAAAGAGTTTATTGAGGCTGCACATGTTTGTGGTGTTAGCCGCTGGAGAATTATAACCCGTCATATTGTGCCAAACGTGCTCGGTATTGTCGCCGTTTATTCAACATTATTAGTACCCGCTATGATTTTGACCGAATCGTTCTTAAGTTTCCTCGGACTTGGAGTGCAAGAACCGATGACCAGCTGGGGGGCATTATTAAATGAAGGCTCACAAACAATGGAAGTCGCTATTTGGCAGCTCTTATTCCCCGCGGGATTTATGGTGATCACCTTGTTCTGTTTTAACTATGTTGGTGATGGTTTACGTGACGCGTTAGATCCTAAAGATAGATAAAAATAAGCAGCGACCTATTTTATTAATCATAGCAGCGGTGATTGAACAGTACTATGAAGCTAATAAAGTAGGTATCGCCAATATCATTCACTTGATAATAAATAATAACCGAAGCGAATGTACGGTGCTTATTGTTGATAACAAGGAAGTAGTATGAGTTTGTTAGAAATTAAAGATTTACGAGTAGAATTTACCACGCCAGATGGCAATGTTACTGCGGTAAATGATCTTAATTTTTCATTAGAGCAAGGTCAAACCTTAGGTATTGTAGGTGAATCAGGTTCAGGTAAAAGCCAAACTGTATTTGCAATCATGGGTTTATTAGCCAAGAACGGCATTATCAGTGGCAGCGCTAAATTTGAAGGTCGCGAGATTTTAAATTTATCCGAAAAAGAATTAAATCGTATTCGTGCAGAACAAATAGCAATGATTTTCCAAGATCCAATGACGTCATTAAATCCTTATATGAAGGTTAGTGAACAGTTAATGGAAGTACTAATGCTGCATAAAGGCATGAGCAGATCTCAAGCGTTTGAAGAATCCGTAAGAATGTTGGATGCAGTTAAAATTCCAGAAGCGCGTCAGCGTATTACTATGTATCCCCATGAGTTTTCTGGTGGTATGCGTCAACGGGTTATGATTGCAATGGCGTTATTATGTCGTCCTAAGTTGTTGATTGCTGATGAACCGACAACAGCACTTGATGTAACCGTTCAAGCTCAGATTATGACATTATTAAACGATCTCAAATCTGATTTTAATACCTCGATCATTATGATCACCCATGATCTTGGTGTGGTCGCTGGCAGCTGTGACAAAGTGTTAGTGATGTATGCCGGACGGACGATGGAATATGGTGATATCAATGATATTTTTTATCGTCCGAGCCATCCATATACCGAAGGGTTGTTACGCGCCATTCCTCGTTTGGATACCGAAGGTGACGATTTACCAACGATTCCGGGGAACCCACCTAACTTATTATCCTTGCCTGTTGGATGTCCATATCAAGAACGTTGCCATCGTGTATTGCCGCGTTGTAAGCAAGAATCACCAATATTAATGCCATTTGCACACGATAGATTACGTGCTTGTTTTGCTGATATGGGAGCACAGTCATGAAGACGGAAAAGAAATTATTATTGGATATTACCAATCTTAAAGTCCATTTTAGTATTGCGTCTAAATCAGCATGGCCTTGGAGTCAACCAACCAAATTAAAAGCGGTTGATGGTATTAATGTTAGTGTTTATGAAGGTGAAACGTTAGGTGTTGTTGGCGAATCAGGTTGTGGTAAATCAACATTTGCTCGCGCGATTATTGGTTTGGTCGAAGCGACTGAAGGGCAAGTGGTATGGCTAGGACAAGATCTGACCAAGCTTAATCACAGCGCTCGACGTGAAACTCGCAAACAGATTCAGATGATTTTTCAAGATCCATTAGCATCATTAAATCCGCGTATGACCGTTGGCGAAATTATTGCCGAGCCATTAAAAGCATTTTACAGCCAATTATCAGCTGAAGAAATCAAACAACAAGTACAAGCAATGATGACCAAAGTCGGACTATTACCGAACGTAATCAATCGTTATCCTCATGAATTTTCTGGCGGACAATGCCAACGAATTGGTATAGCACGTGCATTAATCTTAAAACCCAAGATGATTATTTGTGATGAACCTGTCTCTGCGTTGGATGTATCAATTCAAGCGCAAGTGGTGAATTTGCTTAAATCGTTACAAAAAGAGATGGGATTAAGCTTAATCTTTATCGCACACGATTTATCGGTCGTAAAACATATTTCTGATAGAGTGCTGGTGATGTATTTAGGCCATGCGGTTGAAATGGGGGACAGTAAAGCTTTATTTGCTAATCCTCAGCACCCTTATACCAAAGCATTAATGTCAGCTGTACCTATTCCCGATCCTGAGTTAGAACGTAATAAGCAGATTGAGTTGTTAGAGGGGGATTTACCATCACCGATGAACCCACCATCAGGCTGTGTCTTCCGTACCCGTTGCCCTAAAGCTGTTGCCCATTGTGCGAAAGAAAAACCGGTATTAGTAGGTACTCACCAACATGCAGTTTCGTGCCTACAGATTTAATGGCTAAAAGATGAGTAACGTTTCAATTATTTATTGAGCGTTACTCTTTTTTTTGAAAAGACGGTGGAGATTTAAATACATAATTATTTAGCTGCTGTTGCAGTGCTTTTCTATTTTCAGCTTTATTTTCTTTATTTTTATACAAAGTTTTATCAGCTCGAATTAAAGCATCATGTAAATTTTCATTCGGCTTAATTACCGTACAACCAGTAGAAATCGCTACTTTTATATGATAATGACAAAAATAGCCGCTAAAAATAGCTAATTCTAAGCGATCTGCCATTAATAATGCTTGTTCTAAATCGGCATTGGGCAAAATAATACAAAATTCATCACCCCCGAGTCGAATACAAATATCACTGTCTCGTGTCATATCATCAATGGTTGATGAAATATGTTTCAGTGCTAAGTCACCAATATCATGTCCATAAGTATCATTAATTGTTTTAAAATCATTGGCATCAAAAACAATCACTGAAATTGGTTTATCGATTGCTCTATTTTCTTCTAGTGTTTTTTTGATAACAGTATCAAGAATTCGACGGTTAAATAATCCCGTTAATTGATCTGTATATGCCTCTAATTGATAATACTGTTTTTGAGATTTGTATTTTCTTAATGTGGCATTCATATAATTAAGTGCGATCAAAATAAGTAACCCGAAAGTCAGAATTTGAACAGCAAAAGTAATAAAAATTGTTGATGAGATATTCGCGTGTATCAGAATATTATTACTTAAACGGGTGTAGACCTGTATTGATGGTAATAGTGTATGGTTATATCCCTTAAAAATATCAATCCTCTTTTTCTTATTAACATCATAAAGATATAAATTTAATGAAGATTTTAATTTATTAGGTAAGGTGATTGACGATAGTAATGATTTAACTGGAATATCAACCCCAATATCACCGACGACCTGATCTTTATTATAAACGGGTGATTTAATCGTAATAACCATTCGGTTAGAGAAAAAATCAAGGTAAGGCGCCGTATAATAAAAGCCATTATATAGTGATGTTACAGGTTGAGATTCAGAACGCTGATCTTTATATTTTGGCGACGAGAAAAATTCTCTTGTGGCATTAAAATTAATAGCATTGGATTTTGATGATAGATAAAAATATTCCAATGTATGAGAAATATAATAGTAATTATAGGTGATCGAATGATGTTGTTGCTCAGCCCATAGATCATCAAGCAGAGCAAAAATATGGGTATCATTTTGAATGTGCTTATTTGGCTTCCCAGGACCAAGTAACGTGCCATTAAGCAGATTATCGGGATAAATACCCCGATTGAAGCCAAATTCTTTTAATTTTGGGTAATAATGTATTGTAACTAAAGCCTGTAATTGTTGGTTTTTTAGGTCGTTAATAGCTTTTGTTACCGTACTGGCATAACGTTGATTTCGAAATGCTAACGTATTCATTGCATTTTTTATTTGATTCAAATTTTCTTGCACGTATAGCTGTGTTTCATGAATATCATTACGGATACTGATAGTAACTAAACCTGCCAGTATCAACATATTACATAAAATAATAACTATTTTTTTGACGAATTTATTTTCGCAAATAAAGTGGTTAAACTTCCGTTCAGAATCGTTTTTTTTAAATATATGATGTTCTATTTTAGACATTGAAGTGTTTATCGTTAATTAACAAGTCAAATGGCATTGGTTTGCTATATAAAAAACCTTGATGATAACGAATGCCAATATCAAGTAAAATTTCAGCCTGCTGTTGTGTTTCAATCCCTTCTGCAATTATTTCTACTTCTGCTTGTTCCGCAAATGCAGCTAATGATTTAATAATAGTATTTGCGTTTGATGAACCAATATCAGCAATAAATACTTTATCAATTTTAATGGTTGTCGCTTGTAATCTTTGTAGAGACAACAAGTCACAGTGGCCATTACCGACATCATCAAGCTTAATTTGAACTCCCATAGCATTGAGTTTCTGACAGTTTTTTTCTGCTTGCTCAATATTATCAATTGGAGAGCGTTCTGTGAGCTCAAAAGCAATGTTATGAGGTGCAATGTGGTAGTGAGCCAGAGCTGAACGCGTAATATCAATGAGCTCTGGATCTTGCAGTACACTGGCGCTGATATTAATGCTGAAGTAGTAAGGCAGTGTTTTGCCATGTAAGGCTTCTAGCTTATGAATATCACGCGCAACAGTATTAATTAATTGAAAAGTTAGCGGTGTAATGACACCGTTCGTTTCACATTGAGGAATAAATTCATCAGGTAGAATAACTTTACCTTTTTTAGTCTCCCAACGAATTAAGACTTCATAGCCACATGTTAAATGCTTTTCTGCATCAATAATGGGCTGATAGTAAGGTACTAAATGATTTTGTTTAATCGCATTGAGTATCAAGTATTTAATAATACTTGTGCTGCGATAGCGACGATATAACATTATTAAGACAATAAAAATTAACCCGCTTAATACCAGCAATAAAAATGGTTTTATGCGTGCACGATAGTCTGTAATTACTTGAGGTGTAATATAATATGTTATTGATGCCTTTTTATAAAAAGGCCTCGATATAATAGGTTCCATTGCGTTTTTTAGTTGCTGATCATTTACTGCTGGTTGTTTGAACAGAGCTTTTGATGCATTTTCAGTATTACTGGTATACAACGTAATACCATCATGCTCTATCGTTTGGACCCAACAATTATCACAAGTATTAACTAATAAAGCATCGATAGGTTGTTTTTCAATATCAACAGTAATTACGCCACCAACAACCTTTTTACTATATTGAAGAATTGATTCACTATTATTTGCATTTGCTACCATGGCAAGATCATTATTCAATTGAATCTTTTTGATTGGAGAACCATACATCTGACTTAAATTGGTCCGATCGCCACAGATTTTACCTGAATTAGTGGTAAGGCTAATATTACGAATATTTGATGAATAATAGCTTGCTCGTTCAAGCTCTGATATATCTTCATTATCACAGGTATAAGACAGATGATATTGTAGATTATCAAGTAGAATAGCAGTGGATTGAATGCTTTGTAAGTAGTTATTACTTCGCTTATATTCAAATGATTCAAGATTATATTTAAATAATTGGCGACCAACTGATTGTGAAGTAAGTGCTAACGTCACGAAACCTATAGCGAGAAATAACATTATTAATACAATGCTATATAACGAGATTGAAGGACGTCTGATAGTCACGATGAAAGAACTCCACTATTTTTATATTTTAATTATCATAAGCAAAATAGCAAAAACAGATCCAAGATGCTCCTGAAGAGTTATGAAAACAATAAAAACATAAACTATGCATTATTTATTATTTTTTATATAACACTAAGGTATTGTTTTGTCGTTCAATGAATATGAACTTAGGTAGGTATGCACATTGCGAATGCGTTAATATTATATTTTGTAGGAATTTTTATTGCTGTTATTGTTATTTTATATTCCTTATCGTTATTTATAAATAATAGTCATACAAATGTTCATTATAACTATTGCTATTAATTAACGCAGAGAAGTATAAGCTAAGATAATAGTGATATCGTCAACAAACCGTCAATAAATTATCAGTGTAGCGTTAATAAAAAGGACGTTATCAAATAACGTCCTTATATTATTAACTCTATTTGTAATAGCGGTAATTTATAGCTTATCTGTTAATTTAACTGCATCACCAATATAGTTAGCAGGGGTTAACATTTTAAGACGTGCTTTTTCATGCTCAGGTAATTCTAAACCATCAATGAATGTGCGCATACCTTCGCCATCAACACGCTTACCACGAGTCAACTCTTTTAGCTTCTCGTAAGGTTTTTCAATGCCGTAACGACGCATAACTGTTTGAACTGGCTCTGCAAGCACTTCCCAATTACGGTCTAACTCAGCAGCAAGTGCATCTTGGTTAAGTTCAAGCTTACTAATACCTTTAAGTGTTGATGTGTATGCAATGATTGCATAGCCACAACCTACACCTAGGTTACGTAAAACAGTAGAGTCTGTTAGGTCACGCTGCCAACGAGAAACTGGTAGCTTCTGTGCTAAGTGACCAAAGATAGCATTAGCTAGGCCAAGGTTACCTTCTGAGTTTTCAAAATCGATTGGGTTAACTTTGTGTGGCATGGTAGAAGAACCAATTTCGCCAGCAATGGTTTTTTGCTTAAAGTGACCTAAAGCAATATAACCCCAAATGTCACGATCGAAGTCAAGCAAGATAGTATTGAAGCGAGCAAACGCATCAAATAATTCTGCAATGTAATCATGCGGTTCGATTTGTGTGGTGTAAGGGTTGAAAGTAATCCCTAATGCCGTCACAAACTCTTCGCTGTATTGATGCCAATCGATATCAGGGTAAGCAGATAGGTGAGCGTTGTAGTTACCTACGGCACCATTGATCTTACCTAGAATTTCAACGTTTTCGATTTGCTTATATTGACGCTCCATGCGGTACGCCACGTTTGCCATTTCTTTACCCATTGTTGATGGAGAAGCTGGCTGGCCGTGAGTACGGGTAAGCATTGGAACATCACGGAATTGATTAGCAAGCGCTTTAATCGCATCAATAACGTTACGTACTTCTGGTAGCATTACTTTTTCACGAGCTTCAGTCAGCATCAGCGCATGAGAAAGGTTATTGATATCTTCTGAAGTACATGCAAAGTGGATGAATTCATTAACCGCATGGAGCTCAGGTAATTCAGCTACTTTTTCTTTTAGAAAGTATTCAACCGCTTTTACATCGTGGTTTGTTGTACGCTCAATCGTTTTAATACGTAGTGCATCTTGTTCACTAAACTCAGCTGCAATACGATCTAAGAATGCATTTGCTTCAGCGCTGAATGCAGGAACTTCCACGATAGCATCAGTAGCGGCTAATTTTTGTAACCAACGGATCTCAACGATAGTACGGTATTTTAGTAAACCGAACTCACTAAAAATACTGCGTAATACGCTTGTTTTGCTTCCGTAGCGGCCGTCTACTGGGGAAACAGCTGTCAGTGCTGACAGTTCCATGTTGATCTCTCCTGGTTTATGAGGGTTAAAACAAAATTAATATTCAGCCTGATTTATCAAGCTGAATTGAAGTTAGCAATGCGTTAACTTAGTTTCGAGCGAGCAAAATTTTTGCTTGTTCTAGCATTTGCTTACGACCAAATAATAAATGACGGCGTTTACCACCGACTTGGCTCCAAAGAACAGCACTACGAACGGCTGCAAGTAATAATGCACGAACACGATGCTGAACATGAGGTAATTGTAATTGCGCTGGCGTACCAGATACTTGAATACGAGGTCCTAATGGGCTGATAATATCCAAATAAATACTGGCAATATTACTCAACATTTGTTCGTCAAGTAGTTCAAAATGGACCGTTTGGCGTTTCAATGTGTCAACACGATCACTCAGTTGTGCCATGCTATCGCGACGAGCCGATAGTTTACGTTCCAGTGCCATAACACCTACAAGGTATCGTGTTATTTCACTGCCAGATGATGAACCATCAATATCACGCACCATAGCTTCTAAGCCAATACGTAGATCAGCTTCGCTGCCGTAGACACCGACGGTGTTGGCTGGATCTGTTGCCATAATGCTATTGAGCATTGTGCTTAATGCTGCTGAATCGCAATTGCCATTACGGGCAACATCTTGAACTAATTTGACTGCTTGGCATATACCTGCAAACGCAATCGTTCGATCATAAATAGAGTAAGCCACGCGCAAAAACTCCTTTAAATTCGCTCTTCAATAATGCCGCCACCAAGACAGATTTCACCGTTATAGAACACGGCTGATTGTCCAGGTGTGACTGCAATTTGAGGCTCATCAAAAATTACTTTAATAGTTTCATCATCCATTGGGATGATAGTACAAGGAAGATCTTGCTGACGGTAACGGGTTTTTACCGTACATGCCATGGTCTCGCGAATAGGTTGACGATCAACCCAATGCAACTGAGAGGCAATCAAACCGTTTGATTTTAAACGAGGGTGATCTTTACCTTGACCAACAATTAGCACATTACGCTCTAGATCTTTATCAACGACATACCATGCATCTTCAAGGCCATTACCGCCTTTTTGACCACCAATATGTAAGCCTTTACGTTGACCTAATGTGTGGTACATCAAGCCTTGATGTTCACCGATAACAAGGCCTGTATCTGCAACTTCAATTTTACCCGGTTGAGCGGGTAGGTATTTACCTAAAAACTCAGTAAATTTACGCTCACCAATAAAACAAATGCCAGTTGAATCTTTTTTCTTTGCCGTGATCAAGCCTTGCTCTTCGGCAATACGACGTACTTCCGGTTTTTCGAGCTCACCAACAGGGAATAAACTGCGTGCAATTTGCTCATAACCTAACGTGTATAGGAAGTAGCTTTGATCTTTGTTGTTATCGACACCACGCAACATTTGAGGTTTTTCACCTTCAACTGTTGGGAAACTACGACGGGTATAGTGACCCATTGCAATATAGTCAGCTGCTAGCACTTCATCAGCAAATTCGAGGAAGGCTTTAAATTTGATTTCTTTGTTGCACAGAATATCTGGGTTTGGCGTACGACCCGCTTTATATTCAGCAAGGAAGTATTCAAACACGTTATCCCAGTATTCCGCTGCAAAGTTAATGGTATGCAGCGTAATACCAAGTTTGTCACATACCGCTTGTGCATCAGCGAGATCTTCTGCAGCAGAGCAATATTCGTCGTTATCGTCTTCTTCCCAGTTTTTCATAAACAAGCCTTCAACTTGATAACCTTGTTGAAGGAGCAGGTAAGCGGATACCGATGAATCTACGCCGCCGGACATGCCGACAATGACTTTCTTTTGGCTGTTATCAGACATATTTCTCTACTGTCGCTAATTTAGTGTTAAGAGCGTAATTCTAACAGAAACCCTGCGCCTGAAACAGATCGAGAGCAGAATCACACTTCAATAAATAGTGATTAACGATAGTAACGGTATAAATAAAACTCAAGGTAATAAAAAAAAACATTTAAAAACGGAGGTATAGATAAAAAAAGGCCATGATTCCTTATTATTACGATCTTGATACTATTAAATAGCAAACGTTTGCTATTTGTCGCAATCATAGTAGATGTAACTAAAAATGTGTAGTTTTTTGTTGAGGAAAATAGTTTTCAGGTATTGATGGGAATAATGCGCTCCAATGTCAGACAGAGGGCGGTCAGACATAGAGCGCGAATAGTGCGAATAGAAAACTACGCTAGATTTGGACTTGGAAGCGTAATTTCTTTCCATTCACCCGGCGCTAAATCTGCCACCGTCCATTGCGCCATTTGATAGCGAATTAAACGTAATGTTGGAAAACCGATATGCGCCGTCATGCGACGAACTTGGCGATTACGACCTTCACGTAACGTAATAGCAAGCCAGGTTGTGGGAATATTTTTACGCTCACGAATAGGTGGCGTACGATCCCATATTTGTGGTGATTCGATCACTTCAACGCCAGCGGGTAGCGTTGGGCCATCTTTTAATGTCACGCCATCACGTAACTGCTGTAAATCTGCAGCTGTTGGTGCGCCTTCAACCTGCACCCAATAGACTTTGGCTTGCTTTGATTGTGGTTGGGTTAATCGCGCTTGCAAAATACCGTCATTAGTTAATACCAGTAATCCTTCACTGTCTTTATCCAACCGTCCAGCAGGATAAACATCTTTAACCGGAATAAAATCCGCTAAGGTGCTATCACCAGGTTCACCTGAAAATTGGGTCAAAGTGTTATAAGGTTTGTTAAATAAAATAACTTTTTGTGGGCCACGAGGACGCTTGGGTTTATTTATTTTTCTTGACGCTCTACGCTCATTATTGGCACGAAGAGGTTGACGATTTGTGGTGTTTGGCTTCATAAATACGCGTTGTTGTAAGAGTTGATGAGTTGGACAGGCTTATTATACGTGAAAAATTACACAATTGACGTATTGATAAAATTTAAAGTATGATTTGCTCGCTTCTTACAAAATGATAACAAATGGATGCCAGGAGATTTAAAATGGATAGTAAAGTAATTATACCGACAGCGGGTCAGAAAATCACAGTAGATGCTGAAGGTAAATTGATTGTTCCTAGTACCCCGATTATTCCGTACATCGAAGGTGACGGTATCGGGATCGATGTAAGTCCTGCAATGATTAAAGTTGTTGATGCCGCAGTTAAAAAAGCGTACGCCGGCGATCGAAAGATTGAGTGGATGGAAATCTACACGGGTGAAAAATCGACCCAAGTATACGGCGATGACGCATGGCTTCCACAAGAAACCCTTGATTTTATTCGTGAATACAAAGTGGCTATTAAAGGCCCATTAACAACCCCCGTTGGTGGCGGTATTCGTTCCCTGAACGTCGCATTACGTCAAGAGCTTGATCTCTATATTTGTGTTCGACCTGTTCGTTATTTTGATGGTGTTCCAAGCCCAGTTAAACGTCCACAATTAACCGATATGGTTATCTACCGCGAAAACTCAGAAGATATTTATGCGGGGGTTGAATACCAAGCGGGTACACCTGAAGCTGATAAAGTTATTCAATTTTTACAGCAAGAAATGGGTGCAACAAAAATTCGCTTCCCACAGCAATGTGGTATTGGTATTAAACCCGTATCAGAGGCGGGCACTAAACGTCTAGTACGTGCTGCAATTCAATACACCATTGATAATGATCGTGACTCGTTAACCTTAGTACACAAAGGTAACATCATGAAATTTACCGAAGGCGCGTTTAAAGATTGGGGCTATGATGTAGCTCTACAAGAATTTGGTGCAGAATTACTTGATGGCGGCCCTTGGATGACGTTAAAGAATCCAAAGACAGGCAAAGAGATTGTGATCAAAGATTGTATTGCTGATGCTTTCTTACAGCAGATTTTACTGCGCCCTGAAGAGTACGATGTTATTGCAACCATGAACCTTAATGGTGATTACATTTCGGATGCTTTAGCAGCTCAAGTGGGTGGCATTGGTATTGCACCGGGTGCCAATATTGGTGATGGTGTGGCGCTGTTTGAAGCGACTCACGGTACAGCACCTAAGTATGCAGGCCAAGATAAGGTTAACCCTGGTTCATTGATTCTGTCTGCTGAAATGATGTTACGTCATATGGGTTGGACAGAAGCTGCTGATTTGATTATTAGTTCAATGGAAGCGGCGATCAGTAATAAGACCGTAACCTATGATTTTGAACGTCTAATGGATGGCGCTAACCTGCGTAAATGTTCAGAATTTGCTGATGATATGATTGAGCAAATGTAACCATTACCGTATTTAAAATACATAAAGCTCAGCATTGGCTGTAATGCATGTGAATTAAGATAATTTACGCTTCCTTGAAGGCCTAGTCGCATAGCGACTAGGCCTTTTCTTTACTGCCCTTGGATAACTTCTTTCCTGCCTTTCTGGTAGTACAAAGCTTTCTGCCAT
>NZ_PYLV01000013.1:0-123307 GCF_003025475.1 Photobacterium sp. NCIMB 13483
ACTGCGGAGTGGTAGTTCAGTTGGTTAGAATACCGGCCTGTCACGCCGGGGGTCGCGGGTTCGAGTCCCGTCCACTCCGCCATTATTGAAGAAACCTGAATCGAAAGATTCAGGTTTTTTTTCGTCTGTATAAATGTGAAATAATGCAGAATAGATATCGTGGAGTGGCAGTGGTCTGTTATTCGGTAGTTTTGTGGTCTGTCACGTTGGGGGACGCGTCGATATTAGGTATTGCAAGTCCCGTCCACTTCACATTATTAAAGAAACATGGATCGAAAGATTTGTTTTTTTTAGTCTGTAGAAATAGTCATTTTATGTGGTTACTTTGACGACTTTTATTCTGAGATTATTACGATGTGCTGATTGATTATATTATTTAAATAATACTTTATTGCTCTGTTGTAATTGTGAATATTTGTGTGAGAATATTTAATAGATAGTTTTGATATTTAGTATTACAGCTATAGTCTATTAATGTAACAAGTTCTTCTCCGATAGGAGATATACGGTAATAGGTAAAAGATGTGTTTTTATTATAACAATTCAAGCTGTAACTGATATTTTTAAAATGTAATTGTATGGTTTGTGTATGATTAATTTTACTTGATTCAAATTCTGTTTTTAATATTAGTCCTAAGTCCATTAAAATAACAATACTTGAATATGGTATAGAATATTGATTATATTCAATAGGATAGTTTTTATTTTTTACCAAAAAAAACATTAATTTATCTATTGTCTTTATATTTGTAACGATCTTTCTATCTTTAGTGTTATTAATCTGACAGCTTACGCTCATAATATATTGAAATAACAATGCTTCTTTATGAGTCATCGAGATTAAAATAGTAAGAGCTCTTAATGATGTTGTTCCTGGATGTACTAGCTCTTTTTTGAGAATTTGAGCCCATAAATTTTGCATTGATGAACTATAAACTTGTTTAGCCATTTTAATAAAGCGTGCTAACCAATCAGGATCTGGTTCTGTTGTCGTTTCATTATTGCATTGCTCGTAAGTCAGCTTAAAGATGGTTTCAATATTATATTGTTCGCGCTGATGGTGTAGTTGTTGGCTATTAGCATATCTTTCAGTTAATGAGCGCTTATTATGAGAGCTTATTAACCCATCATAACCAAAATGTTGTGCTAAAGCATGAATACGATTCTTACTATTTGTTCGTAATCGCTTTACAGGTATGTTTTTTGACGGTGGTTGTGTTGTTGTCATTATCAAATAATCTATTAACTATTAGGCCGTTACTAATAACGGCCTACATTAATATTTCTTAAGCGGTAAATAGTCGTTATAGGTTTTTCTTTACTATTGTGATGACTTGTTTGATTTGTTGGTGGTTTAATTGTCCTTCAAATTGGAACAATATTTGTCCTTTTTGATTAAGCACAATGATGGCAGAGTTTTCTTTTTGTAGAGACCATGTTCTTTGAACGATGCCATTGCTATCTAACACTATTGATGACCATGGATACTGTTTCTTGCTGTCTTCTGAAGCACTTTTGACAAAACCAGATGTTCCCCAGATAGCATCATCTTGGTTGATGATTGTTGTTGTTTGGTATTTTGATTCTGGAAAATGTGCGTCACTGATCGCTTTGATTAAGTTTGCATTGATCTTTTTTGCAGAACTTCTTCCAGCGATTGCCATTATGATACGAACTTTTCCTGTTAGTTGTGTACTGCGCCAAGATTGATAATTAATGCTGCCATTGTTCAGTATGAGTTCACCTTTATTTGTTACTGTAACAGGCGTTACTACTTTACCTTTTTCAAGATTATTCGCTTGAACGATCATTGGCATTGAAGCAATAAATATTATAGTTAATAGTGTCTTATACATAATTATCCCTGTTTATTTATGATGTTATTCGTGTCTCGTGAGCTTTATTTCCGCATTATTATTCTAATTTTTATTGCTAATTATTTATGCCATATTTTATATGGCAGATTGTTTGCATGTTTAATTTTTAATAAGAATCACTGCGTTTTATTAATTATGATGTGAGGATTTATGTTAAGAATATTTCAAGTATATCGCCCTATTCAAATTGCTAAGCATGTTAAGAATTTCTTTCGAGGACGGCTTTTTATTATTGGAATTGGCGGTTTTGAATTTGAAAATGGTCGATTGATCCCACCTTTATCGGCTGATCTTAAAGTATTGAGCGTAATATCTGAAGTGAATAGAGAAATTAAGATACTTTCTGTGACCATTGTTTAAATTATACAATCGTGGTGACAAATAATGATGTTTTATGTATTGAAAAATTATACCTATTATACTTTATTGTTAATGATTATTTTTTATGCGTATATCAATAAATGGCAAATAAAAATTTGATGGTAAGATAATTGCCATTTTCATTTTGCAATGCTTGTTGATAATATTCAGTGCACTATTAGGCTATAATTTTCAGCTAAAATGAGAATAATTACTCTAGATCTATTGAGTTGCTATGTAGGATTGTAGTCATTTAAGGCGCTCTGATTATTATTGTAAGAGTTGTTGGGCGTTAAACAAATAAGACTAATAGGATGCGTTATTAATGACACATATATGAATTGAGTGGTTTATTGTCAATAATATTTGTAGCTATTGTTGGTATAGATCTACACCATTTGCCAAAATAGACCGTGTGAATGAATCTAATTTTTTCCAAGAAGCATAATTCGAATGAATAAAGTTTATCAGTGGCTGGGTGTTGCATCTTTTGCCTTAGTATTATCAAGTCCGGCTATGGCGGCATCTCTTAAAGTTAAGGGATTAAACAGTAGCCTTGAAGATAATGTCGATGCTTATTTATCGGCTATTTCTAAAAGTGATTATAGTAATACCTTACGTTTTCAAGAGCAGGTTAAATCTGAAATCAGTCAAGCATTACAAGCATTGGGTTATTACCAGCCGACATATGATTATCAGGTTAAAGGGAGTGGCAAAAAGACGGATATAATTGTAACCGTTGATGCTGGCCCTCGTACTCATATTAGCCAAAGTAATATCATTATTACTGGGGATGCGAAAGATGATCCTGCTTTTATTTCATTATTGAAAAATAGCGGATTAGGCGTTGGAATGGCGCTTAATCAGGGTAAATATGAAGCCTTAAAATCAGCGTTACAAAGCCTGGCAGTGCGTCGCGGTTACTTTGATGCTGAGCTAAAGAAAAGTGAATTAGGTGTTATTCCTACCCGTAATGAAGCGATCATTACGATAGATTTTGATTCTGGGCGTCGTTATACCTTTGGTGATACCAACTTTACCGGGAGTCAAATCAAAGATGAACGCCTTCGTTCAATGATTCCTTATACTGAAGATGAACCTTATTTAGCCTCTAAATTAGGGCTGTATAATGAACGCTTATCTAATGTTGGCTGGTTTTCATCTATTTATGTCGGTGGTGATGTTACTAAACGTAAGGATGATAAAATTCCGATTGAGGTTGCTTTAACTCCTCAAGTTAGAAACCAAATTGAAACAGGTATTGGTTTTTCAACTGATACGGGTCCACGCCTAAAATTTAATTGGAAAAAACCATGGATCACCAGTAATGGTCACAGTTTTTACCTTAAATCTGAGATATCGAAAGAACAGCCAAAGCTTGAAGCTGCTTATAAAATCCCATTAGATGATGTTTTAAATAATTACTATCAAATTGTTGGTGGCATTCGTTATGTTGATAGCCACGATACAATCAGCACACAACTAGGGTTAGGTGTTGAACGACACTGGAAGTTAAGCTCTGGGTGGGAACGCACTGTTTCACTGCATTGGCTTAATGAAAAGTATAAGCAAGGTGGTGATGAGAGCGGTACTTTCAATGTCTTCTTGCCAGGGCTTTCTTACAGTAAGAGTCACTTTACTGGTGGTGTATTCCCAACGTCTGGTAGTAAGTATAATTTTTCCGTTGAATTTGCAGATAAGTCGTTAGGTTCCAATACGAGCTTAATCCGTATACAAGCAAAATCGGCATGGATTCGCACCTTAAGTGAAAACCAACGAGGCCTTTTCCGTATTGCGGGGGGAGCTGTACTAGCAGATAACATTCGTGATATTCCACCATCATTACGCTACTTTATTGGTGGTGATAATAGTATTCGAGGCTATGGTTATGAGTCTATTTCACCACGTAACGATTTAGGTCGTATGGTCGGTGGTCAATATATGGCGACCAGCAGTATTGAATACCAATACCGTTTATATAACGATTGGTGGGGTGCATTATTTTATGATTATGGTTCGACATGGAATGACAACAAACCAGATTGGATGCGAGGTACTGGTTTCGGTGTTCGTTGGGCATCTCCAGTGGGGCCGGTTCGTATTGACTTTGCTTGGGGGCTTGATAAACCCGACAAGGACAAGTTTCAACTTCACTTTTCTTTAGGACCTGAATTATGATCTGGGTGAAGCGCATATCCCTGACTCTTTTAGCAATTTTATTGTTTTTAGTGATCGCCATTGCGGTGATCTTATATACCCCTGCAGGGTTAAAATTTGCTAGCTGGGGAGCGCAAAAAGCGTTACCTACATTATCTATAGGTGAAACTTCAGGCTCTCTATTACGCGGCTTTCAAGTTGATAATGTACGTTATCAAGATAGCAATATGAACTTAGCTGTTAATCGGTTGAATCTAACCTTGGATGATCGCTGTTTATTGACGCCTGAAATTTGTATTTCAAATGTAGGGGTTAATGGCGTTAAGTTTTCAATGCCAACATTACCGCCAACAACTGAGCCTGAACAACCATCAAAACCGGTAACTGAAATCAGTCTGCCTATTCCTATTAAAGTTGATCACGTTACTTTAGATAATATTGATCTTGATATCTTATCGAATAAGGTGAATTGGCAACATTTTTCTACTGCCGCGACGGTTATTGGCAGCCATGTCATATTAAAGCCAACCGACTGGGATAATATTAAGTTAGCACTTGCTCCTGCGAAAAATCCTGTAAAATCGAAAGCAAAGCCAAAAGTAAAGGTTAAGGCTAAATCTGATGCTACTATTATCACGTTGCCTGATGTCGTATTACCAATGTCGTTTGATATTGAACGTTTTACTATTAAAAATTTCGAATTAGAAGGTAAAACACCACAAAAAGTATCTTTACTTGAGGTGATAGCATCAGGAAAAGGGAGTGAAATTAACCTTAAAAAGTTACAGCTTGATGCACCACAAGCGAATTTTAAAGCGCAGGCACAAGTAACATTAGCCGGTGATTATCCTTTAACGTTAAATGCTGATGCTAATATCGCAATGAAGCCGGTTAGTGGTCAAACACTGACGTTAAAAGCGAGTGGTTCATTACAAAAGCTCGTTGTTGATGCGCAACTTAAAGGCAAATTAGACGCTATTGTTAAAGGCAAGTTATCACCATTAAAGGCGGATTTTCCATTTGATGTGGCAATCTCTAGTCAACATTTACAATGGCCAATCGATAAGTCGGCTGAGTTTACTGTTGATAAGACTAATATTGATGCGAAAGGTAGTTTAAACGGGTTTACATTTAATGCGAAAAGTAACATTGATGGTAAACCAATGCCGGCAGTGAAGTTTGCTCTTAATGGTAAAGGTGACCTAAATAAGGTCGACCTTTCATCATTAAAAATTAATACCTTAGGTGGTGTTATCACGGGCAATGCAAAAGCAAGCTGGAAAGATTTAGTCAATTGGAGTGGGCAACTACAATTTGCTGATATTCAACCGGGTTTACAGTGGCCTGCGGCACAAGGCAATGTTAGTGGTAAGCTCGCCACTTCTGGTGGTTTAACCAAACAAGGTGGTTGGTTTGTTAAATTGCCACAGTTGGCTGTTAACGGCACCATCATGAAACAAGCTTTAACATTGGTTGGTAAGTTAGATGCTTCTGATATTAATGGCAAAGGGGATCTATTACAGGTTAATACTCCAGGGTTAACTTTAAAACATGGTCCTAATGGGATGATGGTAAAAGGTCAACTTGATAAGACTTGGAACATGGTAGCTAATATTGATGCGCCAAATTTATCTAAATCATTAAAAGGCCTTCATGGTGCTGTTAATGGTGATGTTATGTTATCTGGCAGTATGGCAACTCCTGATATTAAGCTTGATTTGCAAGGGAATGATTTAGGTTGGCAACAGTTAGCAAGCTTAGCTTCGTTTAACCTTAAAGGTAATGTGACGCCTTTACCTAATATGAAAGCGAATGTCAGTTTGACTGCTGCAAAAGGTAAATATGGCACAACATCCCTTGATGATCTTAATATTCTATTTAAAGGCACTGAGCAACAGCATAGTCTAAGTGTTAATGCGAAAGGTGATCCTGTTGGTGCTAATTTATTGATCAATGGTGACTTTAATAAAAAAACTGGCTGGAAAGGTACGTTAGTTAAAGGTGATATTAGTACACCTGTTGGTAACTGGGTACTTAATCATTCGACCTTGATTAGCTATGATCTTAAAACCGCAATGGCAAATGTTGGTGCGCATTGTTGGCAACAAGGGCAAGCGGGGATTTGTTTAACTAACGATCTTAGCGCTGGAGCATCAGGCCAAGCACAGTTAGCTATTCGTAAATTTAACTTTGATTTGTTAAAACCGTTCCTACCGCCAGAATTAAAACTGACGGGTGAGCTTGGTGCAAATGTTGATGCCAAATGGGCACCCAAAGCTCCCCCTTATCTAAAAGCGAATATCATTATGCCTGCTGGCGGCATTCGTCAACAGATGAGTAGTGACGAGCAGCCGCTAACGTTGGGCTGGGATAAAGTAACCGTTAATGCGGATATGCAAGATAACGTATTAAATGCAAATTGGTTAGTTGCGATTAAGAATAATGGTGATCTAAGTGGTCGCGCAAGGATCACCAATCTGCAAGGTGATAAACAGATTAATGCCAATGTTAAGCTTGATCGTTTTACCTTAGGGTTCCTTGAGCCGATGATCAAAGATTATCATAAGTTTGATGGTCAAGTTGATACGAACTTAACAGTGACCGGACCTATCTTGCATCCTGCGGTTAATGGCTTATTACAAGTGTCTAAACTAGAGGCAACGGGACGTAAAGTACCATTAGATATTAAAAATGCAGATATCAAACTGGCCTTTAATGGTTATAACGCCACTCTAATGGGTAATATTTATACGCCAGATGGACAGTTATTGCTACGAGGTACTGGTGATTGGCAGGATATGAAAGCTTGGAAAACAAAGCTGAATATTAATGGTAAAGAGTTAAAGGTAAGTGTACCGCCAATGGTTGCATTGAAGGTATCACCAGATTTAACCATTGAAGCTTCGCCAACAATGGCTGAAATTACCGGAAAAATTGGTATTCCGTGGGGACGTATCACGGTTAATCAGTTACCTAAATCAGCGGTGAGAGTCTCAAAAGATCAAGTGATCTTAAAAGATGACATGCAGCCATTAAAAGAAAAATCAGAAGTACCATTTGATATTAAGACCAATATTTTTGTACATATTGGTGATGATGTTAAATTGTCTGCTTTTGGTTTAAAAGCTGGCCTGTTAGGTGATTTAAACGTTCGCCAAGCAGGTAAAGGGCCGATGATTTATGGTGAAGTTAATATTGCCAAGGGATCGTATTACCGTGCATTAGGACAAGAGCTATCGATTCGTAAAGGGCAAATTTTGTTTAATGGCCCAGCAGAACAGCCTTATCTTTCTATCGAGGCGATTCGAGATCCTGATAATGTTGAAGATGATGTGATTGCTGGTGTACGTGTTACTGGCCCTGCTGATAAACCTGAAGTAAATATCTTCTCTGATCCAGCAATGCCACAACAAAATGCCTTGTCATATATTCTAACCGGTAAGAATCTTGATTCTGAAAACTCGGGCGATAATAGTGCAATGACAACGGCATTGATTGGTATGGGCTTGGCACAAAGTGGCCAATTAGTCGGTGATGTTGGCGAGGCCGTGGGCGTTAAAGATCTTAGCTTATCAACATCTGGTGCGGGTGATGATTCGCAAGTGACGATCAGTGGTTATATTGCTCCAGGGTTACAAGTGAAGTACGGGGTGGGTATTTTTAATCAAGTGGATGAATTTACTTTGCGCTACCGATTATTGCGGAATTTGTATGTTGAAGCAGTTTCTGGTCTTGATCAGACTGTGGATTTACTTTACCAATTTGAATTTAATTAATCACAACCTGATGCTTTAGCGTCAGTATCCTGATAATGAAAGGCCCGATTAGTAATAATCGGGCTTTTTTTATCATGTTATTATGGGATTGGATGTGGTTGTGTTGCTTTGAGATCTTGATAATTACGCCCATTATATACTGCGGTGTATCCTAGCTCTTGTAAGCTTGTTGCTGCTATTTCTGCTCGTCGACCTGATTTACAATAAAGTAAGATTGGTTGCTCTTTATCTTTATAGGTCGTCACTATGGCTGCAATATCTTGGTAAGGGACATTAATTGCTGAAGTTAGATGGCCTTGTGAAAATTCATTTGGTGTTCTAACGTCGATAATGACATGCGGTTGTTGTTGCTGTAGTTGCCAAAATTGTTGGACAGAAACATTCTGGGCATAAGTTATTGGAACGATAGCGGTAAGACTAAATATGGTTATCAACAATTTATATTGTAGAGTGTGTTTCATGGCGTTGATCGCTATTTTTATGCACGTTCAAATGAGGTGATGATTTCTTCTTTTGCTGCCGTTACATTTTCCCAACCATCAATTTTGACCCACTTATTGGCTTCTAATTCTTTGTAATGTTCAAAAAAGTGAACTATTTGTGCTTTCAATAAGCTTGGTAGATCATCGATATTCTGAATATGATCATATTCAGAGCTGAGTTTACTATGAGGAACTGCGACAATTTTGGCATCTTCACCTGATTCATCAGTCATTTTTAATACCCCAATTGGACGACAACGAATCACGGATCCTGTCAGTAATGGATATGGTGTTGGCACTAAGACATCGACAGGATCGCCATCAAGAGAAAGAGTATGGTTAATATAGCCATAGTTACATGGATAAAACATTGGTGTTGATGTAAATCTATCAACAAAAATAGCCCCACTGGCTTTATCGACTTCGTACTTAATTGGATCGGCATTGGCGGGAATTTCAATAATCACATTGATATCGTGAGGAATATCTTGACCTGCTGTTACTTTATTTAAACTCATGACTGACCTCTTTGTTGTTAATTAAATGTTAATGGTGTTGAGGTTATCATGATTGATATTAAAAACAACCGTCGTCATGGCGCAGCTGTTGAGGTACAAACGACAGCTGAATATATTGCTGACACTATCAAGGTGGTTAAGACCACCTTGAACATTAGTGATTATGATTCATCGACTTCATGAAGGAAGGCTTCTACTTTGTTGACCATGTTGGTTGAGCCAACAAAAAAAGGTACCCGTTGATGCAATTCTGTTGGCACGAGATCTAAAATACGTTGTTGGCCATCAGTTGCCCGTCCTCCTGCTTGTTCAATTAATAATGCCATCGGATTACATTCATACAGTAACCGTAACTTTCCATTTGGATAACTGGCAGTACTTGGGTAAAGGTAGATGCCACCTTTTAATAGATTACGATGGAAATCAGCGACTAACGACCCAATGTAACGTGATGTATAAGGACGGTTATCTTGTGGTGCATATTCTTGGCAGAATTTGATGTATTTTTTAACACCTAATGGAAAGCGAATATAGTTACCTTCATTGATGGAATAGATATTGCCATCAACAGGAATTTGCATATTTTCATGAGAGAGGCAAAATACACCGAGTGAGGGATCATAAGTAAAACCATGTACACCATTACCTGTGGTGTAAACTAGCATGGTGGATGAACCGTAGATAACATAACCGGCAGCTACTTGGCGATGCCCTGGTTGCAGAAAATCAACCTCTGTTGCGGGGGAGCCAACGGGAGATATACGGCGATAAATAGAGAAAATTGTACCGACAGAGACATTAACATCGATGTTAGATGAACCATCAAGAGGATCCATTAGTACCACATATTTAGCATCTCGGTTTAACTGTCGATTAAAGCTAACTGCTTGATCTTCTTCTTCACTGGCAATACCGCACACTTGATCGCGTGCTTCTAATGCGGCTTTAAATTTGTCATTAGCATAAAGATCAAGTTTTTGTTGTTCTTCACCTTGTATGTTTTCTGTGCCTACGGCTCCTGTTATATCAGCTAATCCGGCTTTATTGATTTCGCGATTTACGATTTTAGCCGCCAGTTTTATCGAGCCGAGCAGTGAGGATAGTTCGCCACTGGCATGAGGAAAATCACTCTGTTTCTCGACAATAAATTCACCAAGCGTTCTAATATCGGTCATAAACAATCCTTGCATTATGTTGTCATAAGAAGATGTAGGTTCAGTTGTATACTTGTTGGATCTCAACTTGTAATGAGAGCGAATGCCTCACAGTATTTTTTGTTATATAAAGAATTGTATATAAAGATCTTTTTTATGGTAACGAAGTAACGTCAAAGCGTGACATTAATAAAATTTAAGGATGGAAACAGCAGTTATGCATATTCATATTTTAGGTATTTGTGGAACATTTATGGGAGGCGCTGCCACATTGGCAACTAAGCTGGGCCATAAAGTGACTGGTTCTGATGCCAATGTATATCCGCCGATGAGTACGATGCTTGAGTCTCAAGGTATTGAAATAATTCAAGGATATGACCCAGAACAATTAAAGCCAGCGCCTGATTTAGTGGTCATTGGTAACGCCATGAGCCGTGGTAATCCATGTGTTGAATATGTGCTTAATAATAATTTACGTTATACCTCGGGCCCACAATGGCTACAGGATTATTTATTGCATGATCGCTGGGTTATGGCAGTGGCTGGCACCCATGGTAAAACCACAACCGCGAGTATGTTAGCGTGGATCTTAGATGATTGTGGTTATCAACCCGGTTTTCTTGTTGGGGGAGTGCTTGGAAACTTTGGTGTTTCTGCTCGTCTTGGCGAAAGTATGTTCTTCGTTGTTGAAGCTGATGAATATGACAGTGCTTTTTTTGATAAACGTTCGAAGTTTGTTCATTACCATCCTCGCACATTGATCATGAATAACCTTGAGTTTGATCACGCTGATATTTTTGATGACTTAAAAGCCATTCAACGCCAATTCCATCATTTAGTACGTACAGTACCTGGTAATGGACGTATTTTAGCGCCGCATGGCGTGAAAAATATTGATGAGACATTAGCAATGGGTTGCTGGAGTGAGCTGGAATATATCGGTGATGATGGTCATTGGCGTGCAGATAAAAAGTTAGCTGATGGCAGTGTGTTTGATGTTTATCTTGATGATCAATTAGTCGGCACTGTCGATTGGGCATTAGTGGGCGACCATAATGTCAATAATGCCTTAATGGCCATTGCTGCGGCTCGACACGTTGGAGTTACCGCGAATTTAGCGTGTGATGCATTAGCTAAATTTATCAATACTAAGCGTCGATTAGAGTATAAAGGTGAGGTAAATGGTATTACGGTTTATGATGATTTTGCTCATCATCCAACGGCGATTGAATTAACATTAGGTGGATTAAGAGCTAAATTACCTCAGTCTCGTATTCTTGCTGTACTTGAACCGCGTTCAAATACCATGAAATTAGGGGTGCATAAGCATGATTTAGCGCCAGCCTTAGCTGCCGCAAATGAAGTGTTTTTATTTCAGCCTGATAACATTCCATGGTCAGTGCAGGAAATTGCCGATCAATGTCCTCAACCTGCATTTTGTAGTGATAACATTGATACGCTGGTGGCGAATATTGTTGAATCAGCACAAGTTGGTGATACGATTTTAGTGATGAGTAATGGTGGTTTTAGTGGTATTCATGACAAACTATTAGCGGCATTAACTGCAAAATAAAGTGAGAGATAATGACAAATAAACAGATAACATTAGCATGGACGGGCGCGTCTGGTGCACCTTATGGTTTGCGTTTACTTGAATGCTTGTTAGCTGCAGATTATCAGGTTTATCTGTTGATTTCATCTGCTGCTCGAGTGGTATTAGCGACCGAACATGGACTTAAATTATCGGCGGCACCAGCAACGGCACAGCAACAGTTAGTGGCACATTTACAGTGTCCTGCTGAACAGCTGGTGGTGTGTGGTAAAGAAGATTGGTTTTCACCGGTAGCATCGGGATCGGCGGCGCCAAAACAAATGGTAATTTGTCCGTGTTCAGCATCAACATTGGCATCCGTGGCTTATGGAATGTCTAATAACTTGCTTGAGCGGGCTGCGGATGTGGTTATTAAGGAGCGTGGTCAGTTACTGCTGGTGATTCGAGAAACGCCATTTTCAAGTATTCATTTAGAAAATATGCTTAAGTTATCGCAACTGGGGGTGACGATTATGCCTGCGGCTCCGGGGTTTTATCATCAACCGCAAACCATTGATGATTTGGTTGATTTTATGGTGGCTCGAATATTAGATCATTTAAATATTGAGCAGGGTTTGGTGCCGCGTTGGGGATATGATCAACGTTAACCGTGAGCATGTCGCGATTAACATGAGTTAAGCACAATAAAAACGAAGGGTCTATATTTCTTGAGCAATTATGCTGATGCCATATAAAGTTAGATAGACCCTAATCGTCGGTCAATCAGTTGCTGTAATCAAATAGCTCACACACTGATTCATAAAGTTCATCAGTGGTGATGTTATTGGTCGGTGTGATAAAGATAGTATCATCACCCGCAACAACACCAAGGATCCCTTCTGCTCTACCTAAAGAATCTAATAGACGCGCAATGACTTGTGCAGCACCAGGACCGGTGTGGATCACAACTAATGCGCTGTTAAAGCCAACTTCCATTACTAGTTCTTTTAATGGGCTTGTAATTGTTGGTACGCCAAGTTCAATCGGTAAACAATACACCATTTCCATTTTGGCATTGCGAGTACGTACTGCACCAAATTTTGTTAGCATGCGAGAGACTTTTGATTGGTTAATATTATCAAAACCCTGTGCTTTCAATGCATCAACAATCTCACCTTGAGAACTGAACTTTTCTTCTTTTAAAATTAATTTAAACGCTTTAACTAAACGTTCTTGCTTATCTGAATTTCGCATAAGTAAATATTATCTACAGGGACGAGGTGAGCCATTTTTGCATAACCTGTGACTCACTGGCAAACAAAGTGCATCAAAATAAATATGTGAAATCGCATTTTTAGCGTATATAAAATTTTTTATTGTGACTCTTGTCATTGTTTTGTCATGACTTATTAGATGAAACCCACGAAAGGCGAGTCACGATTAAATTTATAATTTATTTGTCTGATAAAAGCGTTTGAGTGCATTTTTATGGGATTCTGCGTTACTTCGCAAAGCGAGTCGGAGATGATTGTATTTTTTTTTTGCTTAATATAACGTCCATAGATTGTTATTCAGTTATTACGATTATTAACTGGATCAGATTGTACCCACGTCAATAAATATACTTCTATCGTAAAGGAGAACGAATATGAAAGTTGCTGTAATTGGTGCGGCTGGTGGTATTGGTCAAGCATTAGCGTTGCTATTGAAAAACCGTTTACCTGCAGGCTCAGATCTTGCTTTATATGATATAGCTCCAGTAACACCCGGTGTTGCGGCTGATTTAAGTCATATCCCAACACCTGTAGCAATTAAAGGGTATTGTGGGGACGATCCAACACCAGCATTGGAAGGGGCTGATGTTGTGCTTATTTCTGCGGGTGTGGCACGTAAACCTGGAATGGATCGTGCCGATTTGTTCAATGTTAATGCTGGTATTGTTAAATCATTGGCTGAAAAAATAGCGGTAGTATGTCCAACAGCTTGTGTTGGTATTATTACAAATCCGGTCAATACCACAGTTGCAATTGCTGCTGATGTACTCAAAAAAGCGGGTGTATACGATAAGCGTAAGTTATTTGGTATCACAACATTAGATGTGATTCGTTCTGAAACATTTGTAGCAGAGCTTAAAGGTATTTCTCCGTGTGATATTCGTGTTCCTGTTATTGGCGGCCACTCGGGTGTGACAATTTTACCATTGTTATCACAAGTTAAAGGTGTGAGTTTTTCTGAAGACGAAGTTAAAGCATTAACCCCACGTATTCAAAACGCAGGTACGGAAGTTGTGGAAGCTAAAGCGGGTGGTGGCTCTGCAACGTTATCTATGGGTCAAGCGGCATGTCGCTTTGGCTTAGCCATGGTACGTGCACTACAAGGCGAGCAAGGTGTGGTTGAATGCGCTTACGTTGAAGGCGATGGTCAGCATACACGTTTCTTCGCTCAACCTGTGCTATTGGGTAAAGAAGGTATTGAGGAAGTAATGGATTACGGCAACTTAAGTGCGTTTGAACAAAATGCCTTAGAAAGCATGCTTGAAACATTACGTGCAGATATCGCGCTTGGTGAAGAGTTTGCGGCTAAATAAGTCACAGTTCTACTAAGCTTAAAAAAGTAGACATAAAAAAAGCGGCTTAATTAAAAAGCCGCTTTTTTGTGTTCTAAAGAGTGTGAATGTTAATAATAGCGTTCACAGCCATTATGTAATTGAGGCTGTTCGATAAGATCGGCGACGTCAATCGACTGTAATTGATGATCCTGACCGTGTTCAATGATCGCTGAATGATATTGATGATCGATGCCGATCACTTTTCCTACCCCGTGATGAGATTCTACCCACATACCCGTTGTTAAATGATTAATATCCATGATCGCCTTCTTGGTCTACAGCTCATAAAATGATGTGATAGCTATAGTATAGATCATGATTGATCGTGTCCTTGGTATTGAACGCGAGGTATAAAAAAACCTGCCTTTAAAAAGACAGGTTTGAATAAGATAGGGGGGAATAGATTATTTTTTACGTTGCACAGCCATATGAGCAAGCGTAATCAGTGCTTGTTTATAATCTGACTCAGCAATAGGGGCTAGTGCGGCAATGGCTTTCTGGGCTTCTTGTTCTGCACGTTGTTGGGTATACTCCAACGAGCCGTGTTGACGCATACAAGCCAGAATTGCATCAAGCTTATCCATACCATTAGCATGCACAATAGCGTCTCTAATCATTGCTGATTGCGCTTGATCGCCATGATGCATAGCATGCAATAATGGCAATGTGGGTTTACCTTCTGCAAGATCATCGCCAACGTTCTTACCCATTTCTTTGCCATCGGCAACATAGTCAAGAACATCATCAATTAATTGGAAAGCCGTCCCTAAATAACGACCATACTCTTGCAATGCGATTTCAACTTCCGCAGATGCATCAGCGATGATCGCTGCAATTTGAGTTGATGCTTCAAATAAACGTGCTGTTTTTGAGTAGATCACCTGCATGTAGCTTGTTTCTGTGGTGTCGGGATCATTACAGTTCATTAACTGCAGCACTTCACCTTCGGCGATCACATTAGTTGCTTCACTCATGATGTCAAGGATCCTTAATGATCTTAGGCTTGTCATCATTTGAAAAGAGCGCGTATAGATGTAATCACCAACTAACACACTGGCCGCATTTCCGAAAGCTGCGTTGGCGGTTTCTTTACCACGACGCATATCTGATTCATCAACCACATCATCATGAAGCAATGTGGCAGTGTGAATAAATTCAACAAAAGCAGCGGCTGTGGTGTGTTTATCACCGTCATAGCCAAGTGCGCGGGCTGTTAATACAGCCAGCATAGGGCGAATACGTTTTCCACCACTGTTTACAATGTAGAATCCGAGTTGATTAATCAGGGCTACATCTGAGTTCAGTTGCGCCTGTATCTTCGCGTCGACTTCCGCCATATCGTTGGCGGTGAGCGCTTGGATAGCTTTAAAATCCATTATACGTCCAGCAAGATTGTTAGCCGCGTAGGGCGGAAAATATTTCGAATTGATACGTGAATCTTACACTAAAATAACCATATCGTCATAACCTCAAATACAGCTATTTCAAACAGTTTTTGTGCTGGGTAGCTTTTCACCAATTTTCTTTCGAGAATGGCTTGCCACAAAGTCTCTTTTCGCGTAACATTCGCGCCCTATTGATGACAAGATTAAGCGCATACCCATTGCCCATTTTAGACGTGGCAAATGGCCTATGCGGAGAAGCGGAGTAAGACATGTACGCTGTTTTCCAAAGTGGTGGTAAACAACACCGTGTAAGCGAAGGCCAAACCTTACGCTTAGAAAAACTAGACGCTGAAACTGGCGCTAGCATTGAATTTGACTCAGTACTTTTAGTAGCTAATGGCGAAGAAGTATCTGTAGGCGCACCTTTTGTAGCTGGCGGTAAAGTAACTGCTGAAGTTGTTACTCACGGTCGTGGCGATAAAGTAAAAATCGTTAAGTTCCGTCGTCGTAAGCACTCTCGTAAGCAAATGGGCCACCGTCAGTGGTTCACTGAAGTCAAAATTACTGGCATCAGCGCTTAATAACAGGAGAATTTAAAGATGGCACATAAAAAAGCTGGCGGTTCTACTAATAACGGCCGTGATTCAGAAAGCAAACGCCTAGGTGTTAAGCGTTTTGGTGGCGAGTCTGTATTAGCAGGCAACATCATCGTTCGTCAACGTGGTACTAAGTTCCACGCTGGCACAAACGTTGGCCTAGGTAAAGACCACACTCTATTCGCTCTATCTGACGGTAAAGTGAAGTTTGAAGTTAAAGGTCCTAAAAACCGTAAATTCGTATCTATCGACGCTGAATAATTTTCAGAATCGACACGAATATTAAAGCCCTGCCTTTTTGGCGGGGCTTTTTATATCTGGAGGGTTTATGATTAATAGCAACCCCATGATTGGTTTTTTTCTCGCAATGACAACCGCCGTTTTTTGGGGCGCATTACCCATTGCAATGAAACAAGCCGTAGAAGTGATGGATCCTTTTACGATCGTTTGGTATCGCTTTCTTGTTGCAGCATTTGGCCTTGGCCTTTTTTTAATGTGGCGCAAGCAACTACCGATTATATCAAATCTTGGGAGAATGAGTTGTGTGGTGCTTGCCATCGGCAGCTTGGGTCTTGCAGGGAACTTTGTGCTGTATAACAGCTCATTGAAATATTTAAACCCTCACGTTGTACAAGTTATTATCCAATTAGCGCCGGTGATGCTATTAGTATCAAGTGCTTGGGTGTTTAAAGAGAAATTAGGTCGGCATCAAGTTGTGGGAGTCATTGCTCTCATTGGTGGTTTGATCCTATTCTTTAATGAACGGCTTATTGAGCTGTTTACCAGTTTTTCTGGCTATACTGTAGGTGTTAGCCTTGCTGTTACCGCAGCGTTAGTATGGGTTGTTTATGGCCTAGCTCAGAAGTGGCTATTACGGCAATTTTCATCAGCACAAATATTACTGATGATTTATATCATATGTGCTGTAATACTGACCCCAATGGCACAACCACAACAAATTTTCGCAATGGATAACCGCCAATTAGGGATGTTGTTATTCTGTTGTATTAATACGCTTGTTGGCTATGGTGCATTTGCAGAAGCAATGTCACGTTGGCAAGCATCACAAGTGAGTGCGGTGATTACACTGACGCCCTTGTTTACGATATTATTTGTCGATCTTGCGAGTTTGGCTTGGCCACAATATGTTGCGACGGTCTCTTTAAATATATGGGGCTATCTCGGTGCTATAGTTGTGGTAGGTGGCGCTGTTTGTTGTGCTATAGGCCATAAGTTTATTAGCCCAAGCAAATAGCCAAGGTCCATGAAATAATTACTACGCGGTGATATGTGCTAAATGCCTTCATCGCAGTATGTTAAACGCCACAGTGCGGAGAAAAAAATGAAGTTTATAGATGAAGCGGTTATTCGCGCCGATGCCGGTGATGGCGGTAATGGTGTAGTAAGTTTTCGTACTGAAAAGTACATTCCTCGTGGCGGCCCTGACGGCGGTGACGGCGGCGATGGTGGTGATGTTTACCTATACGCTGATGAAAACTTCAATACACTGATTGATTACCGTTTTGAACGTTTTCATGCCGCTGAGCGTGGTGAAAACGGCCGTGGCGGTAACTGTACTGGTAAACGCGGTGCGGATGAAGTATTAACAGTACCTGTAGGTACACGTGCTATCGATGAAGATACGGGCGA
This sequence comes from Photobacterium sp. NCIMB 13483, assembly GCF_003025475.1. Lineage (NCBI taxonomy): Bacteria > Pseudomonadati > Pseudomonadota > Gammaproteobacteria > Vibrionales > Vibrionaceae > Photobacterium > Photobacterium sp. NCIMB 13483. The sequence continues at coordinate 18,095 of NZ_PYLV01000013.1, forward strand.
AGTGATTGCCGATCTTACTGAGCATGGTATGAAAGTGATGGTTGCTAAAGGCGGTTTCCACGGCCTAGGTAACACCCGCTTTAAATCATCTGTAAACCGTGCACCACGTCAAAAGAGTATGGGCAGTAAAGGTGAAATTCGTCACTTACGCCTAGAACTGCTACTTTTAGCTGATGTGGGTATGCTAGGTTTGCCTAATGCGGGTAAATCTACCTTTATTCGCGCTGTATCGTCTGCTAAGCCAAAAGTAGCTGATTACCCGTTCACTACCCTTGTTCCAAGCTTGGGTGTGGTACGTGTCGATGCAGAGCGTAGTTTTGTTGTTGCCGATATTCCAGGTCTAATCGAAGGTGCTGCTGACGGTGCTGGCTTGGGTATTCGCTTCTTGAAGCACCTTGAGCGTTGTCGTGTGTTATTACACATGGTTGATCTGCTTCCTGCCGACGGTTCTGATCCAGTAGAGAATGCCTTTACTATCATCAATGAACTTGAGCAATACAGCGATAAACTTGGTAATAAGCCTCGTTGGATCGTATTTAACAAAGCAGATCTTCTTGATGAAGAACAAGCACAAGAAAAGATCACTGAAGTGCTTGAAGCATTAGCATGGGAAGGCAAACACTATAGTATCTCAGCGTTAAACCGCATTGGTACTAAAGAGCTGACTTATGATCTGATGGCTGCTATCGAGGCTCTACCTCGTGTTAAGTATGAAATTGAAGAGCAGAAAGAAGATAAAGTCGACTTTAAGTGGGATGATTACCACGCTGAACAAATTAAGAAAGTTCAGGATGAAGACGACGATGATGATTGGGATGACTGGAATGAAGATGATTACGATGTAGAAATCATCTATAAGCCATAAGCCATTATCGGCGACATGCATAAGAAGCCATACCGTTGAGGTGTGGCTTTTTTTTGTGCTTAATCAACACGCGTGGTAGTGGGTTAGGTATGCTAGTTATTCTGAAATGATTTTTATAATGGATTGTAAATGGATATCAACATGGAGAGGGTCTTGCTACCGTTGAGCGAAACCCAGCAACGGAAAGTGACTCGGTTGGCAATAGAGGCGGGACAGCGGTTATTACAACATGGCGCTGAGAGTACCGTAATTATGGATGTTACCCGTCGATTGGGATTAGCGCTTGGTGTCGAGCATGTTGAGGTGTCATTATCGGCCAGTTCGATGGTGATCAGTACTCGCCATTTAGGTTGTTGTATTACCACTACTCGACGTTGCCAAGACGGCGGGATCAACATGCAAATAGTGACCGATATTCAACGAATTTGTATTCTTGTTGAGCGGGGGTTATTGGATGACAATGACGTTCAACATCGTTTAGAAAACCTCAAAATTCAACGTTATAATCGCTGGTTAGTGGTGGTTATGATAGGTCTATCTTGCGCCGCATTTAGCCGTTTAGCTGGTGGTGATTGGCCAGTATTTTTACTGACTTTTTGTGCCTCTTCTGTCGGAATGTATGTTCGCCAACAAATCGCCAGTTACCATTTTAATCCACTGCTTAATTTTGGGGTGACAGCGTTTGTAACCACGCTCATTTCAGGCCTTGGTGAAGTGTATAATATTGGTGCTCAACCGTTTTTAGCTATGGCTTCATCGGTATTGATGTTAGTGCCTGGTTTTCCATTAATTAATGCTGTGGCTGATATGGTAAAAGGCTTTCCAAGTATGGGGTTAGCCCGTTGGACCATGGCAAGTTTATTAACCTTATCGACCTGCATGGGCATCATCGCTGCGATGAATGTCTTGGGAGTATGGGGGTGGTTACTATGACATTAATGGTGGCATTACTGAATGATATGTTACTGGCGATGATTCCTGCTTTGGGATTTGCATTGGTGTTTAATGTACCTCAAAAAGCGTTAAAATATTGCGCTATTGGTGGCGCAATTGGCCATGGAACACGGTTTCTATTAATGCATTGGGGGCTTTCGATTGAATGGTCGACGCTTGCGGCGGCAACCTTAGTTGGCATGATTGGTGTGCATTGGTCGCACCGCTTTTTAGCCCACCCTAAAGTGTTTACGGTGGCGGCATTGATCCCTATGGTGCCTGGAGTGTTTGCCTTTAAAGCGATGATTGCTATCGTTGAAATTAACCATCGGGGTTTTTCGTTAGCCTTATGGGGATTGATGATCGATAACGTGCTAAAAGCGGTATTTATTGTTGCTGCACTAGCGATTGGGTTAGCTATGCCAGGGTTATTATTTTATCGTCGCCGTCCTGTGGTATAACTACGACAGAATGACAAGATGAATACTGGCAACGTAAATGGAGATGCAAAAATGAAGATCAGTATGATCGCTGCAATGGCTCACCAACGGATCATTGGTAAAGAGAATAGCATGCCATGGCATTTACCCGCTGATTTTGCATGGTTTAAGCATTGCACGCTAGGTAAACCGATAGTGATGGGACGTAAAACCTTTGAATCAATTGGACGACCATTACCGGGACGATTAAACATTGTTATTAGCCGTAATCCTGATTTTTATGCAGAAGGGATCACTGTCGTTAGTGATATGGCGGCTGCAAAATTAGCCGCAGGTGATGCACCTGAGCTAATGATCATTGGTGGCGGCAGTATTTATCAAGCGTGTTTACCGATAGCGGATAGATTATATTTAACCTTTATTGATGCTGATATTGAGGGCGGGGATACCCAATTTCCTGAGTGGGGTGATCATTGGCATCGCGTTGAAAGTCAGCATTATGATGCCGATGATAAAAATGCTTATGCGATGGAGTTTGTGATCTTAGAGCGATCATAACCAAAGTTGCAGACGTTAATATCAAGAATGCCGACAATAACTGTCGGCATTTTTATGTGTCTCGATCATGCGTAAAGCGGGCACTCTGTAACGAATCGCTGCCCATCTTCCCAACGCAGCATAGTTAAGCTATTGCCCCATACACAGCCAGTATCTAATCCAATACAGTGTTCATCTTGATGACCCATTAAGGCAGCCCAATGACCAAAGATAATCGTCTTTGCTAATGGTTGTGTGCGCTTAACATCAAACCAAGGGATCAAGTTACCAGCACTTGGATCATTGGGTTGTACTTTACAGTGCATATCCAATCGTCCTTGAGGATCGCAAAATCGCATTCGCGTAAAACTGTTGATCGTAAATCGTAACCGTTCTATTTGAGAAAGATCGTCTTGCCACCAATCAGGGCCCTCACCATACATGTTTTTTAATAACCACAAGTAATCATCAGACTGAAGCAGAGCCTCGACTTCTCGTGCATGTTGACGCGCCTGTTCAAGCGTCCATTGTGGCGTAATACCCGCATGTACCATAACCAATGGGTAATGAGGATGTTCCGCTAATAATGGCTGGTGGCGTAACCAATTAAGGAGTTCTGGGCCATCTTCAGCGGTAAAAATTTGATGGATATTATCGCTTTTTTTAGCGCGCGCCAGTTGATGAGATACCGCTAATAAATGCAGATCATGATTGCCTAAAATGACCGTAGCATGATCGCCCAATGCTTTTACAAAGCGTAATGTTTCTAACGATTCTGGGCCGCGAGCAACCAGATCGCCAGCAAGCCATAAATGATCATGATGAGGATCGAAATTTGCTTGGGCCAGTAATTTTTTTAAGTCGGGTAAACAGCCTTGAATATCACCGACAAGATAAGTCGCCATGGTGCTCCCATTATCAATGCGTTAATTAACATGAAATTAATCGCATTAGGTTAATGAAGAATGTTCGGCATTGCTAGTCGAAATGGTGTCACTTCAACTTTAAAGCGATTACCTGCTTCATCTTCCATGGTGTATTGACCTTGCATAACACCGACAGGGGTTTCAATGATAGTGCCGCTGGTATAAGTGAATTCATCAGCAGCGTTGATATGCGGTTGTTGTCCGACGACGCCTTCACCTTCAATAACCAATTTTTTGCCATTAGCATCAGTAATTAACCAATAGCGTGTTAGTAAGTGAGCGCTACCGCGGCCTAGATTTTTAATGGTGATAGTGTATGAAAATACATAACGTTGCTGATCAGGTTGCGATTGTTCTGCTAGATAATGACTGACAACATGGCATTTGATCGTTGGAGGAGATGAGATACTCACAGGCAATATCCTTTGCTGATGATTTATTCTCATTTTAGTATTGTTGGCTGATAAATAAAGAAAACCCTGCATAACACGTGATACGTTACACAGGGTTATTATGTTATAGGCGCAGTTGTTAATGCGCTATACCATTATTGCTCTTCTTTTTGGAAATTAACGTCAAGCCAATTAGCCATAGCAACAAATTGTTCTACCGTAATGTTTTCTGGGCGGTGGCCTGGGTTAATACCAAGCGCTTCTAGTTGTTCTGGTGTCAACAAGCCTTTGTAACAGTTACGAATTGTTTTACGACGTTGGTTGAAGCCTTCACGACACACACGATCTAGCCATTTAAGGTTAGTACATGGGAATGGTAGCACTTCATACGGCGTTAAACGTACTACTGCTGAATCTACTTTTGGTGCAGGTACAAAAGATTCTGGCGGTACTTCTAGTACTGGCATCACTTTACAGTAGTATTGCGCCATTACTGTTAGACGGCCATAAGCTTTACTACCAGGGCCTGCAGCAAGACGATTAACCACTTCTTTTTGAAGCATAAAGTGCATATCTAGTACGTCTTTATGAAATTCAAAAATGTGGAACATCAACGGGGTTGAGATGTTGTAAGGCAAGTTGCCGAAGATACGTAACTTATTATTTTCTTTAATAAGTTGCGTAAAGTCGAAACGCATTGCATCGCCTTCGTGGATGGTAAGTTTTGACGCTAGATCAGGGTGATTACGTAAACGCTCAGCCAAATCTCGGTCAAGTTCGATAACTGTAAATTTATCAACTAACTTACCAACATATTCAGTGATCGCACCAAGGCCGGGGCCAATTTCTACCAGATTTTGGCCTGGTAAAGGGTTAATCGCTGACACAATGCCATCAATAATATATGGGTCTTTTAAAAAGTTTTGGCCAAAGCGCTTACGCGCGCGGTGACCTAAGTGGACTTGATCGCTGCTCATGCTTGTTTTTCTACCAATTCGAGGGCGTGGGATAGCGCTGTCCGAAGGCTACCTATGTCTGCTTGCCCAGTACCTGCGAGTTCCAGTGCGGTACCATGATCTACTGAAGTTCTGATAAAGGGAAGTCCCAACGTAATGTTGACTGACTTACCGAAGCCTTTGTATTTCAGCACCGGTAACCCTTGATCGTGATACATGGCTAACACCGTATCGGCATCAGCTAAATATTTTTCTTGAAAGATGGTATCAGCCGGTAACGGTCCGATAAGATCCATGCCTTCTTGTTGACGTAGTTGTTCTAATGTTGGAGCAATGGTATCAATTTCTTCCATGCCCAAACAGCCATCTTCACCGGCATGAGGATTGAGCCCACAAACATAAATTTTGGGAGACGCAATACCAAATTTAGTCACTAGATCAGCATGCAAGATACGAATAACTTGCTTTAGCCGAGGTTCTGTAATGGCTTTTGCGACACAGTTTAACGGAATATGGGTTGTCACTAAAGCAACCCGTAATCCTTCTGTTGCAAGCATCATAACAACTTGCGCGGTATCTGACTGCTGTGCAAAAAACTCAGTGTGGCCACTAAAAGAAACCCCAGCGCGGTTAATAACCCCTTTATGAACAGGGCCGGTTATAACCGCAGCAAATTCACCACTCATACAGCCTGCAGCTGCACGCTCTAGTGTTGCTAATACATAGAGACCATTTTGCTCGTTAAGCTGTCCGCAGACAACCTCAGTGGTACTATTAATCTGTATAACAGTCATGGTTCCCGCTTGATGCGGTTGTGCTGCTAACTCAGGTTGATAAGGCAAAATGGTTAAAGGTAAACCTAATTGAGCCGCACGTTCTACCATAACCTGCGCATCAGCACAAATGACAAGTTGGTGCGGCCAAGGTTGTTGGCACAAGGCTATGACTAAATCAGGGCCAATCCCGGCCGGTTCACCTGGGGTGATAACAATCCGTTGTGTGTTAGTCATATGCTTGTTATTAGCCATTATTTACCTTATTCATTTGTTCGATATATGCGCCAGCACGAAGGTCTTGTAACCATGTTTGTGCTTCTTCATTAAACTTACGGTTAAATAGGATTTGAGCTGCACGATTTTTTAATGCAGCTTCGGTGCGATCGACATTACGACGGCCTTCAACTTCAACAATGTGCCAGCCAAATTGAGATTTAAACGGTTGGCTAATTTGATCGACAGGTAATGTTTCTACTTCTTTTTCAAAAGCAGGCGCATAGATTGATGGTACCTGCCAACCTAGCTGACCACCGTTAGCCGCAGAACCGGGATCTGCACTGTATTGTTTTGCAGCGGCAGCAAAGGTTTCTTTACCACTGATGATCTTTTGGCGAATTTGTTGTAATTCTTTTTTAGCGGCGGCATCACTTAAAATAACAGATGTTTTAATTAAAATATGACGAGCTTTCACTTCAACCACTGAAACGGTTGGCATGCCTTTAACATCATTAATTTTTAAAATATGGTAACCAACGCCACTACGGAAAGGACCGATGACACTGTCTTTGCTGTTGGTTTTGATTTGGTCAGCAAAAATTGTCGGCATTTCTTCTTTGCTCATCCAACCCCATTCGCCACCTTTTAGAGCTTTAGGGCCTTTTGAGTAACGGTAAGCCAATTCGGCAAAATTAGCGCCTTGTTTAATCTCAGCATAAATTTTGTCTGCTTCTTGCTTGGCTTTTTCTCGGGTCGCTTTATCAGCGTCGTCATTAACGGCAATTTGAATTTGGCTGATATTGTATTGCACGTTTTGTTGGGTTTGTTTTGCTAATTGTGCTGCAAGGTTATCCACTTCTTGAGGAAGAATGTTAACGCGTTTACGCACAATAATGGTGCGTGCTTCAGAGGCTAGCATGTCGTTACGTAATTGCTCACGGAACATTGGGTAGCTAATACCTGCGCTTGCTAAATCTTGACGCAGTTGAGTCACCGTCATCTTGCGCTGTTTAGCGACATCGGCAACGGCTTGATCTAACTGGCTATCATCAATGCGTAAACCCAGCTGCTTGGCTTGTTGAATCTGCAAATTCTCCATGATCAATTTATCCATCACTTGCTGACGTAAAATATTGTTCGGAGGCAGTTGCTGACCTTCTGCTGCAGCATTGAGATGAACCGTTTTCAACATTGCATTGACGTCACTTTGTAAAATCACGCCGTCATTTACTGTGGTGACAATTTGATTTAATTCTTGTAGTTGAGGTGCTGCAACCGCTGTTGCTGTCATACCCATGAGCATTACGCTTAGCGCCGAATACTTCCACTTTTTCATTGATAGTCCGTCATGTTGAGTGGCGATATTAATTACCGCCACGATCATTAATTTTTAAGTGTAAATGGGTCTGCATAACCCAGAATATTGCCGCCATCATCTGATGTTTGACCAAATGGTCGTGCACCTTGAAGACCAAGTAGACTAAACGAGAAACTAACATTGCTGTCGTATTCGGTAAAATCTTGGTTCAATGGATCTTTTGCATAGCGATTATAGCTTAAACCTATCATCCAACATGCCGAGCGGTAAACTAAACCTACACGACTCTCTAACATTTTATTGACGTTCATATCTTGGAAATAATCCGCAGTAACATCAATGTTGTCATTAATAGGGAAACCTGCCGATAAACCTAATTGTGAAATACCATCGCGTTTGCCATTAACTTCAATATTAGGGTTATCAACATATTTGGTTAAGTAACTACTGGATACATAGCGATAACTTGGTTGCACAAACACACGTCCATTACGGTATTCAACCGCGGTACTGCCTTGCTGAACTTCATTTTCACTTGAATCATATTGCATTGCACTCTTGAAGAATAAATTATCATCAAGGTTGAATTCAGTCTCTAATGCGGTTGCAGAATAGCTCTTTGCATCTGTGCCATCAGCGACGGGTTTATCAATATAGAAAATTTGACCCAATGAAAGGGTAAAACGTTCCTTAAAGTTTGCATCATAATAACGCGTGGTTGCACCAACCGTAAATTGGTTGGCCGGTGCGATATAATCATGACCACTATAAGTTCTATCGCTAAATAGGCCGTAATAGTCTTGTTGTAGACGCGTTGAATCATAGCCGCCACCGTTATAATTAACCGGGTTATAGATGCCACTTTGATCAACATCCTTAACGTATAAATATTGCAGTTGTGGCTCTAAACTTTGGGTGTAATGCTCACCCATGATCGAGGTATCACGTTCAAAATAGAGGCTACTGTTAACTCTAAATTCGGGCACCGTACGATCTGCAGTTTTGTCGAGAGTGTTGAGTTCGGGGTTTGCCTGAACATCAAACTGCTGATTGTAATGGGCATACATTAATTTAGCTTGCGTAGTAACAGACCACCAAGGGGTCGCATACGGCAAGGTTAATGTAGGTTCTACTGTGACTCGATCTGCTGTTGGTTTGGATCTGTCATCGGTATCAAATTTACTGATACTCATCGGTAAACTAAAATCTAACCCGTAAGGCAGATCAGATTTATAGTAGGTGCTCGATAGTTGGGGCATTAAACGATACTGGGTGCCTTCGCCACTTTCAGTCAGTGGTTGGAAGTCACGTACCATTAAGCTGGTGTCCCAATTATCATTACGATAAGCCAACGATGCCGTTTGAAGAAGGTTATTATCTTCACGTTGACCAATAATTGAGTCGACGTCATCAAAATATTGCGCATCACTGACTTTGCTGTAATCGATGTTCAGCAACCAGTTTTTATCGATAATGCCGCTATGCGTCCATTGGAGGCCCCAACGTTTATCATAGTCACGGTATTTTTTATCGTGGCCTAAATATTCACCGATTACTTTACCTTGACCAAAATCAGACAAGTAACGGAATTCAGAGGTTAACTGTAATCCTCTGTGGTTCATATACTTAGGGGTGAAGGTTAAATCGTAATTGGGAGCTATGTTCCAGTAAAAAGGTGTTTCTAGCTCCATACCGTTTTTCGAACCGTAGCTAATTGACGGGTATAAAAAACCAGTAAGACGTTGATCAGTAACAGGAACACGTAACCATGGTAGATAAAAAACTGGTACATCAAGGACTTCAAAACGGGCGTTGTACAAATCGGCAAATGGTGAATCACCATCACGATCTAGACTACCTGCTGCAAAGCGCCAGCTTTTATCGTTCTCAGGACAGGTGGTATAAGTACCATCTGTCATCTTGTAAAATTGAGTGCCATCCACATTGCGACGTTCAATTAATTTAGCGTCACCGCGGCCAGCCTGACAGGTCATTTGATAGACCGCATCATTCATTTGCGCATCTTTAGTATTAAGATCACTGGTTAAGCTTTTGGCATCAATGTCCATGCCACCATCTTGATAGAAAACATTGCCGTTAGCGGTCACAATGTTGGTAGGTTGTTGTAAGGTCGCTTTATCAGCAACAATCGTCCGCGTGCCTTGTTTTACTACCACATCGCCAGAATACACTGCTGCTGTATTTTGTTGTGCTTCCACACGGTTAGCACTGATATGGATAGGTTCGTTATTGGTATCTTGTTTGCGATCTTTTTCCGGGATGCAGACACCACGTACCATCGCAATTGGATTTTTGTTACCATTAATTGCATTATTAGCAGGATCGGCAATGTTTTTTTGGTTGTGACTATCACCGCTTGTAGGGGTAATGTCAGCAGCCATTGCTGGGCCATATAGGGCTAAGCTAATCATTGTGGCTAGTAAACTGTGAGAGGTAAGTGACATCTAATTCAACATTCCTGTATCAATTTGGTGCAAGGCGAATTGTTGCGCTTTTTACAAGCATTCCCGACAAATGACAGCTATCATAATGCAAATTTAACGCGACGGCATCTTTTCAGCGCATGCTGTTGGGTAAACAGTGAAAAAATTAACGAACTACCAGAGAGTATAGAATGCAGAGAACGGGTATATGGGGAAAAATTTTCGGTGCTCTACTGGGAATATTGCTTGGCCCTAAATATATAGGTCTTCTAATTGGCTTATTTATTGGTCATCAATTTGATAAAGCGTATGCCCGCCAAAGAAACGGTGGTTTTGGCGGTTTTGGTGGTAAAAATGCCACTAATGCAGAGCGCCAAGCTGAGTTCTTTAATGCTTGCTTTGCCACCATGGGACACATGGCGAAGGCCAAAGGTCGTGTCACTGAAAATGAAATTCGTGTTGCCAGTACGATCATGGATCGAATGGGGCTACAGGGTGAATCTCGCCGCCAAGCGCAAAATGCATTTCGTGAAGGTAAAGAAGATAACTTCCCTCTGGAAGAAACCCTTAATCGCGTTCGTAATAGCGCCGGTCGTGCTGACTTATTACAGTTTTTCTTAGAGCTTCAAATTCAAGCGGCGTTTGCGGATGGACAATTACACCCAAAAGAACGTCAACTCTTGCATGTTATTGCACGTTACCTTGGTTTCTCTGAAGCTCAGTTAGAACAACGCTTACAGATGCAAGAAGCAGCGTTTCGTTTTCAACAAGGTGGCTTTCATCAGCAATACCAACAACAAGGGGGTGGTTTTCAAGCGCCGCCGACTCGTGATCAATTAGCGGATGCCTTTAAAGTGCTAGGTGTTAATGAAGACGCGTCAGCACAAGAAGTGAAACGTGCTTACCGTAAACAAATGAATGAACACCACCCTGATAAATTAGCGGCAAAAGGTTTACCACCAGAAATGATGGAAATTGCTAAGCAAAAGACCCAAGAACTGCAAGCAGCTTATGATCTGATCCGTAAAGAAAAAGGCTTTAAATAGTCAGTTAACGGCATCGATAGTTGAGCCGCAATTAGCAATAAAAAGAAGCGAGCGCCATGCTCGCTTTTTTGTGGCTAAAAATCGAGATTAGAGCTGATTTTTATGGGTACCTTGATGGAAGCTATTAATATTGTCTATCAATTGATTAACCAATGTTTGAATGGCGGAATCAGATCCCCATGCTACATGTGGCGTTAGAATCAGATTGGACAACTGACTATGAACAATTAATGGATTTGACGGCAATGCTGGCTCAGTTGTAAAAACATCGATTCCTGCTCCTGCTATTTGGTGAGAGAGGAGTGCATCAACTAATGCTTGTTCGTTAATTAAACCGCCGCGGCTAGTATTAATTATTATTGCGCTTGATTTCATCAGAGCCAATTGTGATTCGGCAATCATATTATGGGTGGTTGGTGTCAGTGGGCAGTGTAAGCTAATGATATCAGCTTCGCGCAGCACTTGCTCAAAGGGGTGATAGCCATCACGGCATTGAGTTGCCCCTGCATGTTCGGCAAATAACACCTCAATACCAATAGCGCGTGCCAGTGTGGCGACAGCCTGACCTAAGCCTCCGTTACCAATAATACCCAAAGTTGATCCTGCAACATCAGTAATTGGGTGGGTGAAAAAACAAAATTGCTGCTGACGTTGCCATTCACCGTTAGCGATGTCTTGTTGATAGCCCGCAAGATTGCGTTTAAGGGCAAAAATCATCGCAATAACATGTTCTGGCACTGAGCGAGTAGCATAACCTTGAATGTTAGCGACCTTGATATTGTGAGTGCGACAATAATCGAGATCAACGTTGTTAGTCCCTGTTGCAGCAATGGCGATAAATTTGAGGAGAGGTAATTGAGCCAGTACCTGACTATTTAGTACAACTTTATTGGTGATTGCTATCGTGGCGTGTTGTAGGCGTTCAACCACTTGTGATGCAGTTGTTGCGTCGTATTGATGCCATTGGTGACAAAAATCAGGGCGAGGAAGACTAATGTGTGCCGGAATAGTGCCATGATCAAGAAAAACGATAGTTTCCATGGGTCATCTCAATAAACAATGAATGCAAGCTGTACGCTAGCATTCATTGTAAAAGATGCCTACCGTTTACGGGTAAATTGTTTGCGTTAGTGCTTGTGGGTAAAATTCACACGGCGCAAACAGGTGCATTGGCTCATCAGTCCCTGGATGGGTAAAGGTCAGTTCTGCTGCATGCAATAATAGTCGTGGTGATGCCGCAATCGCTTCGTCATTGGCATAGAATTTATCACCTAAAATAGGGTGCCCTAGCGCTTGCATATGTACGCGTAGCTGATGTGAGCGACCTGTAATCGGTAATAAGCGAACTAGAGTGCTATTTTCATCGCGACTTAATACTTCATAGTGGGTCACTGACGGCTTTCCGTCATCAAAACATACTTTTTGACGAGGGCGGTTAGGCCAATCACAAATTAGTGGCAAATTAACCGTACCTGTATCATGCTCCATTTGTCCCCAGACTCGTGCGTAATACACTTTTTTGGTTTCACGCTCACGAAATTGTGCTTTGAAGTGGCGTTCAGCAGCTTTATTTAATGCCAATACAATCAAGCCAGAGGTACCCATATCTAACCGATGTACAATTTGTGATTGAGGATATTGAGCTAATACGCGCGCAAATACACTGTCATGATGCTCAGGTTGACGACCTGGATTTGATAACAGACCCGCTGGTTTATTGATCGCTATAATATCGCTATCAATAAAAAGAGTATCCAGCCAAGGATCCGTGGGGGGATTATAGTTTAGCACTGGCAATGGTTTCATGATGCGCTCGCAAATTGAGAGTGAAAAATTGGTCAGCATACTAATATGAATGCCTTACAATTGGTATGTCTATAGTATGTTAGCTATAAAAAAACCGCCGATAAGATGCTGTAAACATACTCTCGACGGTTAAATTTTTATACCGATAATGTCAGTAATTAGTTATGGCTAACAACAATTAAACGCAGTGAATCCAGTTGAATTTGAGCCTTAGCAATGTAGTCTGTTAAATCCAAAATTTGAGATTCAATCAATTCTAACTCGTCATCACGAATGTTAGGGTTAACTGCTTTTAGTGCCAGTAAACGTTGATGCTCAGCACGTAATGTTGCTTCCATCTCGGCTTGTGCTTGGCTACGTACGGTAACTAACTCTTTGTCAATTTCACGTTCAGCATGAGCAATAAGAGTATGGATTTCTTTTTGTACTGAGTTGACTAACTTGCTGCCTAAATGACGGTTAATTGGGCTTAACTGACGGTTAAAGCTTTCAAACTCAACATTGGCAGACAGATTATTACCTTTGCTATCAAGTAGAATGCGAATAGGTGTTTTAGGTAAGAAACGACCAATACCCGATTGTTTTGGTGCTTGCGCATCAACCACGTAAATCAGTTCTAATAACAAAGTACCGACAGGCAGTGCTTTGTTTTTCAGTAATGAAACTGCCGTTGTTCCGACACCTTCACTCAATAGCAATTCAATGCCACCTTGAATCATTGGGTGTTCCCAGCTGATAAAATGCAGATCTTCGCGTGATAGCGCAGTATTACGATCAAAGGTGATGGTACAACCGTCGTAAGGTAAGCCAGGGTAGCTTGCAACCATCATGTGCTCTGACGGTGTTACCACAATTGCGTTTTCACCCTTGTCGTCTTGGTTAAGACCAATGGTATCAAATAAGCCCAGTGCAAAAGAGACCAAGTTGGTATCACCATCTTTGCTGCTAATTTGTTCCACTAACTGTTGTGCGGCTTCGCCACCATTGGAGTGGATTTCAAGTAAGCGGTCACGGCCTTGTTCAAGTTTACCTTTAAGTTCGTTATGTAGTGCCGCACTTTGAGTGATCACCGCTTCCAGTGCGTCACTGTCTTGCTTATCACTAGCAAGTAGTGTGATTAAATCTTCACATACCGCTTCATAGACAGGACGACCCGTTGGGCAGGTTTCTTCAAACGCGTTTAAGCCCTCATTAAACCAACGTGCTAATAAGGCTTGTGAGGTGCCTTCAAGGTGCGGTACGTGGATTTCAATTTCACGTTGCTGACCGATACGATCTAAACGACCAATACGTTGCTCTAACAAGTCAGGGTTACTTGGTAAATCGAACATCACTAATTGATTAGCAAATTGGAAGTTACGACCTTCTGAACCAATCTCTGAACAGATTAATACCTGAGCGCCACTCTCTTCTTGCGCAAAATACGCCGCCGCTTTATCACGTTCAATGATCGACATGCCTTCGTGGAACACGGTCGCACGAATACCCTCACGCTCACGTAGGGCTTGCTCTAACGTTAATGCGGTTTGAGCACGAGAACAGATCACCAATACTTTCTCATTACGGTTGGCTTTTAGCATATCTAGCAACCAGTTAATGCGAGGGTCAAAGTTCCACCATGTCGCTGATTCACCTTCAAACTCTTGATAGATATCTTCAGGATAAAGCAGTTTAATCGCTTTTTCGTTAATGCTTAGTTTACCTGCCATCATGCCAGCTACACGCATCGCGGTGCTGTACTGATTTGGCATTGGTAATGGGTACATATTGAGGTGACGCTTAGGGAAACCTTTGATTGCTGAACGGGTGTTACGGAATAATACGCGGCCAGTACCGTGACGATCCATGAGATTACGGATTAATTCGTGACGTGCTTCAAGCGCTTCTGCATCATCTGCTGTGGTTGCATTTTCAATCGCCGTGATCATTGGCTCAACGTTTTGGCCTGCAAGTAAATCAACTAGAGTCTGCTTAGCGTTGCTATCAAGTTTTTCACCAGCAAGTAACTTTGATACGGCGTCAGCAACCGGCTCATATTGACGTTCTTCTTCGACGAAGGCTTCGTAATCGTAAAAACGATCCGGGTCTAATAAGCGTAGGCGGGCAAAGTGACTTTCACGGCCTAATTGTTCAGGGGTTGCCGTTAGCAGTAATACGCCAGGTGTTTTTTCAGCAATAGCTTCAACCACTTGGTATTGACGGCTTGGACGCTCTTCACTCCATTCAAGGTGATGCGCTTCATCAACAATTAATAGATCCCAATCGGCATCTAATGCTTGTTCAAATCGACGGCGGCTTTTGCGTAGGAAATCAAGTGAACACAGTACGTATTGTGCGGTATCAAATGGGTTAGCCGCATCCGCTAAAGACTCAACACAACGCTCTTCATCAAAAATAGAAAAATGAAGGTTAAAGCGACGCATCATTTCTACAAGCCATTGGTGCTGTAGCGTTTCGGGTACCAAAATCAGAATACGTTCAGCACGGCCAGATAGCACTTGTTGGTGAATGATCATGCCCGCTTCAATGGTTTTACCTAAACCTACTTCATCGGCTAAAAGTACGCGTGGTGCATAACGACGACCGACTTCATGAGCGATATAAAGCTGGTGCGGAATCAAACCTGCACGCATGCCACATAAACCACGCAATGGGCTTTTTAGTTGTTCATATTGATTTTTTAGCGCGCGGTAACGTAATGCAAATCGATCCATACGATCAATTTGACCTGCAAATAATTTATCTTGCGGTTTATTAAAACGAATTTGATGGCTTAAAAATATTTCACGTAACGCGACATCGCTTTCTTCGGTATCTATACGGGTACCGATATAAGTGATAATTCCTTTATCTTCTTCGATCGCTTCAACTTTGAGCGACCAGCCTTCGTGGCTTTCAATCACATCGCCAACATTAAACATTACACGGGTAACTGGTGCATCATGTCGAGCGTATAAACGGTTTTCATCTGATGCTGGAAACATCAAGCTAACAGTGCGAGGCTCAATCGCGACGACTGTTCCCAAACCTAAATCACTTTCTGTATCACTGATCCAACGTTGACCCAAAGCAAATGGCATAGTGCTAGAAACCTTCTAATTATTTGATATAAAGGAAAATATTATAATTCGCGTTGTCTATTTATCGTCTATAATAAAACTAAATGCATAGATGAATAATATGGCATACGCATAACTCAAAAATGGGGGAGTTATGTTACTGCATGATGTGATTAAGGTCACGGTGAAAGTGTGCAAAAGAAGCGTGAGTCTTAATGTCATTTTAGTTTAATCAATAGATGCTTTAATTGTTATGCCTGCTAATCGTTATAAATGCTGTAATTAACACAAACGTTAATTTTGACGTAAGCTAAAAGAGTGATAGCCAAGTTTATTGTTGTTCGCCCTACCAAGGAGGTGCTTATGGACAATGCCGAACGGAAACTGTTTGTACTTGATACAAATATTCTGCTTCATGAACCTCTCGCTATCTTTTCTTTCCAGGAACACGATGTCGTGATTCCGATGACAGTCCTGGAAGAATTAGATCGTATTAAAGACAGTAAGCGTGATGTTTCACGTGATGCGCGGGTTGCTATTCGCGCACTAGAAAATATCTTTCACGATGCGACCCCTGAGCAAATTTCAGCGGGAATTCCTTTTAATGATCAGATTCCACATAACGGCACTATTGCTATTTTTGCTGATTATGAAGTCAAACAAACGGTGCATGCTTTTAGTGATAAAGCAGGTGATAACCGTATTCTTAATAGTGTTCTTTTTCTACAACAAAAACATACCCCTAGAAGCGTAGTCTTAGTGACGAAAGATATCAATATGCGTTTACGAGCCAAAGGGGCTGGGGTGCTGAATGTTGATGATTATCGCTCCGATCAATTGATTGATGATATCGCTTTACTCAGTAAAGGTTTTCACCGTTATCAAGGTAATTTTTGGAGTAATGTCGCTGAATGCCATTCTGAAAATCGCGGTAGTTCAACCTTACATATTTTGCCTCGATCGTTATTTGATAATCCGTACATGAATCAATATTTACTGGATGACAGTGAAGAATTTGCCGCGCGAATCAAAGCGATTGATGGTGAAGAGGTTACGATTAAAGACATCAGTTATGAGCGCTTAATGCATCGCCAAGCATGGGGGGTTCATCCTAAAAACATTTATCAAGGTATGGCATTGGACGCCATGCTCGATCCCAGTATTGATTTAGTGATATTAACTGGTCCTGCTGGTTGTGGTAAAACTATTTTAGCGATGGCAGCAGCGTTAGAGCAGGTGATAGAAAAAGGCATGTATGACAAGATAATTGTTACGCGTAATACACCTGAAATTGCTGAATCTATTGGTTTTCTACCCGGTACTGAAGAAGAGAAAATGTTACCGTGGTTAGCGGCGGTTACCGACACCATGGAAGCATTACATAAGCATGATGTCTGCACTGATGGTTCAATGAAATATATTTTTGATAAAGCCAATATTCAATTTAAATCGATTAACTTTATGCGTGGACGTTCAATTCAAAATGCCTTTGTGCTGCTTGATGAGTGTCAAAATTTAACTGCATCACAGATAAAAACCATTATTACCCGTTGTGGTGAGGGGACTAAGTTGGTGTGCTCGGGTAACTTGGCGCAAATTGATTCCAATTATCTATCACCAGTAACATCAGGATTAACTTACATTGTTGAACGGTTTAAACATTTTGAGGGTAGCGCCAATATTTATATTAATGGTGTGGTGCGAAGTCGTTTAGCTGAATTTGCGGAAGAAAATCTTTAAGTCATCGTTGTTGTTTTAATAATATAAGCCGAGCTCTAGGGATAACATACTGAGCTCGGCTTTGTTTATGGCCGTTATTACGCTAAGCCTAAGTAATGACGTAAGTCTGGTTGTTGGGGGGGGGTTAATAGCGCATCAATCTCCCCAAATGCTTTCACTTCTCCGTTATCAATAAAGATGCATTTATTGGCGATTTTTTTAGCATCATCAGGGCTATGAGTGATCATTAATACGGTGATGGCTTGCTGCTGAGCCAGTTGCTGTACCAGCTGTAGCATGTCGTTACGCAACGTAGGATCAAGTGCCGAAAACGGTTCATCAAGCAATAATAAAGGCCGTTGTCGAATTAAACAGCGCGCTAATGCCACCCGCTGCCGCTGTCCGCCAGATAGTTGCTCGGGTAGGCGGGGTAAATACGCTGTTAATCCCACTTTTTCTGCTGCATCATGTACCTGTTGGCGTTGCTGGGTACTCAATTTAAGACGAGGATCAACGCCAAGAGCAATGTTTTCATAGACCGTTAAATGCGGAAATAAATTATGCTCTTGAAACAGCATTGATAATGGCCGTTGAGCAGGATCAAGCGTAATAATTGATTGCTGGTGGATGGTTATATCACCATGTTGTGGCTGTAAAAACCCCGCAATAAGCGCCAATAAGGTACTTTTCCCTGCACCACTTGGACCAATTAACGCCGCAATATCACCTTGTTGAAGGCTAAAGTTAAAGCTTAACTGCATAGGATGTTCATGTTGGCGTTGAGGTTGATAGGTATAACATAATTGGTTTATATCAAGCATGGTGTTTGCCTTTGGTACGCCGAGGCTGGAAACAATATTCAATCGCGCTGAATAAACCTAAGCTGAGTAATAACAATAATAATGCCGCCACAGCAGCACCATCCATGCGATAGCTACCCATTAATTGGAATAAATACAGTGGTAGCGTTTGAAAATCTTGGCTACCAAATAAAGCAATTGCCCCAAGATCACCCAGTGACAATACTAAGCTGATAGCCAATGACTGTGCAATCGGTTTACGCAGTGCTCGCCACTCTACAAGTCGTAATCGAGACCAACCACGCATGCCTAAACTATGACATAACGTATTGTATTGTTGAGCAATATGCAGCATGGGTTGGCTAAGGGTTTTGATCACATAAGGCAGTGCCATTAAAGCATTAACCCCTACTACAACCCAAAAAGCAGCGCCATAGGCATCGGTATATTGACGCAGTAATAAGAAAATACCGGTACTTAATACTAGCCCTGGAGTAACTAAAATAATGGTGCCGATCATTTCAATACTATCGGCACTCAAACGTTGTTTATTTAAGCGTAATTGTCGACTCGCGAGTAAGATCATCATGCCAAAAACAAACGCTAAGCTACATGCCATGACCGCAATTTCAAGTGAATTAGCGACTGCATGCCACAGTGCCGGTTGTTGTAATAACTGCGGCAGTTGACGGTTTAATCCAGCAACAAAAACTGCAATAATTGGTGGGATAACCAGCAATATTGCAGCCACGATCCAACTCCAATCCCACCATTTTGCACGCCAATTATCTTGATAATTAACCACATTTTTACCCACAGAGGCACTAAAGGTTGCTAGTGGTTTGGCAAAGCGATGGCTAAGTAACACTAATCCTCCACAAAGTAACATTTGCCACAGTGCTAAAATAGCACCAGTAGCAAGATCGAAGTCATAGCGAATCGCTTGGTAAATTGCCAGTTCAATGGTGGTTGATTTAGGACCGCCCCCTAGTGACATGATCACCGCAAAACTGGTAAAACACAGCATGAAAATAAGCCCCGCCACATGGGGCAATTGTTGACGTAACCGAGGCCAAGCGACAAGTTTGAATTTATACCAGCCACGAAGATCTAAATGGGCGGCTAATTGATGTTGTTCATAGGGAATTGATTCTAGACTTTGGAGTAAAAAGCGTACCGCTAATGGTAAGTTGAGAAACACATGTGCCAGTAAAATGCCACTTAAACCATAAATGTTTAGTCGGGGTAATCCGAGCCAGCTTAACCCATGGCTAATGATACCGCTTTTGCCGTAGATCGCTAATAAGCCAAACACCGCCACTAATACAGGCATCACTAGCGTCATCGCAAACAAACGTAATAACAGTTGTTTACCTATAAAATTGCGTCGTGATAGTGCGTAAGCAATCGCAATTGCAGGCACAATACTGAGTAAAGTAGACAGCAAGGCTTGGTAAAAACTAAATCGCGTCACATGACGTAGATAAGGATCATGCCATAAGCTACTCAGTTGCCATTGCCCAGCATGAAGTATAAGGCTGGTGATCGCGGCGATCACCAGTAATAAAATAAGCCCGACACTTAATAGTCCGGGCAGAAGTTGAGTTACACGTTTATTCACAACGGTATGCCATTATTGGGTCAGCGCTTGCTGCCATTCTCGAATCCATTCTTTACGCTTGTGAGCCACTTCATCAGCACTAAATTCTAATGCTTTATCTGGCACGCTTAATTGATTAAATGCGGCGGGCAGTGGTTGTTTAGTAACAGGATACATCCAGTTGTGGGTCGCAATTTGAGATTGAAACCCATCACTGACAATGAACTGCATAAATTGATCTGCTAGTTTAGGATGTGGGCTATTTTTCATTTTGGCGGCAACTTCAACCTGCATGTAATGACCTTCTTTAAAGTTGGCCGCTTTATACTGATTTTTATGCTCTTCCATAATGTGATAAGCCGGTGAGGTGGTGTAAGACAATACCATATCAGCTTCACCATCAAGGAACATGCTGTAAGCTTCTGACCAGCCTTTTGTTACCGTTACTGTGTGTTTAGCAAGTTGTTGCCATGCGGCAGTCGCTTTATCGCCGTACACTGATTTTATCCATAACATCAGCCCTTGACCTGGGGTTGAGGTGCGCGGATCTTGGTAGATGACACTGATGTTTTGATCGTTAACCAGCGCTTTTAAACTGGTGGGTGGATGGGGTAATTTGGTGCTGTCATAAACAAACGCAAAATAGCCATAATCAAAAGGAATAAAGGTATCGTCATGCCAACCTTTAGGTAAGGTTAATTTACTTAGATCAACATGTTGTTTTGCCAGTAATCCCGTTTGTTTAGCTTCAGTCATCAGGTTGTTATCAAGCCCCAATAGAATATCCGCTTGGCTACGGCTGCCTTCTAAACGAACTCGATTAAGAATTGATACGCCATCTTCTAAAGAGACAAAGTTAACTTTGCAACCATCGCATTGGGCTTCAAAGGCTTTTTTGATAATAGGTCCAGGCCCCCACTCGGATGAAAACGAGCTGTAGGTATAAACATTAAGGGTATTATCGGCCGCCAAGACGTTATTTGAGAGTAACGCTATCGATATTAGCGGTAAAAGTGTGTAACTGATTTTCACTATGCGCTCCTGATGTCAGCATCCTGCGAACAAAATAAAAAGAGAGAGCGGCACAGGCTTGAGAGGTAGTAGCAGCATGCTGTAATAGCAGCTAGACAGGGGTAAAATACCCATGCGTTTCTCAATTCCTACGCCAGCATTACCTGGTTCAGGTTCAATGGGTTCTGCTATATCAATCAAGATAATAACAACAATCTCAGCCTAATGGCTCCCCAATGAGAACACGAGCATTGTACCTGTAACTTGTACTAAGTTATAGCTTCTGATTTAACTGCCAGTTGTAATCAAATTTAATGTTATCGCCATTGATTTTTTTATGCACTCGATAATGGTTTATATGCTGCAATAAGGCCTGTTGATTACCAAAATCAACGCTATACCAATCATAAATTGACGATAAAGTTGTTTGTTTTGAGTTGGTACGTACCCCTTTATTACTATTAATAAAACGGCTGGCAGCATTGTTGAGTTGTCGATCAAGGTGATGACTATCAAATACTTGAGGCAGTAAGTCAGGACAACCTAAGCTGGCACAATTAACCGCATAATGAATGCGAGGATCGCGCCAAATCGGACGTAATATACGATGTTCAATGTCATTTAAACTTAAGGTTTTATTTGTGATGGTCACAATGGGTTGATCCCAAGGGCCAAAACTGAAAAAACCACCGAGTTTAGTAATTGATGTGATCGGATAATTATCAAGGATCAATTGGACGGTGAGTGCATTATAAAGATTCACCCAATAAGCAAACTGAACATTACGATTATATTGGCGCGGATCAAGTTTAGCTAACTGATTAATATAATTCTGTAATTGCTGTTTATCGGCGGGAGTCACTGCGCTGTAACGAAACAGTGTTTGTTGTGGGCTAACAACTAAGTATTTAGTTAATAATTGTTGCCATGGGTGATGATTGATATCGCGTTGATTGCTGGCCACCTGATCTTGCCAATAAGGTAATAGATCCGCTTTCGGGGCGGCACATAGAGACCAAGAAGCGAAAATCAACAATAAGCTAAACACAATACGCATACTGAACCTGTTATAAAAAGAGATATCAACAGAAGACCGTAATGATATCTGATTTATTACAGCCGAGTAGGGCGATACTAATGCCTGAGATTAACAGGCATTAGTATTAAGATTAGTTAATTTAAGTGAGATAAGTAGGAATATTAGCTTCATATTCAGCAATTTTCGCTTGGTATTGCAGGGTTAAGCCTATGTTATCTAATCCGTTTAATAGACAGTGACGTCGAAATTCGTCAATTTCAAATGGATATTGGTTACCGTTCGCTGTTACTGTCATAGCCGCTAGATCTACGGTGATTTTTGCCCCTTCAGTGGTTGCTACATAATCAAATAACGCATCAATCTGTGGCGTTGTAAGACGAACAGGGATCATTTGGTTATTGATTGAATTGCCATAAAAAATATCAGCAAAACTAGGGGCGATCATTACTTTAATGCCGTAATCGGCTAACGCCCATGGTGCATGTTCACGCGATGATCCACAGCCAAAGTTTTCGCGAGCCAGTAAAATGGTTGCACCTTGGTAACGAGGGGCATTCATTATAAAATCGGGATTAGGTTGTTGACCGCCATCGTCTAAAAAACGCCAATCATGAAATAAATGTTGTCCAAATCCAGTACGGGTTACTTTTTGAAGAAACTGTTTTGGAATAATGGCATCGGTATCAATATTGGCGGTATTTAACGGTACCACTAACCCTGTATGTTGAGTAAAGCCTGTCATAGTTATGTCCTTATTATGCCGATACTGGTTCAAGTTGACGAATATCGACAAAGTGTCCTGCACATGCCGCCGCCGCCGCCATGGCTGGGCTGACTAAGTGGGTACGACCATCTCGTCCCTGACGTCCTTCAAAATTACGGTTACTGGTGGATGCGCATCGCTCTTGAGGGCCTAAGCGATCGTTGTTCATTGCAAGGCACATTGAGCACCCAGGTAAACGCCATTCAAACCCCGCTTCAATAAAGATCTTATCTAGGCCTTCTTGCTCTGCTTGAGTTTTTACTTGTTCAGAACCCGGCACGACTAAGGCTTGGACATTAGCGGCCACTTTACGGCCTTTAGCAATAGCAGCTGCGGCGCGCATATCTTCGATACGTGAATTGGTACAAGAACCGATAAAAACTTTATCGATAGCATAATCAGATAATGATTTATGAGGTTCTAGTCCCATGTAAGCCAAGGCTTTTTTAGCGGATGTTTGCTCAACTAAATCACTGAAACTTTCAGGTGCAGGGATCGGCTCATCAACAGCAATCACTTGACCGGGATTCGTGCCCCATGTCACTTGTGGTTTGATCTCGGTAGCATTTAAGGTGACAACTGCATCAAACTCTGCGTTGTCATCACTGGTGAGGGTTTGCCAATAAGTGATAGCGGCGTCTAAATCAGCACCTTGAGGTGAAAATTTACGGCCTTTAATATAATCAAAAGTAGTTTGGTCAGGGGCAATTAAGCCTGCTTTTGCACCTAACTCTATCGCCATATTACACACTGTCATACGACCTTCCATCGACAGATCCGTGATAGCTTCGCCACAAAATTCAACCACATAACCTGTTCCGCCAGCAGCGGTAGTTTTACCGATAATCGCTAGTACGATATCTTTCGCGGTAATACCCTCTGCTACTTTTCCTGTAACTTCAATTTTCATGGTTTTAGCGCGAGATTGTTTAAGAGTTTGGGTCGCTAATACGTGCTCAACTTCTGAGGTGCCAATACCGAAAGCCAGTGCGCCAAATGCACCGTGAGTCGCGGTATGTGAATCGCCACAAACAATAGTCATTCCGGGTAAGGTAATACCTAACTCTGGTCCCATTACATGGACAATACCCTGATATTTATGGTTTAAGTCATACAAGGTAACCCCAAAATCAGCACAGTTTTTTGCTAGGGTTTCCATTTGGATTCGTGCCATTTCACCACTGGCGTTAATGTCTTTGGTTTGAGTTGAAACGTTATGATCCATGGTGGCAAAGGTTTTATTTACTTGGCGAACTTGGCGACCTTGTTCGCGCAGCCCATCAAATGCCTGTGGTGAGGTCACTTCATGCACTAAATGACGATCAATATATAAGATTGGGTTTTCGCCAGCCGCTGCTACTACCACATGGGCATCATAGACTTTTTGATAAAGCGTTCTGGCTTGGCTTGAGGGTGACATTATTGTATTCGACATCATGCTGTTCCTTATGCATGTTGAATATAGGCGGCGATTTTGTCACCCATTTCGCTGGTGGTAAGGGCGGTGTTATTACTGGCTAAATCTGCCGTTAGTTGCCCCGCTTCTAGTGCTTGTGCCACCGCTTTTTCTATTGCACGAGCCGCATTTTCTTCACCAAGGCTGTAACGCAACATTAAGGCTGCGGATAGAATCTGGGCTATGGGGTTGGCAATATTTTTACCTGCGATATCAGGTGCTGAACCGCCAGCAGGTTCATATAGACCAAATTTTTGTTGGTTTAAACTTGCAGATGGCAACATGCCCATTGAACCGGTGATCATGGCGCATTCATCGGAAATAATATCGCCAAAAATATTGGAACATAACATCACATCAAATTGTGATGGATCTTTGATAAGTTGCATAGTGGCGTTATCAATGTACATGTGAGTTAAGCTGACATCGGGGTAATCAACCGCAACTTCTTCAACCACTTGACGCCATAAAATTGAGCTTTGTAGTACATTGGCTTTATCAATTGAACAGACTTTTTTACGGCGTAAACGCGCAGATTCAAAGGCTATTTTAGCAATGCGTTCAATTTCATAGCGATGATAAATTTCAGTATCAAAGGCTTTTTCTTGTGCGCCTTCACCTGATCGACCTTTGGGCTCGCCAAAATAAATGCCGCCAGTGAGTTCACGTACAACGGCAATATCAAATCCACGCTCAGAGATATCAGCCCGTAGTGGAGAAAAGTGTTCTAGACCACGGTGGATTTGTGCTGGGCGTAAGTTACAAAATAATTCAAAGTGCTTACGTAGTGGTAAGAGTGCGCCACGCTCCGGTTGATCATTGGGAGCGAGGTGTTCCCATTTAGGGCCACCAACAGAGCCGAACAATACCGCATCTGCAGCTTCACAACCTTTTAGAGTGATGGACGGTAGGGGGCAGCCATGATTATCAATCGCAATACCACCAACATCGAACTGATGACAATTAAGGGTAATATCAAATTTTTGTTGGACTGCCGCTAAGACTTTGTGTGCTTGTTGCATCACTTCTGGGCCAATACCGTCACCGGGTAGTACTGCTATATTATATGAACCTGCCATGGTGGGTGCTCTCCATAATGTACTAAAAATAGATTGAATTTGTTGTTAATGAATAACGTTAGTGGCTATGTTGCTGTTTGATAGTTGCGATTTGATCGGCACGATAAATACTATTGATAACATGGATCAGCGCTTGACCTGACGCTTCTACAATATCTGTCGCAAGGCCTGTGCCGTGGTACTTGCGGCCTTTGTAATTAGCGATAATATCGGCTTGTCCTAGGCCATCTTCACCTTCGCCTTTGGCGGTAAGATCAAACTTATCAAGTACAATTTCATACCCTGTTAGGCGGTAGATACATTGATACAAGGCATCTACCGGACCATTACCGACAGCGGCTTCACACTTTTCCTGATCGCCACATTGAAGTTTTATGCTAGTGGTTGCCATCACACTGCCAGATTGGACGCTTAAATAGTTTATTTTGAAAAAGTCATCTTCATCGCGCAGATTAGAAAAATGCATTAAGGCTTCAAGATCATAATCAAATACCTGGCCTTTTCTATCAGCTAGGCTAAGAAAATCGGTATACAGTTTATCAAGGTCATATTCATGCTCGGTATAGCCAAGAGTATCCATATGACTCTTAACCGCGGCACGACCAGAACGACTGGTAAGGTTCAATGCTTGGTTTTTAAGACCAATCGAATTTGGGGTCATGATTTCGTAGGTATTTTTATTTTTCAGCATGCCGTCTTGATGAATGCCTGAAGAGTGACTAAAAGCATTACTGCCTACGATAGCTTTATTGGCTTGAATCGGCATATTACATAACTGACTAACCATTTTACTGGTGCGATGGATTTCATCATGCTTGAGGTTGGTATGCACCCCTAATAGTGATTGACGGGTTTTAATGATCATCGCTATCTCTTCAAGGGCGCAATTACCTGCGCGTTCACCTAAACCGTTAATGGTGCCTTCTACTTGGCGGGCGCCCGCTTGAATGGCTGCCATGGAGTTTGCGACTGACATACCAAGATCGTCATGACAATGCACGGAGATGATGGCTTTATCGATATTGGGTACACGATTAAACAGTTGGGTGATAATGCCACCAAACTCACTTGGTAGGGTGTAACCCACAGTATCGGGAATATTAATGGTCGTTGCTCCCGCATCAATTGCGGCTTCTACCATACGACATAAATTATCAATTGGTGTCCGTCCGGCATCTTCACAGGAAAACTCGACATCATCGGTATATTTACGCGCCCGTTTTACTGCCGCAATGCCCATCGCAATTACATCGTCATAGCTACGACGCAATTTATCTTGTACATGGACGGTTGAGGTTGAAATAAAGGTATGGATACGAAATGATTCAGCGGCTTTTAACGATTCAGCGGCAACATCAATGTCTTTTTCGACCGCACGCGACAAGGCACATATACGACTGTTTCTAATGTGCTTAGCGATGGTTTGTACTGATTCAAAATCACCAGGGGATGACACTGGAAAACCGGCCTCGATAACATCGATACCTAAGCGTTCTAGCGCATAAGCAATTTGCAATTTTTCTTTAACTGTTAGACTGGCGGATAAAGCTTGTTCGCCATCACGCAAAGTGGTATCAAAAATAATGACCTGATCTTTCATAGTGACATCCTTTTACTTTTATATGTGAGCCTGTAATAAGACTGAGTTCCGCATTCACTTGCGCTGGTCAAAATATGAAAAAACCCGCGCTTGCTTGCGCGGGTTTTGAAATCTTTAGTGGTGTTTTCCACTCGATAGCAACCCGCGTGATTATGTCACGATAAGGAGGAGGGCTAAGAGGAGATAGAAATACGTTTTCATTTCATTAAAGACTTCAATAAATTTGGTTAACAAATGAATATCAAATAGACGGGCTATAGGTCAACCAAAAGTTGTGTTTTTTTTGTACTTTCAAGAACAGGCTATCGTTTGATAACCAAAAATAGACATCGTAATCACGCTTAATAACTGTATTAAATAATATATATTTCAATTAAGAATGATAAATATTAATAATGATTATTGAAGTGCTTTAAATAACTATTATTAAAATTAATAATTGTTATTGATTGTTATATTTATAGGTGTAATGACTTAAGGTTGTTTATATATACATAATACAAATATATAATAAGTACATAATATTCCCATTGTGAATTTATATTTGAAAATAAATGATAATCTTTGAAATTAAAACGTGATTTTATCTTATTTTATGAATAGTTATTTTATTTATATTAAATTAAAGAATATTGATTTGGCGACTAAGTATTTGATTGTTAAGGTTTCATATTTCTGAATTATTTTTAAATAAGAGGTTGTTCATATTGTCTTATTTTCTATTATTAGTTACATCAATCTATATGGTTGATACTGGCTGTATCCCAACTAGGGCATTCAAAGCAAACACTGTAGACAAAAATTTAATGTCTAACTTATGTATAGCGTTGCGATGCACCAATAATGATTATTTTTAGAGGTATACATGAGCCGAACGACTACTTCAGTTGCTGCAGTTGATAATTTCAGTATGGAATCCACACTTCGTAGTGTTGACCTTAATCTATTGACCGTTTTTGATGCCGTTATGCAAGAGCAAAATATAACGCGAGCAGCACAAAATTTAGGTATGTCGCAACCCGCAGTAAGTAATGCGGTTGCGCGTTTAAAAGTGATGTTTAATGATGATCTTTTCATTCGTCATGGTCGTGGTATTCAACCAACGCAACGTGCTAAACAATTGTTTGGTCCATTACGTCAAGCATTGCAGTTGGTAAAAAACGAATTACCTTGCTCTATCTTTGCACCATTAACATCAAGCCGCACTTTTAAACTCGCAATTTGTAGCCCTTCAGATATGCGTTTCGCACCGACAGTATTGTCGACCATGCGCGAACAAGCACCACATATTCAACTGCAATTAGAAGCAGAAGTGGATGCCGAATTATCACAAAAAATGCGTTATCAAGAAGTTGATTTTGTGATTGACTATACTCGTTTTGATGAAGATGGTTTCTGTAGTACTGAATTATTTTGTGATGAGTTAGTGGCTATTGCAGCTAATAATCACCCTCGAATTGGTGACAGTATTTCTGCTGATGAATTCAGTAACGAAATGCATGCTGTATTAAAATCAGTATCAGATGTGAAAATGTTTGCTGATGATATCTATAATCACAGTGAAACAAATTGTCAGGATGCTTATCAAGGCGCAAGTCTGAACGACATTATGTTTGTTGTTAGCCAATCTGAATTGATTGCCGTTGCCCCGCGTTGGTTAGCTGAAGCGTCTGCTGAAAACTTACAAATTAAAGTACTGCCGTTGCCTTTTACTAATGCAAAAATCACAGGCTACCTAAGCTGGCATGAATCAACGCAGAAAGATAAAGGTAATATCTGGATGCGTGATCAGTTAATGGCTATCTGTGGTGATCTGACCAGCTAATAGTTTATAAAGCGTTATTATAAGGCCAGCTTAAACGCTGGCTTTTTTTATGGTAAAAATAAAATCATATGCTTTGATTAGCAATAGGTTAGCGTGGCGAGATTTTATAGTAATGATATTTAAAGTTTCTATTTTCACGTAGATTGTTTAGGTTCTTTTTCTGTTATGAGACCATGTTATTTATAGATTCTTACACTTTTATTGTTTGTTTAAAAAGTCATTGAAGACAATAAGTAAGCGGGTATAGAGTGATCTCGGTCATCAGAAACTATAATTTAATATTCATTATAGTTGGCTTTTCAAAGACTGAATTGTAGACTGCATCTCTCAAATCAGCTTACAAGTGTAAGCTAAAAAAATAGAGTACTTATGGCACAACATGATTTCCATATTGTTCACCGTATTCGTCAGCAAATTGCGCGCTTAGGCGACACGCCTGCTTTACGTCATCAAGTTAATGATGAATGGCAAGATATTAGCTGGAATAATTTTGGTGAAAAAATTCAACAATTGGCATTAGCACTACTAAATCAAGGTTTAGCAGTACAAGATAAAGTCGGTATTTTTGCTAATAATATGCCTCGTTGGACGGTTGCTGATTTTGCTTCGCTATATAACCGCTGTGTTACGGTGCCTATTTATCCAACCAATACACCTCAGCAATCTGCATATATCATTAATGATGCCAATGTAAAAGTCCTCTTTGTTGGTGGACAAGCACAGCTAAATATAGCGGTAGCTATTGCTGATCAGTGTCCGAATTTAGAGCGTATTGTTGCACTAACAGATGATGTTGAATTACCTCAACACCCATTAGTTTGTCATTACGTCGATTTTTTAAAAACAGCCTCTTCAGAGTATCAGTCAGAGCTTGATGCCCGTTTAGACAGCTTGGCTATGGATGATTTATTAACGCTGATCTATACCTCGGGTACCACAGGTACACCTAAAGGGGTAATGCTTGATTATGCTAATATTGCTTCACAAATTATTGCTCATGATGAACGTTTAGCATTAGATGAAGGCGATACATCATTATGTTTCTTACCGTTATCACATGTCTTTGAACGTGCTTGGACATTTTATGTCTTACACCGTGGCGTCATTAATTGTTATCTGTCAGATACCAATAAGCTCAAAGAAGCGTTAGTGACAGTAAAGCCTAATTACATGTCTGCTGTGCCTCGTGTTTATGAAAAAATATATTCAGGTGTTCATGAAAAAGTCGCTCGTGCCCCTTTTCATCGTAAGATGATTTTTACTTGGGCTGTAAATATGGGTGCAAGGATGTCGTTGGCTCGTCAAGAGTGTCGTGAGCCTTCATGGTTATTACAGAAAAGCCATAACTTAGCCGATAAAATGGTGCTGTCTAAATTACGTGCAGTATTGGGTGGCAATATTAAGTGTATGCCATGTGGCGGCGCTAAATTAGATGCGGGCATTGGTCGTTTTTTCCATGCTATGGGGATTAACGTAAAGTTAGGCTATGGTATGACAGAAACCACTGCGACGGTGTCTTGTTGGGATGATCGCTGCTATAACCCTGATTCAATTGGTATGCCAATGCCAGGTGCTGAAGTTAAAATTGGTAAAGATAATGAAATTTTAGTACGCGGTCCGATGGTTATGCGTGGCTATTACAATATGCCAGAAGAGACAGCGAACAATTTTACTGATGATGGATTTCTTAAAACCGGTGATGCGGGTTATATCGATGAACAAGGTAATTTGTTTATTACTGATCGTATCAAAGAGTTAATGAAAACATCGGGTGGTAAGTATATTGCACCACAAGTGATTGAAGGTGCGATTGGTAAAGATCATCTAATTGAACAAATTGCGGTTATTGCTGACACCCGTAAATTCGTATCAGCATTGATCGTACCTTGTTTTGAAACACTAGAAGAACATGCGCGTGAGCTCAATATTAAATATCAAGATCGCATGGAATTGGTTAAACACAGCCAAATTGTTGAATTAATTGAGAAACGTGTGATTGAGTTACAGAAAGATCTAGCACGTTTTGAGCAAGTAAAAAAATTCACCTTATTACCTAAATCATTCTCAATGGATAAAGGTGAATTAACACCAACGCAAAAATTACGTCGTAAAGTGATTCAAGATCGTTACCATAAAGAGATTGAACATATGTACGAAGAAAGCCATAAAAAAGCGCAACAAAAAGACGACTAATCTATTTTTTGCTTAGATTTAAGAAAGAAGCCTTTAAGGCTTCTTTTTTTTATTTGAGTAAAGAGGGATATTCTGAGTTCGCATCGAATAGTAGTCGTTGGTAGTATAGAGTTTACTAAGATCTATATAAAACATTAACAATTTTAGATCCGATAGATATAAACCGTAAACTTGTCTTTTGCTCTAGCAATGAATGATGCAAAAGCGTTAAAGTTGTTACGGTTATTCGTGGTTATTATTATAACCATGATAAACATAGCATGAGTATTCATGTTTTTTATTAGGCTAAAAATAAGCCCTAACTATGTTTTATCGATCTGGAGACAAAATATGGAAATGTTGTCTGGCGCAGACATGATCGTTCGTTCAATGATCGATCAAGGCGTTAAGCATATCTTCGGTTATCCCGGAGGCTCGGTTCTTGATATTTATGATGCTTTACATGAAAAAAGCGATATTGAACATGTACTTGTACGTCATGAGCAAGCCGCTGTGCACATGGCTGATGGCTATGCTAGAGCAACAGGAGACGTGGGTGTTGTCCTTGTTACCTCCGGCCCTGGTGCAACCAATGCGATCACTGGTATTGCTACCGCTTATATGGACTCGATCCCACTGGTTGTATTGTCCGGCCAAGTAATGAGTAACTTGATTGGTAATGATGCCTTTCAAGAGTGTGATATGGTCGGCATTTCCCGCCCTGTCGTAAAGCACAGCTTTTTGGTAACAAAACCGGAAGATATCCCCACTATTATCAAAAAAGCGTTTTATATTGCTGCCAGTGGCCGTCCAGGGCCGGTTGTGGTTGATATTCCCAAAGATATGCTTAATCCGGCAGAAACCTATCCCTACCAGTATCCTGAATCGATAGCATTACGTTCTTATAATCCCACAACTCAAGGTCATAAAGGTCAAATTAAGCGGGGTGTCAAAGCCTTATTAGCCGCCAAACAACCTGTGCTGTACGTTGGTGGTGGCGCGGTGATGTCTAACTGTAGTGAGCCATTGATAGCATTAGCTGAAAGTTTACATATTCCGGTGGTTAATACACTAATGGGGCTTGGTGCTTTTCCGGGAACACATGCGCAATGTTTGGGTATGTTGGGTATGCATGGAACCTATGAAGCTAATATGGCGATGCATAATGCAGATCTTATTTTTGGGATCGGGGTTAGATTTGATGATCGCACCACTAATAATCTTGAAAAGTACTGCCCCAATGCAACTATTATGCACATTGATATTGATCCGTCATCGATATCAAAAACGGTGGCGGTTGATATCCCTATTGTAGGTTCTGCTGATACTGTGCTGACGTGTATGCTTAAATTGGTTAATGAGCAAGACGATATTGATAATCAAGCAGCATTACAGCCATGGTGGCAACAAATATCGACATGGCGTCAGCGTCAATGTCTGCGCTATGACACCACAACAGATCGCATTAAACCGCAACAGGTAATTGAATCTTTGTATCGTCTTACTGATGGTGATGCTTATGTCTCTTCCGATGTAGGTCAGCATCAAATGTTCGCCGCATTGTATTATCCATTTGATAAACCTCGACGTTGGATCAATTCAGGCGGTCTTGGCACTATGGGATTTGGTCTGCCTGCAGCAATGGGGGTTAAATTTGCATTACCTGATGCAGAAGTGGTGTGCGTAACGGGGGATGGCAGTATTCAAATGAATATTCAAGAGCTTTCAACCGCATTGCAATACGATATTCCCGTGAAAATTATCAATCTTAATAATCGTTTTCTTGGCATGGTAAAGCAATGGCAAGATATGATTTATCAAGGTCGCCATTCTCAATCTTATATGGATTCTGTGCCTGATTTTGCCGCGATTGCTGAAGCTTATGGTCATGTTGGGGTTCGTATTTCCGATCCTAAACAGTTGGATCAGCAATTAGAACAAGCATTAGCCTTGAAAGATAAATTGGTTTTTATTGATATCAGTGTTGATGAAACTGAGCATGTGTACCCGATGTTGATTCGTGGTGGTGCGATGAGTGACATGTGGTTAAGTAAAACGGAGCGTACATAATGCGTAGAATTATTTCAGTATTACTTGAAAACCAGCCAGGGGCTTTGTCACGGGTGGTGGGCTTATTTTCCCAACGTGGTTATAACATCGAGTCATTAACTGTTGCTCCAACGGATGATCCTACCTTATCACGGTTAAATATTACTACCCACGTTGAAGATGAAGCCGCGTATGAACAAATTGAAAAACAGCTGCACAAACTTATCGATATTTTAAAGGTCAGTAATGTCACGGCATCTGATCATATTGAACGAGAATTAATGTTGGTAAAAGTCAAAGCCAGTGGTTTTGCGCGAGCAGAGGTAAAACGTACCGCTGATATTTTTAGAGGCTTAATTGTTGATGTAACCAGTCAGATTTATACCATCCAATTGGTGGGAACCGGCGGTAAGCTAGATGCATTTTTAGCTGCAGTGGGTGAGGCGACAGAGATCATTGAAGTGGCTCGTAGTGGTATTGTTGGTTTAGCTCGTGGTGAGCGTGCTTTAAAAGCATAGTCTTAGAGGATAACAAAAAAACCCATGACATTAATGTGGCATGGGTTTTTTGCTGTTTAATTATTGGAGTAAATCTAGAGATATGGACTCACTGAACTGACGGCATTTTTTGAGTGGTCATGCATGATTGTTCGTGCTAGTTCAACATCACGATCTAAGACTGCTTTCATTAACGCTTCATGTTCTCCACCATCATGATAACGGTTTTCGCTATCACGAGATTGACTTAGCCAAATATGACGATAACGCTTAAGTTGCTCATAAATATCAAGGTAAAGATCAAGTAATACCGGAGAATTACTGCCCGATAAAATAGCAATATGAAAATCACCATGACGCTGTTCCCACTCAGAAAGATCAGCGTTATCAGAGGTTGGATTAAGACGGCTTAATTTATGGTAACTGGTGAGAATATTAAGTTCCCAAGCCTCATCACCTTGTAAAATGGCTTTTTTTAATAATTCATGTGAAATTAATTGGTGAGCATTAAAAAGATCTGTTAGTTCTTCCACAGAAACAGGCGCTACCCAGCAACCTTTTTGTGGGGCAAATTTAACATACTTTTTCCACGATAATTGGACTAAGGCTTCACGAATAGGTGATGCACCGACTTGATAGTGTTCTTTCAAATCAGCAACAACAAGTTTTTGTCCTGGCGTCAATTTGCCAAGCAAAATATCTTGTCGTATGACCTCCATAATTTTATTCGTTTGCGTAGGACTGGACACGGTTTCCCTCTTTGTTGTTATATTTATTCGACAGCATCCAAACACAACTTTTGTTGAAAGTTATTAATGCATGAATGTCTATTGATTAGAAGTATAACTGGCTTTGTTTGTTGCTTAAACATTAAAGAGGGTGATAAACAATGATTAAAATGGATTGATAGCGGGAATATTACTATTGTTAGGTATTGATTTATAAAATAACGATATGAACTATGTTTTATGGTTGTTATTTTATAAATAATAACGGTGTTACAAAGAATATCGGAATATGAAGGACGCTACAATTACAATGACCGATGAATAAAAAGGGAGCCGAAGCTCCCTTTTTTAGTGTCTATTTACGAACAATTATAGTACGTGAACAGATGCAGTGTTGGTTGTGCCTGAAGCAACTAGTGCGCCAGAAACCATAACAACGATATCGCCTTTAGCACCTAGGCCAGTTTCAAGAGCTAACTCTTTACCGCGTAGGTAGAATGCATCAGTACTGTCGATTGCATCAACAATAACAGGTGTAACACCTTTAGAAAGACATAGTTGAGCCGCTGTCTTAGTATTTGTTGTTACAGCAAGGATACGTGCTGTTGGGAAGTACTTACGGATTGAACGAGCAGATTTACCTGCTTCAGTTGCAACGATGATTAGCGGAGCATTTAGTTTCTCTGCTGTGTCAACTGCACCTTTACATACCGCTTCAGTAATACGTAGACGTGGGCTATCTAGACGTGAACCTAGCTCAGCTTTAAGTACTTTATCTGTACGTGCACAGATTTGCGCCATGATAGTTACAGCTTCGATTGGGTATTTACCCTTAGCTGATTCACCAGAAAGCATTACTGCATCAGTACCATCCATGATTGCGTTAGCAACGTCACCCGCTTCTGCGCGTGTTGGACGTGGGTTCTTGATCATTGAATCAAGCATTTGTGTTGCAGTGATAACTACTTTACGAGCGCGGTTACACTTCTCGATCATCATCTTTTGAGCAAAGATAACTTCTTCAACTGGAATCTCAACACCAAGGTCACCACGAGCAACCATGATACCGTCAGATGCTTCAAGAATAGCGTCAAAGTTATCAACACCTTCTTGGTTTTCGATCTTAGAGATGATTTGAATGTCAGCGCCGCCGTTTGCTTCTAGTAGCGCGCGGATTTCTAGTACGTCTTCAGCCTTACGGATAAAAGATGCAGCAACAAAATCAACGCCTTGCTCACAACCAAATTTAAGGTCAGCTTTATCTTTTTCAGCAAGAGCTGGAAGTTTTACAGAAACGCCAGGAAGGTTAACACCTTTGTTTTCGCCTAGGTCACCGCTGTTAAGTACTTTACACTTAACTTCAGTTTCTGTTGTTTCCAACACTTCCATTTCAATTAGACCATCGTCTACTAGGATAATGTTGCCTTTTGCTAGATCTTTAGCAAAACCAGGGTAAGTCACTGCCACACGGTCTTGATTACCGACTACAGATGTATCTGTTGTGAAAGTGAAATCTTGACCAGCTACTAGAGTGAAGTCATTGCCACCTTCTAGTTTGATAGTACGAATTTCAGGACCTTTAGTATCTAGCAAAATTGCTAGTTCTTTGCCTGTGTTAGCCATAACTTCACGTAGGTTAGTGATACGCTGACCGTGTTCTTCGAAGTCACCGTGTGAGAAGTTAAGACGCATTACGTTCATACCAGCGTTAGCTAGTTTAGTAAGCATTTCTACAGATTCAGTTTTTGGTCCAATCGTACATACGATCTTGGTCTTTTTCATTGAGGATACTCTCCGGACGAACTTTTTACCCAAGGGAAAATTAACATTAATCATGATCAGATCATCAACATGTTGTTAAGAGCTGATAGTGAGTAATGAATAAATAAAAAACGCTTTAAATATTACTTTAAAAAAGCGTTAGTGCGCTTTTGTAAAGTTCATCTCTAGGTGATCTTAAGCGGCATCAAATATATTGTTGTTATTATTGAACAAGTAGATAAATGCCTTTGCAACATTGATTGTAACCCTAATATTCAAGCGCAGGATTATAGCAGATATTCCACCATTTGGCACCCTGAGATATAGCTGTTCATTGTCAATGTCATGTGTGACATAAAAATGATGATTATGTGGAAAAATAAAAACAAAGCTTTGCTATTTATCAAGTGTCGGTGTGTTTTATGAATTTTTTGTGGTGTTGTTACTGAGAAAAATAGGGAGAGGGCTGAAACTTTCATGAAGCCCAAACGAAAAAAAGCTGAAGTAAAAATACTTCAGCTTTTTCGAATTTGGTGGCCCCTCCCAGACTTGAACTGGGGACCAAGCGATTATGAGTCGCCTGCTCTAACCACTGAGCTAAGGGGCCATATGCGGCAAATTATAGGGGATGGTGTCGCACTTGTCTAGCGATTAACGCCGAAAATTTGTTTGTTTTTTCAACAGTTAGATAAGTTTTATGGACTTGTTCACAGTTCAATGTTGCTATTGCCGATAATAAAAAAGCGAGCTCAAGGCTCGCTTTTTTTCGATAATGCTATCGGGTTTACTTATTCATCAAGGAAACTACGAAGCACATCTGAACGGCTTGGGTGACGTAATTTACGTAGTGCCTTTGCTTCAATCTGACGAATACGCTCACGAGTAACATCAAATTGCTTACCCACTTCTTCTAGCGTGTGGTCGGTATTCATATCGATACCAAAACGCATACGAAGTACTTTTGCTTCACGAGGCGTTAGCCCAGCAAGTACGTCGTTAGTTGCGGCACGCAAGTTAGTTGCTGTTGCTGCATCCATTGGAAGTTGAAGTGTTGTATCTTCAATGAAATCACCTAGGTGTGAATCTTCATCATCACCGATAGGGGTTTCCATTGAGATTGGCTCTTTCGCAATTTTCAGTACCTTGCGGATTTTGTCTTCCGGCATTTGCATGCGTTCAGCCAATTCTTCAGGTAATGGCTCACGGCCCATCTCTTGTAGCATCTGACGTGAGATGCGGTTCAATTTGTTGATGGTTTCAATCATGTGCACAGGGATACGAATAGTACGTGCCTGGTCTGCGATTGAACGTGTGATTGCCTGACGGATCCACCATGTTGCGTAAGTTGAGAATTTGTAACCACGACGGTATTCAAATTTATCAACCGCTTTCATTAGACCAATGTTACCTTCTTGGATTAGATCCAAGAACTGCAAACCACGGTTGGTGTACTTCTTCGCGATAGAAATAACCAGACGTAAGTTAGCTTCAACCATCTCTTTTTTCGCACGGCGCGCTTTTGCTTCACCGATAGACATACGACGGCTGATGTCTTTAATACGTTCGATTGAAAGACCTGTTTCTTGCTCAAGAATGCGTAGCTTTAACGTTGAACGACGAAGATCTTCTTCATAATTCTTTAAACGTTCAGCGTAAGGCTTACCTGAGTTAAGTGCAGTGTCGATCCAATCACTGTTTGATTCATTGCCTGCAAATAAGCTAATGAACGTTTTCTTTGGCATTTTGCTGTTATCAACACACATACGCATGATAAGACGCTCATTAGTGCGTACTTTATCCATTGAGTCACGTAGTGAGCTAACTAGACGATCAAATTGCTTTGGAATCAGACGGAATTGCTTGAAGATTTCTGACAATTCTTCAACGGCAACTTCAGTTGTCGCGTGCTGACGACCATTAGTGTTAATGGCTAAAGCCATTTTTTCATAAGATTGGCGAAGTTCTAAGAACTTTTCACGCGCCAATTCTGGGTCGATGCTGCCATCGTCTTCTTCTTCTTCAGCGCCATCTTCGTCATCGTCATCGTCACCGTCTTCAAGATCTTTATCTTCATCTGCAAGATCGGTTTCGCTTAATTCTGAGCCAATGTGTGTTGCTGTTGGCGCTGCAGTAGCTTCTTCGTTTGGATCAACAAAGCCTGAAATGATATCAGTTAGACGAAGTTCATCGGCTTCAACTTTGTCAAACTGCTCAAGTAAATGAGCGATTGCTGAAGGGTATTCAGCAACAGAGCATTGAACTTGGTTAATACCATCTTCAATGCGTTTTGCGATATCAATTTCGCCTTCGCGAGTAAGTAGTTCAACCGTGCCCATTTCACGCATGTACATACGTACTGGGTCTGTTGTGCGACCGATCTCGCTTTCTACGCTTGATAATGCTTGCGCCGCTGCTTCAATGGCGTCTTCGTCGGCATTATCTTCAGTCATCATGAGTTCATCGGCATCAGGGGCAGTTTCAACTACCTTGATACCCATGTCATTAATCATTTGAATAATGTCTTCAACCTGATCAGAATCAACAATGTCTTCTGGTAGGTGGTCATTTACTTCGGCGTAGGTCAGATAGCCTTGTTCCTTGCCTTTAGCAACAAGTAACTTTAGCTGTGACTGCGGATTTTGCTCCATAGACGGTATCCAACTTCGGGTCTGAGTGATAATTTAGTATGCAGAGTTGCAAACCAGTCATTATAACAAATTTCTTAATTGTTGACTACTTATTAGGCAGGACGATCCAGTAATAAGGATTGTAATTCCTGCTTTTCTTCGACTGATAAGCCGACAGTTCTTGATTTAGTCTGCAACTGTTCAATTTGTTGATTAACACATTGAATAATAATTTTATCCATTGCGTCTAAAAATACATCGAGGCTGTTGTCTTCATCATTTGACAACGGTAGCTCCCACGCGGCAAGCCGTGCCATCATGGCTTCATTTTTGGTGCCACGCCAATATTCTAAAAGCTGTCCAGTGCTAATATTGGGATTGTTTCGGCATTTATCAACTATAGATAGCAATAAATTTAATCCGGCGAGCTCAATAACAGCAAATGCGTCCATATCAAATTCAAGCTGTTGCACAAAGTGTGGGTGTTGAATCAATAATGCGATAACTTCTCGCATTGGTGTACGCTTAATTTGTACTTGGCCTACCGGTTTAGTGATTTGACCATGCTTTGAGAGTAGTTGCTGTAATTGTGCTTCATCAGGTAAGCCGAGTTTTTTACCCAGTAACTCTCTCAAGTATAGTCGCAGAGTGCCACCTGGTACTTTATCAATTAAGGGAACAGCGAGTGTGGTGAGTTTCGCTTTACCTTCACGGCTACTGGTATCAATTTGAAGCATTAAGCTATTAAACAAAAATTCTGATAGCGATGTCGCTGCATCAATGCGTTGTTCAAATTGAGTTTTACCTTCGGCGCGAATACATGAATCTGGATCTTCGCCATCAGGTAAGAACATGAACTTTAGCTGACGACCATCGGTTAGGTAAGGCAATGCTTGTTCCATTGCTCGCCATGCAGCTTCTCGTCCTGCACGGTCACCATCATAACAACACACAACAGTGCTGGTTTGACGGAACAGGCTTTGAATATGATCACCGGTGGTTGAGGTGCCTAACGATGCAACCGCATAATCGACACCAAATTGGGCCAACGCGACGACATCCATATAACCTTCAACTACCATGATCTTTTCAGGTTCACGATGGGTTTGTAGTACTTCATATAATCCATAAAGCTCTCGGCCTTTATGAAAAATATCAGTTTCAGGGGAGTTAAGGTATTTTGGCGTACCATCACCTAATACTCGCCCCCCAAAACCAATCACGCGTCCTCGGCGATCATGGATCGGAAACATCACTCGTCCACGGAAGCGGTCATAACGACGACCTTGATCATTTTCGATCAGCATTCCAGTGTTAACAAGTGCTTTTTGCGATTCATTATCACGCCCAAAGCGAGTGCGAACCATGTCCCATTGATCGGGAATAAAACCGATATTGAATTTTTTTACAATATCGCCTGATAAACCACGTCCCTTGAGATAATCAACCGCAACCTGAGCATCTTGCGCCCGTAGTTGTGATTGATAAAACTGTGACACTTGGCCCATGAGTTCATAGTAATTACGTTTATCTGCCGCTTTAGGGCCACGAGGTGCATTGGTACCATCGTTTTCTCGTGGTACTTCTAAACCTAGTTGTGAGGCGAGCTCTTCAATAGCATCGACAAACTCTAACCGATCATACTCCATCACGAAATCAAGTACGTTGCCATGAACACCGCACCCAAAACAATGATAGAACTGTTTTTCTTGGCTTACCGAAAAAGAGGGTGTTTTTTCGTTATGGAAAGGACAACAGGCACCAAAGTTCTTACCTTGTTTTTTGAGTTTTACGCGCGCGTCAATGACATCGACAATATCGTGTCGAGAGATTAAATCATCAATAAATGAACGCGGTATTTTTCCTGCCATAACAAAGCAAACAACCTAGAGTAAACAAAAAGAGTAACGGTTGAACCGTTAAAAGTGGGGATTGTCAGATACAAACAAGCCGCGCATTCCGAAAGAATAGCACGGCTTGTTGCAGAATAAGAGGAGTGATTAGCCTAGCTTGATTTTCACCAGCTTGCTAACAATCCCCATATCGGCACGACCCTGAATTTGCGGTTTCAGTACGCCCATAACCTTGCCCATATCTTGCATGCTAGCAGCACCTGTTGCAGCAATAGCTTCATCCATCAAAGCAGAGATTTCATCTTCACTTAATGGTTGAGGCATAAATTCTGCTAAGACGCTGATTTCAGCATGTTCAATATCAGCAAGATCTTGACGGCCTGCAGCTTCATACTGCGCTACAGAGTCACGACGTTGCTTCACCATTTTGGTCAAAACTACCAATACGTCATCATCGGAAAGAGTGATCTTTTCGTCAACTTCGCGTTGTTTAATTGCAGCAAGAACCAAACGGATAGCACCAAGACGAGGTTTATCCTTCGCCTTCATCGCCGCTATTTGTTCGCCTTTAAGACGTTCAATAAGAGTCATTACGCGATCCTTCTGTTTAATAATCTAACGATTAGTACAGACGAACGCGACGCGCGTTTTCGCGAGCCAATTTCTTCAGGTGACGCTTAACTGCCGCTGCTTTAGCACGCTTACGTACAGTTGTTGGCTTTTCGAAGTGCTCACGACGACGAACTTCAGAAAGGATACCTGCTTTTTCGCAAGAGCGCTTGAAACGACGTAGTGCTACGTCAAACGGTTCGTTTTCACGTACTTTGATTACTGGCATGTAATACTCACCTCAGAGTGATTCGGTTTAATACTGACGTTCAAAGTGTCAGATGATTAAAATGGTGCGAAATTCTAATCTGATTTGGGGGTATTTGTAAAGCATTCTACGCCTATGAACTGGTTAATTTGTGTTAACAGCGGTAACATGGCATCCAATTACTCCCTTATAAACCTGTATGAATTATCGGTTGTTGTTGAAACTAGGCTGATTTTTTAGATTAGGTCCCAGAATAGTATAGAGGCTGTTATGCGTATATTGGGCATTGAGACCTCCTGTGATGAAACAGGTATCGCAATTTTTGATGATGAAAAAGGTTTATTGGCACATGAACTTTACAGTCAAGTAAAGTTACATGCTGATTACGGTGGTGTTGTTCCTGAGTTAGCGTCACGTGATCATGTTAAAAAAACCATTCCCTTAATTACGGCAACCTTGGCTGCTGCGGGCTTAACGCAAGACGATCTTGACGGTGTTGCGTACACTGCTGGTCCTGGTCTTGTTGGCGCGCTACTAGTGGGCGCAACAATTGGTCGTAGTTTAGCTTATGCATGGGATTTACCTGCGGTTGCCGTACACCATATGGAAGGTCATCTACTCGCACCAATGTTAGAAGATAATCCACCTGAATTTCCTTTTGTGGCATTGCTGGTTTCTGGCGGACATACCATGATGGTAGATGTGCGTGGTATTGGTGATTATAAAATTCTTGGTGAGTCAGTGGATGACGCCGCGGGTGAAGCTTTTGATAAAACAGCGAAGATGATGGGGCTTGATTACCCTGGTGGTCCGTTACTGTCTAAAATGGCTGAACAAGGTACGCCGGGACGATTTAAGTTCCCACGTCCAATGACAGATCGCCCAGGTCTTGATTTTAGTTTTTCAGGATTAAAAACATTTGCGGCGAATACGATTCGGGGCAATGATGATGATCCACAAACACGTGCTGATATTGCGTATGCGTTCCAAGACGCTGTTGTTGATACGTTAGCGATAAAATGTAAGCGTGCATTAAAGCAAACGGGCTATAAGCGCCTAGTGATTGCTGGCGGCGTAAGTGCAAATAAATCATTACGTCAACAGCTTGAAACCTTGATGAAAGGCATGCATGGCCAAGTGTTTTATCCACGTACTGAATTTTGTACCGATAATGGTGCGATGATTGCTTATGCTGGTATGCAACGTCTAAAGAATAATGAATTGATGGATCTTGGTGTTAAGGTTTATCCACGTTGGCCTATCGATCAACTGAAGCCTGTTGCTTAGTAATAAATATGCATTAATTCAAACAAAAAGCGAGAACATATGTTCTCGCTTTTTTTGTGTTTTTTTCTGTGTATTTATTGCTTTTCGTTACTTTTTCGGGCAAATTTCTGCCATATTTTTGTTTCGTCACCGTCGAGTAAACGACGAATATTATCTTGATGACGAAAGATAATTAAGCAAGACAGCATCGCGACGGGCATGGTGTATTCAGGTTTGACCATCCATGTCATCAGTGGTGCAACAAGGGCGGTAATTAACGATGCGAGAGATGAATAGCCGGTTAATGTCAGTGCTGATATCCAAATAATAATTAAACCACCACTGAGATCCCAGCCGATAGGGGCTAATGCACCAAGTGCGGTAGCGACCCCTTTACCACCTTGAAAATGGAAGAAGATAGGGTAGATATGACCAAGGCAAGCTGCGATGCCTATGATGCCTAATAGGAAAGGATTTAAGCCTAAAAAGTAGCTTAACCAAACAGGAATCATGCCTTTTAAAATATCAGCAACTAAGACTAATATTGCGGCCGTTTTACCTCCGAGGCGAAGGACATTGGTTGCGCCCGGATTGAGTGAGCCATGGGTACGAGGATCTGGAAAGTGGTACAGTTTTGAAATTAATACTGCACTGGAAATAGATCCTAATAGATAAGCCGCAATGATCATCAGTAACGCTAATGGTGTCATGCAATATCCCGGTTATTTGAAAGATAAGTGGCATTCTTTATTGCCGCTAAATGTTAGCTGGATCTTATCTTGATCAATATTGGTACTGATAAATATCAGCGTGTTTATGGCTGTGATATAGTCATAATTATGGTCAGCATTCAATGTGTTGTTGACCAGTTAGCAGGTGTTTTCGCTAACTTATATAGCCTGATAATACGCGTTTTTGTGTGTATTAGGTATCCGACCTCTATCAAAATTAGCGATTAAATATGGACACGGTATTTATAGAACAACTTGAAGTTATCGCCACTATTGGAGTGTATGACTGGGAACAAAAAATTAAGCAAAAATTAGTATTAGATTTAGAGATGGCTCACGATAATCGTCCTGCAGCCATAGCGGATGATGTTAATTTAGCGTTAGATTACTCAATGGTTAGTACTGCGGTTACTGAACATATTACTCAAGGGCGTTTTTTGTTAGTTGAACGCGTTGCAGAAGATATTGCTACTTTGATCATGACGCGCTTTGCAGTGCCATGGATTAAAGTGCGCGTGACCAAACCGAGCGCCATTGCTAATGCCGCTGGCGTTGGGGTTCAGATCGAACGAGGCATTAAGTAGTGATCACCGCTTATATCAGCATTGGCAGCAATATTGATCGCGAACATTACTTACCCGCTGGCGTCAAGGCGGTGGCGCAGTTAGCGAGTTCATGGCGTATGTCACGTATTTTTGAAGCAGAACCTGTTGGTTTTAACGGTGATAATTTCTTTAATAGTGTCATTGAAATAAAAACGTCATTGTCATTAGCGACTCTGCAGCAATCACTAAAAGAGATTGAACGGCAATTAGGACGACCTGAAAATACCCAAAAAAATCAAAGTCGTACAATTGATCTCGATATTTTACTTTATGGTGACGTAGTTTGTGAGTGCTCACCTACAATACCTCGGTCTGATCTGTATAAATTTGCCTTTGTGCTTTGGCCAATGAGTGAATTATGTCCTGAGTTAGTTATTCCCGGACAGCAACAGACGATTGCGGAGTTATGGCAAAAATTTTCACCTCAACAGTCATTATGGCCTGTTGAATAAAATATTACTTATAGCGATATATAACCTAAATTAAGGATAATGAATGAGTCACTTTGAAGCGATTATGCTTGCCCTGTTACAGGGATTAACAGAGTTTTTACCTGTATCGAGTTCTGCCCATCTTATTTTACCGTCAGAAATATTGGGCTGGTCAGATCAAGGGTTGGCATTTGATGTTGCGGTGCATGTAGGAACATTATTAGCGGTAATGATTTATTTCCGTAAAGAAGTTGTTACGCTACTTAGCGCATGGCTAGCTTCAATTTTTAAACGTCA
This sequence comes from Photobacterium sp. NCIMB 13483, assembly GCF_003025475.1. Lineage (NCBI taxonomy): Bacteria > Pseudomonadati > Pseudomonadota > Gammaproteobacteria > Vibrionales > Vibrionaceae > Photobacterium > Photobacterium sp. NCIMB 13483. The sequence continues at coordinate 62,535 of NZ_PYLV01000013.1, forward strand.
ACATAATGCTGAATCTAAATTAGCATGGATGATTGTTATTTCAACCATTCCAGCCTGTATTTTTGGCTTGTTGATGAAAGACTTCATCGAGATGTATTTGCGTTCTGCGTGGGTTATTGCTTGTACAACTATTATTTTCGGCTTGCTGTTATGGTGGGTTGATAAACATGCTAAGCAGACTGACAATGAATATCAAACCACATGGAAAAGTGCGGTCTTAATCGGTTTAGCCCAAGCTGCCGCTATCATTCCTGGTACGTCTCGCTCTGGTGCAACCATGACCGCCGCTCTATATCTTGGCTTTACTCGTGAAGCAGCGGCACGATTCTCATTCTTAATGTCGATACCTATTATTTTGCTTGCGGGCGGGTATTTAGGTCTTAAACTGGTAACCGGCACTGAGCCGATTGATATCAGTAATCTAAGTATTGGTATTGCGGTTTCGTTTGTTAGTGCATATGCATGTATTCACGTGTTCTTAAAATTAGTGACACGTTTAGGTATGACGCCATTTGTTATCTACCGTTTAATATTAGGTGCTGGTTTATTCCTATTTTTATTATCTAAATAATTTTAGAATAAACGTGTTACAAAAAAGCCGACTTTATGTCGGCTTTTTTATTGCTATAGATTAGGTGCGTGTACGCTGTAAATATTCATCAACAGCGAGGGTACGGGCTTGCGTTAATTGCTGTTTGATTTCAGCGCCAATGAACCCTGCGGCAATAATCGGGGCGACAGGGACTGCTTGAGCGATATCAAAAGCAGCAATGGTGATGTCTGCTTGTGGATAGACCGTTGCTTCCAAACCGTGGCGACCGCGAGCATCAGCACGACAACATATGGCCAGTTGCTCAATGCGCTGGGGTTTTCGCCATGCATCTATTTGATCAAATATCGAAATAAAAGTGCTGGCGCGCATTTCTTGAGCATGGTGGATCTTGGTATGTTGAGCACAAACTAACAGTGCTAAATCACGATAATCATTTGGTACTTTTATTCGCTGACATAACTGTTTGATTGGCTTAATACCATCACGGCAATGGGTCTTATGGTGAGGTAAATCATCTTTAGGGGAAAGTGCTTTACCAAGATCATGTACTTGGGCAGCAAAACGAATGATTGTATCATCGCTGAGTACAGCTGCTTGTTTTGCGACAAGCAACGTATGGATACCACAATCGATTTCAGGATGCCATTTTACGGGTTGTGGTATGCCAAATAGCGCATCGATTTCAGGCATAATTACCGCTAAAGCACCACACTGACGTAATACGCTTAAAAAGACCTGTGGATCATTGCTTGAAAGTGATTTGTGCCACTCAAGCCATACTCGCTCTGGGGTTAGGTTGGCTAATTCACCACTGACGACAATTTCTTGCATTAATGCCATGGTTTCGGCAGCAATAGTAAAGCCTAAGTGAGCAAAACGAGCGGCAAAACGGGCGACGCGTAATACGCGCAATGGATCTTCGCTAAATGCAGGTGAAACATGACGTAAGATCTTATGTTCTAGATCATATTGACCATGGTATGGATCGATGAGTTGCCCTTGTTGATCTTGGGCAATAGCATTGATGGTTAAATCACGTCGTAATAGATCTTGTTCAAGGGTAACATCGGCAGCGGCATAACAGCTAAAGCCAGTGTAACCATGGCCTGATTTACGCTCGGTACGTGCGAGGGCATATTCTTGTTTGGTTCGAGGATGAAGAAAAACGGGAAAATCACTGCCAATTTGCTCATAACCTAATTCAAGCATGGCCGTTGGTGTGGTGCCAACAACAACCCAGTCTTGATCTGTTATAGGTAAGCCTAATAAAGTGTCGCGAACAGCACCACCGACAAGATAGGTTTGCAATGAAGACTCCTTAATACCACGCGGGGCTAATAGTTGTAGATCACAATGAAAAAGTCACCATTATCACAGCATGATAATGTTAATCGGTATTATTTTGTTAACCAATATACACTGGTTTGTTGATGTCATCATAATAGCAAATATCGCTCAGCAATGAGAGTTTGTCAGTACTAAGTATTTTTATGTTGTTGATGATGTTATCGATAATTTATTCCTAAATAATTTTAAGTATTAGAGTATAGATATGTACCAAGATTTTTTTGGCATAAATGAAGCACCATTTTCAATTGTGCCAAGTGCCCGTTTTCTCTACCTCAGTGAGCGTCATCGAGAAGCATTAACGCATATGCTATCAGGACTCACCGATGGTGGTGGTTTTGGCTTATTAACGGGGGAAGTGGGGACAGGAAAAACAACGGTATTGCGGGCGATGATTTCACGATTACCGCAACAAGCGCAAGTGGCGGTGATCCTCAATCCGGCGTTATCATCACATGATTTATTGGCCACTATTTGTGATGAATTAGGGCTATCTTATCGCGACGAAGCCAGTTTCAAGCAATTAACCGATATTATTTATCAGCATCTTATTGCTAATCATGCTGCGGGTCGGCAGACACTATTGTTAGTCGATGAAGCCCAACATTTGATGCCTGATGTGCTAGAACAATTACGATTATTGACTAATTTAGAAACCGATAGCCGTAAATTATTAAAAGTTGTTTTGATTGGCCAGCCTGAATTACAGCAGCTATTACAACAAGAACGCTTACGCCAATTAGCACAGCGGATCACTTCCCGTTACCATTTGCTGCCATTGACCGAAACGGAAGTCAGTGAATATATTCATTACCGTCTTAATGCGGTTGATTGTTTATATTCGGTATTCAATGCCAGTATTGTCAGTTATATAGCTAAACAAACGCAGGGAGTGCCTCGGTTAATTAACTTGGTGTGCGATAAATCGATGCAGTTAGCCTGTCAGGGTGGTACTCACAGTGTGACCAAGGCAATGGCGGTTCAAGCCTGTGAAGATATATTGAGTTGGCAAGTACCATCAGTCACTTCGTCACATTCAAGCTTAGCATGGCTGCCATGGACAATCGCAGCGGCACTGTGTGGCGTGATGGCGACAGTGACGTGGCAATATTGGCCTCAAACACCCACATCAGCATTATCTTTAACTACGGTATCTTCTTCACCTGCGGTAACACCGAATACGGCACCGTTAAAAAAGGCCGTCGTCAGCACTGAAATTCGATTAGTGACCGCCATTAATGATAGCCGTAATCAACGTAATGCCATGCAAAGTCTGTATAAATTATGGGGTTTTGATACTGCATTAAATCAAGCAACGTGTGCGACTAGCGCTCGAATCGCATTGACGTGTTTTTCTGGTTCAACGACATTAACGCGCTTAGGATTAATTAATCGACCAGTGATCGTAACCCTTAAAGATGGTCAACAGCAGCCTTTCTATGCGGTTGTGTATGCAATTACGAGTGATCGAATTGAATTATTGCTAGATAAACAACGTATTTCAGTGACACCTGCATGGTTTGAAGCGCGTTGGAGTGGCCACTTTAGTTTGCTATGGCGTCCACCACTAGGCGATAAAACCACGATTCGTTTTGGTCAAAGTGGCGCACGAGTCGCATGGTTAAATCAACAATTAAATGCTTTCTTAGGTGATGATGGCCCACAGGTGAGTTATTTTAATCAAACGATCCTTGATAAATTACGCCGTTTTCAACGGGCACAAGATATTGCCGCAGATGGTATTGCTGGCCCAATGACGCTAATGATCCTTGATTCCGCACTTAATCTTCCTGGGCCTACGTTACAACCGGAGCAAGCCTAATGTCTCAGTTATTAACGGCATTAAAACAATCAGATAAAAATAATGCTAGCCAATCAAGTGTTGGTCATGCTGATGGAGAGATGGTGAAAATTGTCCATCCAATGCGGGCAGTTAAAGCTCAACAATCTCGAGTGAAGTGGGTGATGCCGATTATTATTGCATTGTTACCTGCAGCTTCGATTGTGGCATATAAAGTTTATCAGCAACAAATTGTTGGTGTAACGGCAGCTACAACACATCAATCTTCATTAGTAACCGCCGCATTACCGCCATCGGTATTGCAAGCACCTAAGCTACAAGCGTTAGATACCCCCTCTGCGGCGGTAAATGCTGAGGTTATTTTTATGACGTATCCCGATATTGTGACAGAGCCATTGCCCATCAATGATGGTTTATATGTGGCCTCACCTGCGTATCAGTCACCGTCAAATGTTGAGGAGCATAATAGTGAACCGCGCGAGCAAGATCGAGATCTTGGCCCAAGTGATGATCTGCCACACAATACTGCTCAACATGTTATTAAAGCGACATCAACTAACGATGATCCTTACAAGTTGGATAACCTTGATTTGTCGGCTCTATCACCAGACATCGCAGCGAAGTTAAAATCAGCTATTGTCGCGACGACGGGGGAGCACTATCAAGATAGCGAGGTTGATCGTAGTAACGCCGATCGTAATGCGATCAAGCCTCACTCAACAGTGACTAAAACGCCAAAAAGCAAAGTGATTCCGATTGGTTTATTACCTGCAGCAGTGCAGCAACAGCTGCCTAAGATGAATTTTAATCAGCATATTTACTCTTCTACGCCAGCTAAACGTTGGGTTAAAGTCAACGGTAATGAACGCCATCAGGGAGATATGATTGCTCCTGGCGTGAAGTTGGTCAAGATTGAATCACGAGATGTTATTCTAACATTTGATGGTTATGAAATTAGCATGCCAGCGCTATCTGAATGGTAATTAGCGTGAAGTGAAAATCAAAAAAAGGCAGCCAATTGGCTGCCTTTTTAGTGATATTGATTGTCTTATAATATAAATACTGAGTTAGGAATACTTATGCCCAGCCATTAGCCCGCTTACGACGACGCGGTGTGATATGTGGTAGTATTAATCCTAGTAGCAAACCAATACCAGCAACTACGCCACCATAGGTAAACCATTTCATTAATAAATCATCTTTTTGAGTGTCAATTTTTGCTCGTAAACTGCGCACTTCGTCTTGAGCTATTGTTAGCTCATTTTGTAATTGCGTATTACGTGTTTCTAATTTATTAATCTGACTATTACGCTGAGCTAAGGCACTATTTAAATCACTGTGTTTATTATCATTGGTTGTCAGTGCTTCTGCTAGTCTGGCTTTAACTGTGGTTAATTCCGTTTCAAGTACGGGCAGGCGTTCTTGCAGTGCAACATCAGTTGAAATGAATTTAGATTCAACCCAGCCAGTACGACCTTTCGCATCTTTAACACGACTATAACCGTTATCTTTTTCTAATAGCGTAACGGGTGAGCCAGCATTAACACTACCGACAATACGGTATTGGCTGCCAGGGCCTTTTAATAAATAAGTAAATAAGTTGTCAGAAATATAATGGGCTTGTTCAGCATTAGCTATTGGGCTAATTAGTGTCAAACAGAACAAAAAAAAGCTTATGAGGTGCTTCACTATCGAATCCTTGATGAACCTGAAATGGTTAGAGATCGGATAGTAAGGGCTTTAAAGAAAGGGAGCAAGAAAAGAGAGAGGGGGAGACCTCTCTCTTTGAACTCTGCCACTATTTAACTAAAAAGTGCTTGTATAATGTAGAAGAAAATGACAGCAAGGAATGCACCTGCTGGCAATGTTACAATCCACGAAGCAACGATGTTGCGAACAACACCTAGGTTAAGAGCAGCAATGCCGCGAGCAAAACCAACACCCAATACTGCACCAACCAGTGTTTGTGTAGTTGAGATTGGTAAACCCGTACCTGATGCTAGTACAACAGTCGATGCTGTTGCTAACTGAGCAGCAAAACCACGGCTCGGTGTTAACTCAGTGATGCCTGTACCTACGGTAGCCATTACTTTATGACCAAGAGTAGCTAGACCGATGACGATACCAATACCACCTAGTGGAAGGATCCACCATGCGATTTGGCTTTGAGCTGCAATTTGTCCAGAATTCTCAATTGTTGAAACAACTGCTGATAGAGGACCGATCGCATTTGCTACGTCGTTTGAACCATGGGCAAATGCCATCGCACACGCAGTAACAACCATCAATACGCTAAATACACTTTCAACACCGGCATAACCGTTGCTATCTACAAGATCGTCATCAGCATACTTACGCTGAATGTAGAAGTAACCTACAACCATAACGACAAATGAAATAGCAATCGATGCAATCCAAGCTTCACCCGTTGTTAGATGCAAACCGATATGTTTCAGACCTTTCTTAATTGTTACCAATGCAATGACCATCGCTGTGATAAACATATAGACCGGAACGAAACGTTTTGCATTTGCCATTGGGTTATCAGTATCAAAGATTAATCTTTGAGCACTGATGAATATCAGATACGCAAATATACCAGCAATAAACGGTGTAATTAACCAGCTACCCACAATACCTTGGATTGAATGCCAATCCACTGCATTGGTGCCAACTGACACACAAGCAAAACCGATGATAGCACCGATAATTGAGTGTGTTGTTGAAACAGGCCAGCCCATAAAAGAAGCGACAAGTAGCCATGTACCAGCAGCAAGAAGCGCTGACATCATGCCAAAAACTAGGGTTTCAGGGTGGGCTGCATATAGAGAAGTTTCGATAACACCCTTACGAATAGTATCGGTAACTTCACCACCTGCAAGATAAGCACCTGCAAATTCAAAAATCATCGCGATGATGATCGCTTGTTTTACTGTAAGTGCTTTTGAACCAACTGAAGTACCCATGGCATTGGCAACATCATTTGCACCAATACCAATCGCCATCAAAAGACCAAAAAAAGCTGCCACTCCGATTAATAGAGTGCCGTAGTTAGCCAGGATTTCCATTGTAAAACCTTGTTTTGTTAAATTCCCGTTATTAAGAACGCGAGAGCATAATTTCTAAACGTGAGCCGACCCGCTGTGCTTGATCAGCAATTGCGCCTACCCACTCGAGAATTTTGTACAGGAACATGACATCCACCGGGCTGTGTTGGTCTTCGATGGACATTAATTGTTGACGTAAGACTATCTGCATAGCATCGGTATCGTCTTCGATAACATCTAGCTGATTAATCATTTCGGCAACAAGTGTCACTTCTCTGCCTTTGAAACCAGTTTCGAGTAATTCATCCAATTCATTGATTACACGGCGAGCTTGATCAGCCGCGTCTAAGCAACGTTGAATATATGCCACGAAGTCTGGGTACATGATAGCAGGCATTTGTAGCTTACGACCTAAGACTCGACCAGCGATATCTTTAGAGAGGTTAGCGAGTTTGTCCTGCTGGGTTAACAGTCCTAACATATCAGTACGATCTACTGGCATGAAAAGACCACGAGGAAGCTTCAGACGGATCTCACGCTTGAGTACATCCGCATCTTTTTCAAGTTGCGATATCTGTTCGCGTAAAACGGCCGCCTTTTCCCAATCTCCAGCATTACATGCCTCGAAGAACGGGATAAGCAGATCACAACACTCAGTTACGCGAATAACATGGCGTTGTAGTGGTTTGATTGGGGATTTTGCAAAGAGCCCCATTATTGTATTTACTGGCATAGCCGATCAACCTAAAGAGCGCCCGAATAAGGCTAAATCTTGAGCGATGGTCATTGAATCGCGCATTTTAACGTATTAAAGAGTATAGTGGAACTAGTTTTGATCAAGGTTTTATTGATATTTCTCACTTGCCCTTGAGTGAATAAGCAAATATCCTTGGTTTGCCACCGTTTATAGGTATAACTATGGAAACCGAGATAGAACTGAAGTTTTTTGTCTTACCAGAATTTTCAACTCAGCTGGTGGAAAAAATTTCCGCAGCTAAAATTCTGCAACAGAGCCGTCGAGAGTTGGGTAATATTTACTTTGACACTCCCGATCAAGTATTGCGCCAGCATGATATCGGTTTACGTATTCGTCGTTTTGATGATGTGTTTGTTCAAACATTAAAAACCGCAGGCCGTGTTGTTGCTGGATTACATCAGCGTCCTGAATACAATGTTGAAGTGAATAGTACGGCACCAAGTTTAGCGCTTCATCCCGCAGATGCTTGGCCTCACGACTTTGATATTGTTGCTGTTCAGCAGCAAATTCAGCCATTATTTAGTACTGATTTTACTCGCCAGCAATGGTTAGTGGCAATGCCAGATGGTAGCCAAATTGAATTAGCATTTGATCATGGTGAAGTGAGTGTTGATGATAAACGCTCGCCAATTTGTGAAGTAGAACTAGAGCTTAAATCGGGTCAGACAGACGCTTTATTCACTTTAGCGCGTGAATTATGTGTTGATGGTGGAATGCGGTTAGGTAATCTTAGCAAGGCTGCTCGTGGCTACCGACTTGCTGCTGATTATCAAGGCGATCCTATCAAGCCATTAGTTTTTGTTAATACTACACTTCAAGATTCGGTTGAATCTGCGTTCATTAATACACTTGAACATGCGTTAGAGCACTGGCTGTACCATGAACAGATTTATATGGAACGCCAAGAACCGCAAGCTCTGGTACAAATATCACAAGCGTTAAGCTTATTACGCCAAACTTTTGCAACCTTTGGTGGCATTATTCCGCGTCGTGCAAGTGCCTTATTACGCCAAGAATTACAATGGTTGGAAGGCGAGCTAACGTGGTTAGAAGATGCCAATAGCATTCAAGCGCTGATTGATGATAAAGCCTATGTATTACGTAAGCTGAATGCCCGTAAAGAGTTGCAACAGCAATTAGAGCTACGTTACCAAGAGCTTCCAGATAGTGACGATATGATCCAATTAATGCGTTCTGCGCGTTACTGTGGGTTATTGCTAGATTTAAGCCGCTGGATTTTAAGTCGAGGTTGGCAGCCATTTCTCGACGATAAATCACGCGATAAACTAGCCGCACCAGTGAAAGCATTTGCAGATAATATGCTAACCCGTTCATGGTCTGAATTGCTTGATGTTTTCCCCGCTGAACGCGAACTGAGCCATATTGATTATCTTGATCAAAAACCACGTTTATTGCGTAATTTGATGAGTGGAATTGCGTTCGCAGGCTTGTATGATGAAGACCGTCGAATCTCTTTTAGAATGCCATGGTTAGATTTATTACAAGGCTTAGAAGACTTACGCGCATTAGAACCTATTCGGCAGTTATTACCTCTATTTGAAGGCGATGACTTAGCGCAAATGCAAAAATGGTTACAACGTCAAGAAGAATCATTATTGCATGCCATGAGTCAGACTCGGCAGATCAGTATAGAGCTAACCCCTTACTGGCCATAATCGTTATGCGTTACATGTAATGAGTTAGTATTAAATATTAACGCCTCGCTTTATGCGGGGCGTTGTTGTATCTACGAGTACAACATGTGGGACAGATCATGTTTTGACGTATCTTTTGAAGGGATGACTAAATATTTACCCGTAAATGTCGATAAGCAATAGAAGAGTGGAGCAATGGTGCTTATTGATGACATTACTGGCTTACGAATAACACATCATTTTTAATGTGAAGGGTGTAAACGTTAGCGATACGGAGAGAGTAAATGGCAACACTAGAGTTTAAAGCTTGGGAAAAGTGGTTAACCAACCTTAAATTAACCCCTAAACTTATTTTACTGATGGTGTTTAGTACGTTGTTATTAATTGGCAAACAATTGTGGGATGCGGAATTATTCTATCAATCTGTTATCGCGACTCAACAAAACAAAGTGCAGCAATTAGCCCAATCAAATGCGTTGATGCTAACAAGCTTAGCCGCTACCAACACTCAATCGTCAGCGTTAAATTCCTCTCAATTATCCACTGAAATGAGCAAGCATAGTGTATATGTTGTTGAATATAAAAATGATAATGTATTGGTGGAATCCAAATTAAATCAGGTTATTAGTATCAACCAGCCATTGGAAGAAGGATTGACATTAAGTCAGTTGCTACGTGATACGAAGCTAAATAATCAGCCATTTACGCGACAAGATAATGATGGCTATGGATATATAGTTAAATTACCTGCGTTACAGTTAGCGGTTATTAGTTACCAAACAAATGCATTGGCTGCGGGTTATTATCAACAGTATTTGGGACAAATTGTGTGGCAAACATCATTAATGGTGGTGATTTTTGTGGTGGTGTTATTACTCGCATCGCGGATTATGTTGCGTCAAATCGGTGGCTTAAAGCGAAGTATTCAAGCATTCGCCAATAATGATTTGTCACAGCCGATAGCCATGAGGTGTAGTGATGAATTTGGTGAGTTAAGTCGTGAGCTTGAACAAAGCCGTTGTCAGCTTAAAGCGGTATTGATTGCTCAACGCCAAGCGGCAACCACACTTTCACAATCCGCGGAAGTGATGTCATTAATGATGGAGCAAACTAAAGAATCCTCTCAAGAAGAATTTGCTGAAATTGATCAATTAGCATCAGCTATGGCGGAAATGACATCAACAGTACAAACCGTGGCTGGTCATGCGCGTGATGCATCTAATGCGACCTTAAATACCTCAGAACAAGCAGCAACAGGACAACAATTTGTGAGTCGTACCATGATGACGATTAACCAATTGTCGAATGACATTACTCAATCAGCCGCCGCCGTTAATCAAGTGGAAACTCGGGTTGATAAAATAAGTTCAGTGATTGTAACCATTCAAAGTATTTCAGAACAAACTAACTTATTAGCACTTAATGCAGCAATTGAAGCCGCACGCGCGGGGGATGCTGGGCGTGGGTTCGCTGTTGTGGCTGATGAAGTACGTAATCTTGCACAACGCACTCAAACAGCGACGGTTGAAATTCAAGATATGATCGCTCAATTACAACAAAGTGCTCAACAAGCGGTGAGTTTAATGGAACGCAGTGTTATTGAAGCAGATGAAGGGGTTGATCTTGTTACCAGTGCTGGTGGCGAGTTAAATAAAATTGTTGAGCAGATTCAAGGTATTAATGATATGAATTTTCATATTGCAGCCGCAGCTGAACAGCAAAGTGCGGTGGCTGATGAAATGAATATTAACCTGACAAATGTACGAGAACTGGTTGATGGATCGGTTGGTGTGGTGACTGAATTGGCGCAAACATCAATTGATATGCAGCATCAAGCTAATGATTTAGAAGCAAAAATAGACATATTTAAAGTGTAAATAAAATGCGTCATATTGAATAAAATAAAATTATAACGCCCATCAGTTGATGGGCGTTTTTATATGCTAAATTAGAGTTCTTTATCGAGTTACTTGTTCAAGGGACAGCACATGGCGACCGAAAAATCACAACCTTATCCACTCATTGATCGTTGTAGCGATGTCGTTGCTGCAGCCGACTTAGCCTGGGGAAAATTAGCTGATAAGCACCCGCAACTATTGGCATTATGGCAAGGAGAAGCCAAGCAGGAATTGCATACCATGTTGGGGTTAAGTGATTTTATTAGTGCCTCTCTAGTACAAGATTCAACCCTCTTAGAATGGCTACTCGACCAATATCAACATTGTGGTGATATTGATTATCGTCTGTTATTAAGCCAGCAACTCGCACAAGTAACCGATGAAATGGGCTTAATGCGTAGCTTACGTCATTTTAGACGTCGTTATATGACGTTAATTGCGTGGCAAGACTTTAGTCATCGTGCACCTTTACAGCATAGCCTCGCGAGTTTGTCGCAACTAGCAGAAGCCTTGATCATGGAAGCATATCATTGGCTTTATCAGCAGTGCTGTACTGAGTGGGGAACACCAATGAATGATCAAGGTGAACCACAACCGATGCTTATTTTAGGCATGGGTAAATTAGGGGGTGGGGAACTTAATTTTTCGTCGGATATTGATTTGATTTTCACTTATCCTGAAAACGGAGAAACGATCGGTGGCCGTCGTAGTCTGGCTAATGCGCAGTTTTTTACTCGTTTAGGACAACGGTTGATTAAAGCGTTAGATCACATCACCTTTGATGGCTTTTGTTATCGAGTGGATATGCGGTTACGCCCTTTTGGCGACAGTGGACCATTAGTGATGAGCTACGCTGCATTAGAAGATTATTACCAAGAACAAGGCCGTGATTGGGAACGTTATGCGATGATTAAAGCACGGGTAATGGGTAAAGAAAGCTTTACGCAATATCAAGGTTTACGCCAAATGCTACGGCCGTTTGTGTTTCGACGTTACATTGATTTTAGTGCCATTCAGTCATTACGCCGTATGAAAGCGATGATTGGCAGTGAAGTGCGTCGGCGTGGCCTGACCAATAATATTAAATTGGGGGCGGGTGGCATTCGAGAAGTTGAATTTATCGCACAATCTTTTCAATTAATTCGTGGTGGACGTGAACCAAGCTTACGTGGACGGGGCTTATTACCAACCCTTGCTGCAATTAAGGAGTTAGCTTTATTACCGCCAGTTGATGTCGATATTTTAACAGCAGGGTATTGCCATTTACGTCGTCTCGAAAATTTATTGCAAGCGATTGATGATAAGCAGACCCAAACATTGCCAGATAAAGCCCTTGATCAAGCACGATTAGCTTGTGCCATGATAGAGCCAGACTGGGCCGCGTTGGTGGTAACGACAGAACAGCATATGACCGCTATTCATGCCATTTTCGACGATATTATTGGTCATGATGAGCAAGATAGTCAGCAAGATGTGGCGACGCAATACCATGAAATGTGGGCGATGGTGACTAATGAAGATGTATTACTCACTATTTTAGCTGAGCTTGATGCACCACAACAAACGTTACAAGCACAGAACTTGGTGTCTTTTAAGCATGAATTATCGAAACGAACTTTAGGCCCGCGTGGACGTGAAGCGTTAGCCACCTTAATGCCTGAAATCTTGGCGCAAGTGGTGTTACGTGATGATGCCGTACAACTGTTGCCGCGATTAACGAAATTGATCATTCGTATTGCTACTCGTACCACCTACCTTGAATTATTAACTGAACACCCTGTTGCACTCAAACAATTGATTCGATTATGTGCAGCCAGTCCAATGGTGGCTGATCAGTTGGCGTTATATCCACTGTTACTTGATGAATTGCTCGATCCTCAGCATTTATATCAGCCAACAAAACTCACCAGTTATCAAGATGAATTGCATGAGTATCTGGCGCGTATTCCTGAAGAGGATATGGAGCAACAGATGGAGGCGATTCGCCAGTTTAAGCAGACCCAATTATTACGGATTGCGGCAGCGGATATTGCAGGTGTATTACCTATAATGAAAGTAAGTGATCACTTAACCTATCTTGCAGAAGCTATTATTGCGGCGGTGGTTAATCAAGCATGGTTACAAATTGCGGCTAAATATGGTGAGCCAAGCCATTTATTAGAGCGTGAAAGCAAAGGTTTTGCCGTGATTGGCTATGGCAAAGTTGGTGGTTGGGAGTTGGGATATGGCTCTGATCTTGATTTAGTGTTTGTCCATGATTGTCCTGATAATGTTTATACCACTGGTAGTAAAGAAATCGATGGACGACAATTTTATTTACGTTTAGCGCAGCGAATCATTCACTTATTCTCAACCAGAACCGCGTCGGGAGTATTGTATGAGGTTGATATGCGCTTACGACCTTCAGGTGCTTCTGGGTTATTAGTCACGACAATCAATGGATTTGGAGAATATCAGCAGCAACAAGCATGGACATGGGAGCATCAAGCCCTTGTCCGCGCGCGAATGGTGTATGGTGATGCAAAATTACAAGCTGCATTTAGTGATGTTCGCCAACAAGTATTAACTGCCGCTCGTGATTCGGTGCAGTTAGCGAATGATGTGGTGATGATGCGTCATAAAATGCGTGCACATCTTGGTAAGCAAAAAGTGGGCATGTTTGGTCTTAAACAAGACCAAGGAGGTATCACCGATATTGAATTTTTAGCGCAATATTTAGTGTTAGCTTATGCTCATCAACAACCGGCTTTAACACGTTGGTCTGATAATGTGCGTATTTTTGAATCAATGGCTAACTATGACATCATTGATAGCGTCACTGTTGCTCAATTACAGCAAGCTTATTGTGATATGCGTAATGCCATTCACCGATTAAGTTTATTGGGGTTACCCGCTTATGTTGATCAGCAACAATTTATTGGAATGCGACAGACAGTAGAACAGGTATGGCAGCAATGGCTTGAACCTTGTCAGGTTTAGGTGTGATCTCGATGCCCCTTGATTTTAGTTTATGCTAGTATTCGAACGTTGCCATATTCTCGGAGAAAGAAATGAAACTGACGCTGCCTGATTATAACCAAGCAGAGGTATTGATTGTTGGCGATGTAATGTTAGATCGCTACTGGACGGGTCCCACTGAACGTATTTCACCAGAAGCACCAGTGCCTGTGGTTAAGGTTGATCAGATTGAAGAGCGCCCAGGTGGTGCGGCAAACGTGGCCATGAATATTGCTGCGTTAGGTGGCAATGCCAAATTGATCGGCCTAACTGGCGTAGATGAAGCAGCGCGTGCGTTAACGGAAAAGTTAACCTCATTAAATATTTGTAGTGATTTCGTTGCTCTTGCTCAATACCCAACGATCACCAAATTACGGGTGATGAGCCGTGGCCAACAGTTGATTCGATTAGATTTTGAAGAAGGTTTTCAAAATATCGATTCAGCCCCGATCCTTGAACGAATGCAACCTGCGCTAGCGAATGCAAAAGCGGTTATTTTGTCTGATTATGCTAAAGGTGCGTTAGTTCATGTGCAGGCGATGATTCAATTGGCTCGTGCAGCAAACTTACCTGTGCTAGTTGATCCTAAAGGAACTGACTTTGAACGCTACCGTGGTGCGACGTTACTGACACCTAATTTATCTGAATTTAAAGCCGTTGTTGGTTGTGTAAATTCAGATCAAGAATTAGTGGAAAAAGGCATGGCACTGATCGAACAATTTGATTTTGAAGCCTTACTGGTTACTCGCTCTGAACATGGCATGACCTTACTTGAAAAAGGGTGTGAGCCGTTACATATGCCAACCCTTGCGCAAGAAGTTTATGACGTCACGGGTGCCGGTGATACGGTTATTTCGGTACTGGCGGCATCATTATCTGCAGGTAAATCGTTATCTGATTCATGCAAACTTGCGAATGCGGCTGCGGGCGTGGTGGTAGCGAAGTTAGGTACATCAACGTTATCGACGATTGAATTAACTGAAGCAATTCATGGTAGTCAAGATACCGGTTTTGGGGTTATTTCTGAATCAGCATTAGTTGATGCGGTGAAAGCGGCACGTGCACGTGGTGAAACTGTTGTTATGACTAACGGTTGTTTCGATATTTTGCATGCAGGCCATGTTGCCTATTTAACAGAAGCGGCAAAATTGGGCGATCGACTTATTGTAGCGGTAAACTCTGATGATTCCGTTAAAGGCTTAAAAGGTCCTGGACGTCCAGTGAATCCAGAAGATCGTCGTATGGCGGTATTAGCTGGATTAGGCGCTGTGGATTGGGTGGTACCGTTTACTGAAGAGACACCACAACGATTAATCAGTGAAGTATTACCGAGCATTTTAGTTAAAGGTGGTGACTACACCCCTGAACAAATTGCAGGTGGTAAAGAAGTGATTGCGGCGGGAGGCCAAGTGTTAGTGCTTAATTTTGAAGATGGTTGTTCAACTTCAAAAATAATTGCAGCTATTCGCGGTGGACGTGGTTAATTTTCGAATTATTTATCACGCACAAAAAAAGCGCCGTTAGGCGCTTTTTTTATATTGATATTAATGGCTTATTTAGTTTGAATTAAACCTGTATTAATATCTAACACGTCTTGTTCGCTAAGTGTGCCTACCGCTTGCTTTAACTGTAATTGCGCCAGGATATAATCATAACGCGCATTAGCAAGTTCACTGTTAGCTGAGTATAGGCTACGGGTTGAGTCTAATACATCAACAATCGTACGTGTACCGACATCAAAACCAGCTTCTGTTGCTTCTAATGCTGATTTTGCAGAAACAACAGATTGTTTATATGCATTGATTGAACCAATCGTTGCATTAATGTTGTTATAGTAGTTACGTACATCTTTTACGATTAAACGGTATTGTGCTTCTAGATCTTCACTTGCCGATACGTATTTATATTGTGCTTGTTTTACTTGAGATGTGGTATTACCGCCCGTGTACACAGGAAGATCAATTCGAATACCAGCACTTAGGTTGCCTTCATCTGGGCTCATTAGTCGACTTGTATCATCGTATTGATAACCAGATTCAAATGATAAGGTCGGTAAGTGTCCTGAATCTGCTAATGAAATATTATCACGAGCAATATCTTGACCGATGCGTGACGCGAGTAAGGTCAAGTTTTCAGTTTCTGCATCTTTAACTAGATTATCAGCCGCTTGCTTAGGCTTGCTTGCTGAGAAACTTGCGGTATTTAATAGATCTAGTGATGAATAAGCATGACCAGTGATTTCACGTAATTCTTCGTAGCTATTAGCAAGAGTATTTTTCTTAACGATGATAGACGCCAATACAGTATCGTATTGTGCTTGTGCATCGTAAACGTCTGTAATTGCAGATAGACCTACTTCAAAGCGTTGTTTCATTTGCTCTAGTTGACGACCAACCGCTGCTTTTTCTGCTTCACCAAACTTCAAATCATCTTGCGCTTTTAACACATTAAAATACGCTGTAGAGACACGTAAGATTAGACCTTGTTGCGTAACTGCGTAAGCTGCATCACTTTGACGAGCTTGCTTTTCTGCAATATCAAGACCAACCCAACTAGCGCGGTTATAGAGTGACTGGCTTAATGTTACGCCAGCATTGAAACCGTTATCCTTGCCTTCTTTTGAGTCAAGGTAGTAGGTGTTGTAGCCTGCAGAAAGATTAATTTGTGGCAAAAGGGTACTACGTGAAGAATTGATTGCTTCAAAAGCTGCATCTTTATCGGCCGCGGCTTTTAGAAGTTGTGGATCATTTTGCTTGGCTTGCTGATAAATCTGAGCGAGATCGTCAGCCGATGCTGATTGACTCATTGAGCCAACTGCAAGGCTAATAATGATTGGAAGCAATTTTTTCATGGATGCCTTTCCTGGTCTTGCTGACAAAAATGGGAATGTATAAATAGTGCAAGCGCCAGTTTACCTGAAGCAGGCTTGCTTGAAACTGATCATTACGTAGTTTTACCTAATGACTGTATTCTAACATTCGATAATAAACTTATTGTAATCGATTTAATAAACACCGTGTCAAAAAGATACATGATATTTAATTGTTTAAACATTAAAAGTGGAATATTACACTTAAAGTATAACTACAAGGAATATTACTTAAGTTTGATACAATATCGGTTGGAGTTGATGAACTTTTAATTGATATTTATCGTCAAAGGAGAAAATCATGACTAAAGGATCAGATAATTTATCTATGTCTCAGACATTTCATCGGAATGATGTCGAGGTTATATCAACCAAGACAGTATATGACGGTTTTTTTAAAATGATCAAATACCGTTTACGGCATAAGCTGTTTGCTGGTGGTTGGAGCGGAGAGTTTGAGCGTGAATTATTTGAACGTGGTCATGCCGCCGCCGTTTTACCCTATGATCCTGTGCGTGACCAAGTGGTATTGATTGAACAGTTTCGCGTGGGTGCGTTAGCGGCTAATTGTCAGCCATGGCAGTTAGAAATTGTGGCTGGTATGCTTGATCATGACGATGAATCAGCAGAACAAGTGGTACGTCGAGAAGCAACTGAAGAATCGGGTTTAGTGCTTGGTAAAACTGAAAAGATTTCACGTTATTTGTCTAGCTCTGGTGGTTGTTCTGAAATACTTGATATTTTTATTAGTGAGGTCGATAGTCGTTTAGCCCAAGGGATACACGGGGTTGCGAGTGAATCAGAAGATATTCGTGTACATGTTGTTTCCAGAAATCAGGCTTATCAATGGCTAGAATCTGGTAAAATTGAAAACGCAGCTACAATTATCGCATTACAATGGCTGCAACTTCATCATCAACGTTTGCGACAGGCATAAAATAAATTATCTTATAATCCTAGGGGAATGATTTGAATAAAAGGTATACTGTTGATTTGACAAGCCTAATGCGCTTGTATGAAACCAATTACGCTAAACTCCTTCCGTTATTGCCTCGCAGTGATGCTGTTGGAGATAAACACGTATACCTAGTGTGTGATGATGTATACCAGTTAGAAGTTATTGAAACAACACGTTACACCACAGTGGTAACATTAGGTTTAGTTGAGAGTAAGGCAGTGGCTGAGTATTTAGCCCCCTTATTAACTGTGCGGTTATACCATGACGCTAAGGTAGCAGAAGTGTGTGCTGCTCAACAGATTTCTCGTCTCAAGCCAATATATGATTATCCTAACTTGCGTATGCATCAAAAAAATGAGAAACATCAAGTCAACCTTTTCTTAGGTGACTGGTTGAAGCATTGTTTACGCCACGGGCTTAGTAAACAATCCGTTTGTTAATTGAACTTAATTGCTCAGAATAGACAAGGTTTTTTACGTTTTGCAGACCTATTCGCTGCCGCAGACTAACCCCGAAAGTGTGGTTCTTCTGCAAATTACTGACACTCATTTGTTTGCCAATGGTTCAGGCTCTTTGCTTGGCGTGACAACCAAAGAAAGTTTTCATGCCGTGCTCGCTGGGGTAGATATTGCCGCGCGCCATTTTGATGCTATTGTAGCCACGGGTGATATTTCTCAAGACCATACGCCATACTCTTATCAGCGTTTTGCTGATGGTATCTCACGTTGGTCGCAACCGTGTTTTTGGTTACCTGGAAATCATGATTTTCAGCCGACAATGCAATCCATTTTACCGAGTGAGCAAATTAAGCCTCAGCAACAGGTATTAGTGGGTGATTATTGGCAAATGATTTTACTCGATAGCCAAGTACAAGGTGTACCGCATGGTGAATTAAGTGCGGAGCAATTGCTATTATTAGAGAACGCTCTGACCCGCTATCCTGAGCGGCATGCTTTGATTTTATTACACCATCATCCACTAGAAGCGGGTAGTGCGTGGCTTGATCAACATCAACTGCATAATAATAGTGGTTTATGGCATGTGATTGATCGCCACCCGCAAGTGAAAGCGGTATTGTGCGGTCATATTCACCAAGATTTAGATCGTATGTACCATGATGTGCGTGTGTTGGCGACACCATCTACGTGTATTCAGTTTATGCCAGATTCTGATGATTTTGCATTAGATCATAATAATCCGGGTTGGCGTTATTTAGAACTGACTAAAGATGGACGTATCATCACCAGCGTTCATCGCATTAGTGGTGATCAATTTAAACCCAAACTAGATGCAGCTGGTTACTAATGCCATCATTATTGATTTACTTACATGGCTTTAATAGCTCGCCATTATCATTGAAAGCCCAGCAAATGATAGCGTATTGTGACGAACACCGACCGGATATAAAGGTTGTTGCTCCTCAATTACCAAGCTATCCTGCTGAGGCAAGCCAATACCTTACACAACTCATTGAGCAGTACCAAGATCACTATACCATTGGTGTTGTCGGAAGTTCTTTGGGGGGCTATTTAAGTGCGTGGCTCAGTGAGCGTTATCAGCTTCCTGCTGTATTGGTTAATCCCGCGGTTAAGCCTTATCAATTGTTAGTTGATTATCTTGGGCCTCAACAAAACCCATATAGTGGTGAACACTATGTATTGGAGGCTCAGCATATTGAACAATTGAAAGCGCTTGAAGTGCTCAATATTACCCAGCCGCAATTATTATGGGTATTATTACAGCAAGGTGATGAAGTGCTTGATTATCGCCAAGCAGCATTAAAATATGCACACTGTCGGTTAACAATTGAGGCTGATGGTGATCATGGTTTTTGTGATTTTGAACGTTTTCCCGCCACCATTATTCAATTCTTAGGGTTATAACCTGACTTATCTGTTCATTGAGTAACGAGATAGGCTACCCTATAAATCAAGTTCTGTGCATTAGCATAAATGAATAGCTTGTTTACGCCCCTTTTTAATAAAGCCAAAAAAGAGGCGCTACTCACTGAATGTGAGTTTTCCGCTGACTCTCGCTTGACAACAACGCGAGGGTTACTGACTATTGTTTGTAAAATTTTCCCGTAAATTTCCGTGATATGACAGATCAAAGCTATAACGCTGGAGCCATTGAGGTTCTAAATGGCCTTGAGCCAGTACGCCGCCGTCCGGGTATGTATACCGATACGGTAAGACCTAACCACCTCGGTCAAGAAGTTATCGATAACAGTGTCGATGAAGCCTTGGCTGGACATGCTCGTAAAGTTGAAGTCATTCTTCATGCCGATCAATCACTAGAAGTGATTGATGATGGCCGTGGTATGCCGGTAGATATCCATCCAGAAGAAGGGGTTTCTGGGGTTGAACTTATTCTATGTAAATTGCATGCCGGAGGTAAATTTTCGGGCAAGAACTACCAATTTTCAGGTGGTTTGCACGGGGTAGGTATTTCAGTTGTTAACGCCCTTTCTAATCGGGTTGAAGTGACGGTTAAACGTGACGGTCAAGTGTACCAAATCGCATTTGAAAATGGCGATAAAGTCTCTGAATTAGAAGTGATTGGCACTTGTGGTCGTCGCGCTAAAGGGACTAAAGTTCATTTTTGGCCGAATCCTAAATATTTTGATAGTGCTAAATTTTCAGTTACCCGTCTTAAAAATAATTTAAAAGCTAAAGCAGTGTTATGCCCTGGCTTAGAAGTGGTATTTACCAATAAAATAACTGATGAAACAGTTACTTGGTGCTATGAGGATGGCCTTAAAGATTATTTGGCTGAAGGTGTTAAAGGCTATACTTTATTGCCAGAAGAACCTTTTACCGGTGTCTTTAGTGGTGCAACAGAAGCGGCTGATTGGGCGCTATTATGGTTGCCTGAAGGCGGTGAATTAATCACTGAAAGTTACGTTAACCTGATTCCAACTGCACAAGGTGGTACGCATGTTAATGGTTTGCGCCAAGGCTTGCTAGATGCTATGCGTGAATTCTGTGAGTTCCGTAATTTGTTACCGCGTGGTGTAAAGCTGACTGCGGATGATATTTGGGATCGCTGTGCGTACGTGCTCTCCGTCAAAATGCAAGACCCACAATTTGCAGGTCAAACTAAAGAACGTTTATCGTCGCGTCAATGTGCGGCATTTGTTTCTGGTGTTGTAAAAGATGCCTTTAGTTTGTGGCTGAATGAAAGGCCACAACTGGCTGAATTATTGGCAGAAGTTTGTATTGCTAATGCCCATCGCCGTATGCGAGCCAGTAAAAAAGTCGTTCGTAAAAAGATCGCTTCAGGCCCTGCATTACCGGGTAAATTAGCCGACTGTTCTCAACAAGATTTAAATCGTACTGAATTATTCTTGGTGGAAGGTGATTCGGCGGGCGGCTCTGCGAAACAAGCCCGTGATCGTATGTATCAAGCCATCATGCCGTTACGCGGTAAGATCTTGAATACGTGGGAAGTGTCATCGGATCAAGTGTTGGGATCTGAAGAAGTGCATAATATCTCAATCGCATTGGGCATTGATCCTGATAGTGATGATTTGAGTGGTTTACGCTACGGTAAAATCTGTGTGCTTGCCGATGCGGACTCCGATGGCTTACACATTGCAACGTTGTTGTGTGCCTTATTTATGAAGCACTTTGAAGCCTTAGTACGAGCTGGGCATATCTTTATTGCTATGCCTCCCCTTTACCGTATCGATTTGGGTAAAGAGGTCTTTTATGCACTGGATGAATCTGAAAAGAATGCCATTCTTGAGCGTTTAAAAGGCAAACGCGGTAAGATCAACGTGCAACGCTTTAAAGGTCTGGGTGAAATGAACCCTCTGCAATTACGTGAAACCACTATGGATCCGAATACCCGTCGTTTGGTGCAATTAACTATTGATGATGATAGTGAAACCAATGAAATGATGGATATGTTGCTCGGTAAAAAACGCGCAGAAGATCGTCGCCATTGGCTACAAAGTAAAGGCGATATGGCGGAAGTATAATTCATCCCCACGTATATCATTTTTAAATCGGCAAACATTATGTTTGCCGAATCGCATTATTTAAGACGGATTATCTCACGATGACTGATGTCTCTATGGATGGCGTTGAACAGCTTCCACTTAGAAAGTTTACTGAAGACGCTTATTTAAATTATTCCATGTATGTAATCATGGATCGTGCCTTGCCTTTTATTGGTGACGGCTTAAAACCTGTACAACGTCGTATTATTTATGCGATGTCAGAGTTAGGTTTAAGTGCGAGTGCAAAATATAAAAAATCAGCACGTACTGTTGGTGACGTATTAGGTAAATTCCATCCACACGGTGATTCTGCGTGTTATGAAGCGATGGTACTGATGGCACAGCCTTTCTCTTACCGTTATCCGTTAGTCGACGGTCAAGGTAACTGGGGTGCGCCTGATGATCCCAAATCTTTTGCTGCAATGCGTTACACTGAATCACGTTTATCGCGTTTTTCAGAAATCCTATTATCTGAAATAAACCAAGGCACAGCCGATTGGGTACCTAACTTTGACGGTACTATACTTGAGCCTAAAATGTTGCCAGCACGATTACCTCATATTCTATTAAATGGTATTACTGGTATTGCGGTTGGTATGGCAACAGATATTCCCCCGCATAACGTACGTGAAGTAGCTAATGCTGCGGTACACATGATCGATAATCCTAATGCTGATCTTGAGCAATTAATGGAATTTGTTCAAGGTCCTGATTATCCTACTGAAGCTGAAATCATTACCTCAAAATCTGATTTGAAGAAGATGTACGCCACTGGGCGTGGTAGCGTTAAAATGCGCGCTATTTGGCATAAAGAAAACGGTGATATTGTTATTACCGCGTTGCCTCATCAGACATCAGGGGCCAAATTATTGGAGCAAATTGCGGCGCAAATGCGTGCTAAAAAATTGCCAATGGTTGAAGACCTGCGTGATGAATCGGATCATGAAAACCCAACTCGAATCGTGATTGTACCGCGTACTAATCGTATTGATTGCGATCAGTTAATGAACCACTTATTTGCATCAACAGATTTAGAAAAAAGTTTTCGTGCGAACATTAATATGTTGGGCTTAGATGGTCGTCCACAAGTTAAAGGCTTGGTGACGATTATTAAAGAATGGCTTGAGTACCGCCGTAGTACTGTTCGTCGCCGTTTGCAGTATCGTTTAGATAAAGTGATCGCCCGTTTACATATTTTGGAAGGTTTATTAGCGGCATATTTAAATATTGATGAAGTGATTGAGATCATTCGTAGTGAAGATGATCCCAAAGCTGAATTAATGTCACGCTTTGATTTAAGTACAACCCAAGCGGATGCAATTCTAGAAATTAAACTGCGTCAGTTAGCCAAGCTTGAAGAAATTAAGATCCGTGGCGAATTAGACGAATTAGCCAAAGAACGCGAACAACTTGAAAAGCTATTAGGTTCTGAGCGTCGTTTAAATACTTTAATTAAAAAAGAAATGATCGCTGATGCTGAAAAGTATGGTGATGATCGTCGTTCTCCATTAATTGAACGAGCAGAAGCAAAAGCCATGACTGAGCGTGATTTACTGCCAAGTGAAGTGATCACGGTTGTTCTGTCTGAAAAAGGCTGGATCCGTCATGCGAAAGGGCATGATGTTGATCCTAATACACTTAATTATAAATCAGGTGATAACTACCTTGCACACGCGCGAGGTAAGAGTAATCAACCCGCGATATTCTTAGGTTCAGATGGTCGTAGTTATGCGCTTGAGTCTCATAGTTTACCATCCGCACGTAGCCAGGGTGAGCCGATTACTGGTCGTTTAAATCTGACGCCTGGCACCAATATGCGACAGGTAATGATGGCTGATGATAATCAATTATGGCTAATGGCATCCGATGCAGGCTATGGTTTCATCTGTAAGAGCAGTGATATGGTATCGAAAAATAAGAGCGGTAAAGCCTTATTAACCGTACCTGAAAAGTCCTTAGTGCTGCCACCGCAGCCTATTGCTGATATTAATAATGATCAAATCATGGCCATCACTAATGAAGGTCGAATGCTATTATTCCCAATTAAAGATTTACCACAGTTGGGTAAAGGCAAGGGGAATAAGATCATTAATATTCCATCAGCACGCGCAAAAGCCCGTGAAGAGTTTTTGTCGTATTTGATGGTGATCACAGCTGATAGTCATGTCACCTTGTATGCAGGTAAGCGAAAGTTAGGTCTGAAACCAAGTGATCTTGAGAACTTCCGTGGTGAGCGAGGACGTCGAGGCTCAATGTTACCACGAGGCTTGCAACGTGTGACTGATATTGAAATTGATTCTCCGCAAACAGCAACCGATGATCAATTAACCGACAGTTAATGACGGTGATAGATACCATAAAGCCCTCTTTTTATTGAGGGTTTTTTAATGATTTATGTGTGTAGGTTGTGTTGTTGATTATAACGTTATAGATCCATATAACAGGTGTAATTTTCTTTGCTGTGGGTATACTGGCGCACACTTGTACGCTGAGGAGTGTTTGAATGATTTATATTTTACGCATGATTGCGGTCGCGATCTTTGCGATTGTAACCTTTGTCTTTGGCTGTGGTTATTGCTTATTTAGCCCTCGAAACCCTAAACATGTTTATACTTTTGGGCGGCTTTTTAGCAAAATGTCGCGGGTTGTCGGGATTAAACTTGAAATCCGTTATGCTGAAGATGCTGATCAAGTAGGTCCAGCGGTTTATATTGCTAACCACCAAAATACTTATGATTTATTTACTGTTTCTGGTGCAATTATGCAGCGAACAGTAACCGTAGGTAAAAAAAGTTTAGTCTGGATCCCATTGTTTGGGCAATTATACTGGATCACAGGTAACATTCTCATTGATCGTGCAAATCGCAGTAAAGCGGTTGGCACTATTGGTCAGGTTGTGGATAAAATTAAAAAAAATAAAGTCTCAGTATGGATGTTCCCTGAAGGTACACGCTCTCGTGGACGTGGTTTATTGCCTTTTAAAACAGGCGCTTTTCATGCCGCTATCGGTGCTCAAGTTCCTGTTGTACCCATTGTTTGTAGTTCAACTGATAACGTAAAACTAAACCGTTGGGATAATGGCCTTGTGATCGTTGAGGTAATGAAGCCGATTGCGACGGTTGGCTTGGGTAAAGAAGATGTTCGTAACTTATTAACCCAAAGTCGTGATCTAATGGCTGTGAAGCTAGCAGAATTAGATCAAGAAGTAGCTCAACGCAATAAACATTAATTGTATCTATTTAAAGCTTAATAAATATAGCTAAAAGATATAACATGAGCATCATTAACAAGGACATGTTTTATGAACATGTCCTTGTTTTGTTTTATTGTTAATAAATAACAAAAAGCAATATTTTGATATAAAAGTAGAAGATAATCATGACTGAAGAATATGTAGTATTAGTAGATGAACAAGGCCATGAACTTGGTCTACAAGAAAAAATGCAGGCTCACCGTGATGGCACATTGCATTTGGCGTTTTCAGTATTACTTTATCGTGATACTCCCTCTGGGCGTGAGTATTTATTACATCAACGCGCACTAGAGAAATATCATAGCGGTGGTTTGTGGACCAATACTTGTTGTTCTCACCCTCGTCAAGGGGAGTCATTTAGCCAAGCGGGTATTCGTCGCTTACAAGAAGAAATGGGTATTACGCTATCAACCCACTTAATCGATGTGGGTCATTTTTGTTATTACGCGACATTGGATCAACAGTTAATTGAGCATGAGTTAGATCATGTGCTGATCGCAGAGGGTGATGGTTTGGTGTTTACGCCTAATACTGCTGAAGTGATGGCTTATCGTTGGTGGTCTATCGCGGAGTTGCAGTTGCAATTACAACAAGCCCCGCAGTTATTTACCGCATGGTTTGCGCAGGTATTTGCAATGGCTGAACAGTCTTATTCTTAATTCTAATAATAAAAAGCGATCACTAATTTCAGTCTCGTGATCGCTTTTTTAACGATTATTTACGTACAGCAATCGCTTCAATTTCAATTTTTACATCTTTAGGTAGACGCGCAACTTCAACACAAGAGCGAGCAGGGTAAGGCGCATTGTGTTCATCGAAAAATGCACCGTAAACTTCATTTACTGCACCAAAATCATTTAGATCTTTAACAAATACAGTCATCTTCACGATATCAGCAACGCCTAAGCCTGATGCTTCTACAACTGCTTTAACGTTATCTAATGATTGACGTGTTTGAGCGGCAATGTCTTCTGCAACGTCACCTGTTAGTGGGTTAACAGGGATCTGGCCTGATGTTAGCACCATGCTACCAAGATCAACACCTTGTACGTAAGGACCGATTGCTGCTGGTGCTTGCTCTGTATGAAGAATTTTTGTCATGATTTATCCTATTTAATGATCATAAAAAGGCACAGGTAATCGCCTTTAAGTGTTAATTAATATGGGGGCAATAACGCTTATATTCAACTAATGATCATCGTAATCAATCGCTATTTCAACCCTAAGCAATGTTTTACTACCTGTAGGCATTGGTTGATTCGTGTTATGTCTTTTGGTGCAACCATCACTGTATCATTGCCACCGATGGTGCCTAAAATATCCACATGAGGCTGCATATCAATTAATCGTGCCACTAATTGTGCACTACCAGGGTGAGTTTTAATGACCACAACAAGTTGGTTATGACTGACAAATTCTATTTGTGATGCAATGGATGCATTAATTTTAATCGGTTCATTTTCGGTGGTAAGGCAATAAATTTTTTTCCCCGCAGCATTGGGTACT
Organism: Photobacterium sp. NCIMB 13483; assembly: GCF_003025475.1. Lineage (NCBI taxonomy): Bacteria > Pseudomonadati > Pseudomonadota > Gammaproteobacteria > Vibrionales > Vibrionaceae > Photobacterium > Photobacterium sp. NCIMB 13483. Next base: position 89,179 of record NZ_PYLV01000013.1, read on the forward strand.
TTCGCTACGCCTAAGCGTAGTAATAGCCGTGATACTGTTGATTGGCTGATATCGTGAAAGCCTAATTCAATTAATTGATACCGAATATCATCTTGCGTTGTAAAGCTTTGTTGTTGTAATAAACGTTTACATGCTGATGTCATATTATCATTACAATAATGATGATCGATTGCTGGGGGTTGGATATCCATTGAAGTCACTCCTTGGCAATGTATGGATCAATAATGGGTTGGCGATATAAATTATCGGCACGGCAATGTGCGCGCTATTTCATATGGATAATATCAATTATAATATAGTGGTGATATGACCATTATCACCAAATAACAAACGTAAGATGGAGTTATTGTAGTGAATAATGGCAATGTGATGCTGATTAACGTTATTGAATATGGCTAATTAATAACAAATCTGTGATCTTGTAGAGGAAAAAGTACCCAGCGCTTACGCTTTGTTATTGAAAGTGTATTTACTGGGTAAGAGGAGTGAATAGTAATATTAGCTATTACATTCAGTGACGATTTGGCGTGAGAACACTTTTTCGCAGTATTTACATTTTAGCTGAATATCTGATTTTTTAGTCAGCACTTTAAAGCCACTGTTAACGGGTTCGCCGTGTGATATACAGTTACTGTTTGGACATTTGAAGATAGCACTGATAAATTCAGGTAGTGATAAATTTAGCTTTTTAACTACTTCATAATTTTCAATTTGATTAACCGTTGCCTTTGGTGCGTAAAGCGCTAATTGATTGGCTTGATCTTCAGTGACAAACACATTTTCAATTTTAATTAGATCTTTAGCACCTAGCGCAGAAGATGGCAAATTAAGCCCGATAGTGACACGCTCATTTGTACCATCGATATTAAATAATTTAAGAATCTTAATACCAATATTGGCTGGGATATGATCGATAACAGTACCGTTTTTAATTGCTTCAACTTTTAGTTGGGTTTCCTTAACCATGATCATCACACCTTTTTATAAAGTTTCATTAAGTACAAGAGCCAGTAACGCTTGACGCGCATAAACACCATTTTCTGCTTGTTGGAAGAAGTAAGCATATTTAGTCTTATCGACATCGACAGTGATTTCATCAACCCGTGGCAGTGGATGTAATACTTTTAGGTTGTCACGAGCGCTTTCTAACATGTTGGCGGTTAAAATATAAGCGGCTTTCATATGCACATATTCAGACTCATCAAAACGCTCTTTTTGAACACGAGTCATGTAAAGAATATCTAACTCAGGAATGACGTCTTCCATGTTGTTGTGCAAGCTGTAACTGATACCTGCATCATCCAATTCTTCACAAATATAATCCGGCATTGCCAATACTTCAGGGGCAATAAAGAAGAATTTAACATCATTAAACTTTGATAATGCTTGAGTTAATGAATGTACGGTACGGCCATATTTTAAATCACCAACGAAGGCGATATTAATACCATCAAGTCGACCTTGGGTTTCATGAATAGTAAACAGATCCAACAAGGTTTGGGTTGGGTGTTGGTTTGCACCATCGCCACCATTGATAACAGGTACACCATTAGAAAACTCAGACGCTAAACGTGCAGCCCCTTCTTGCGGATGACGCATAACAAATGCATCAACATAAGAAGTAATCACTTGCACTGAGTCAGATAATGTTTCGCCTTTATTCGCCAGCGATGTATTTCCTGGTGAATCAAAACCGACCACTGTGCCACCTAGGCGTTGGATAGCGGTTTCAAAAGAAAGACGGGTACGGGTCGATGGTTCAAAGAAGCAACTAGCGACGACTTTATTTTTAAGTAAGGTCGGGTTAGGTTCGGCTTTTAGTCTCGCAGCTGTATCAATAATAAGCTCTAGTTCAGCACGATTAAGCTCTGGTATAGAAATAATATGCTTTTTAAACAGCGAATTAGCCATGGCTTCTTTCCCTATGATGGTTTGATTAAATTGAAATACGGTTGTTGTTTGCTAAATTTTAGGCAAAAAAAAGCCCCCTATTAAAAGGAGGCTTTTTTTTGAAAAATAGGAAAAATAAAATAACAAACCATCATCAAAGGATGATTACTGCGAGTTAATGTCGAGTTGATTGCAGGGTTCATTTTTTATCTCTTGCTAGGCAAATTGCAAGGATTATACCGTCTATTTTTTATGGCGCAAGCGTTTGCGTTAACTATTCAATCTACGGATTTTTATGCAATTTTAGTTATGTGATTTTTGGTGTTTTATGTTCTTATTTGTATGAAAAGTAAAGATATTTATTTTGTGTTGAATTTTATGTCTGCAAAAATATGCAACTGCCGTTCAAGCGAACGGCAGGGTATTAAACATTATTATTGTTGATAGTCACTTAGTTACCCAGTGTTGCTACCATTACCGCTTTAATAGTATGCATACGGTTTTCTGCTTCATCAAATACAATTGAGTGGTCAGATTCAATCACTTCATCGGTTACTTCTACCCCTTTAGACAGCATAGGGTAAGCTTGAGCAAGCTCTTTTCCAACTGTGGTATCTTCACCATGGAAAGCAGGTAAACAGTGCATAAATTTCACATGTGGATTACCCGTTGCTTTTAACATTGCCATATTGACTTGGTATGGCAGCATTAAATTGATTCGTTCAGCCCATGCTTCTTTGGCTTCACCCATAGAAACCCACACATCGGTATAAAGGAAATCACACCCTTGAACACCTTCTTGAACGTCTTCTGTCATGGTGATTTTAGCGCCTGTTTCAGCGGAGATCTCACGACATTGAGCGACAAGTTCAGCATCAGGCCAAAAAGCTTTTGGTGCGACAAGGCGAATATCCATCCCCATTTTTGCAGCACCAACCATTAATGAATTACCCATGTTATTGCGTGCATCACCTAGGTAAGCAAATGATATTTGATGTAATGCTTTGCCGCGGCCGTGTTCTTGCATCGTTAGGAAGTCTGCTAAAATTTGCGTTGGGTGGAATTCATCAGTTAAACCATTCCATACTGGCACTCCTGCGTATGCGCCAAGTTCTTCAACAATAGCTTGTCCAAAACCACGGTATTCAATGCCATCGTACATACGACCTAATACACGAGCGGTGTCTTTCATTGATTCTTTATGGCCAATCTGAGAGCCAGAAGGACCTAAGTAAGAAACTTGTGCGCCTTGATCAAAAGCGGCAACTTCAAATGCACAACGCGTACGGGTTGAGGTTTTTTCAAAGATCAGCGCAATGTTTTTACCTTTAAGGCGTGGTTGCTCATAACCATTGTATTTTGCTTTTTTTAATTCAGCCGATAGTTCAAGTAAATGTTGAATCTCACGAGGAGTGAAATCAAGTAATTTTAGGAAGTTACGATTACGAAGATTAAAAGCCATGATGTATCCCTCTTAAGGTTCAGTATCTCTTCGACTGAATCTTTTATGTTATAGTTGAGTTACTCAAAAATATTTAATGTTAATAATATGTGTATCTTATTTTTTATTGTTTGTGAATAGTTATTCTACTTATCTGCAATAATATTTGTTCCTGCAAGCCCTTTTAGAATCTCTAAGCCGTCATGTAATGCGCCGATACCGACTAATTTTCCACCTTGCTTAATAAATTCGCAGGAAGCTTCAATCTTGGGACCCATAGAGCCCGCATCAAAGCTGTACTGCGATAATGCACGTGGTGTGGCGCTGGAAATGGCTTTTTGGGTTGCTTTGCCCCAATCAAGATAAACAGCATCGGCATCAGTCAAAATAAGCAAGGCATCGGCGTTTAATTGCTTGGCGAGATAAGCCGCTGACATGTCTTTATCAATTACAGCTTCAACCCCAACCAGTTTGTTATTTTCACGTTTAACGGGAATACCACCGCCACCAGTACAAATGACTAAGTGATCGCGTTTAATTAAGGTTTCGATTGCATCACATTCCACGATGCCAATCGGTTGTGGGCTTGGTACCACGCGGCGGTAATATTGACCGTCAGCCTTTACCGTCCATTGGAACTTCTCCGCTAACTCACGCGCTTCAGCTTCTTGATATACAGGACCAATAGGCTTGGTTGGATCAGCAAAAGCCGGATCTTGTGGGTCAACGAGCATTTGAGTGAGCATGCAAGAGACATCTTGTTCTGGCAGTAAATTCTTTAATTCCTGCATTAAGATATAGCCGATCATGCCTTGTGTTTCAGAGCCCAACACGTCTAATGGGTAAGGCATGACTTTTTTATATTCCAATCCTTGCAGTGCCAGTAACCCGACTTGAGGACCGTTACCATGTACCAATACCACGTTATATTGTTGCGCAATTGCTGCGATAGTTTTGGCCGCTGTTGCAATGTTTTGACGTTGAATGCTGGCTTCTAAAGGCTCACCGCGGCGTAATAAAGCATTGCCACCAAGGGCAACCACAACAGTTTGTTTAGTCATCGCTGTGTCTCTCCGTATTTATTAGTGGCTGGTCGGTAGTCGCACCAGCCTTTGTTATTGGGCTAAATACCATCACGCTCAATTGGGCAACTCATGCAGCGAGCACCACCGCGACCGCGGCCAAGTTCATCACCAGGAATAGGTAATACGGTGATGCCTGCTTTATCGTATTTTTCATTGGTGTAAGTGTTACGCTCATAACCAATAACTACCCCAGGGCTGACGGTTAATACGTTGTTAGCATCGTTCCATTGCTCACGTTCAGCTTCAAAGTTATCGCCACCAGTGGTAATTAAATTAAGTTGATCAACGCCCAAAGCTTTTTCGATAGCGTGAACAAAATAACTTTCTTCTTTAGCTTTAACATTGCCGTAAGCATCGCCAGTTAGGCTCCAGCATTGGACATCTTTACGAATAACTTCAGGGTAAACAGAGAAAGTGTCTTCACGCATATGCGTCATAACGGTGTCAAGGTGCATGCATGAACGATGCTTTGGTAATTCCATTGCAATCACTTGTTTGGCTTGGCCGTGCTTAAATAAGCTAGCGGCTAATGCTTCAACACCTTGTGGTGTGGTGCGCTCTGACATACCGATTAACACGCTGCCTTTACCTATAACTAAAACATCACCGCCTTCAATAGTGGATTTGTCATAAGCATTTTGCTCATCGCCAAAGTATTTTATGAACTCTTGGCCTGCAAACGTTGGGTGCCAGCGGTAAATAGCACGTAAGTGGTTGGTTTCACGTTGACGCGCTTCTTTAGCCATCGGGTTAATAGAAACACCGCCATACACCCAACATGAGGTATCACGAGTAAAAAGATGATTAGGTAATGGCTTAATAATAAAGTCACAAGGTGAATGCATTCTTTGCATAATAGAAGAAGATTGCAGTGGCAATTCGGCGTAACTTAAACCGCCTAATAAAATGGAAGCGAGTTCTGCGTGAGGTAAGTCAGCTAAGAAACAGCGAATGTCATTCGCAAAGGTATCACCAAAGCGGTAATTTGATATTTGCGTTGATAGCAACCAATCTTTGGCTTCAGGAATAGCTAATGTTTCACTTAACATGGTTTGCAATAATAAAACTTCAACACCTTGTTGGCGTAAAGTATTCGCGAATACATCATGTTCTTCACCCGCTTTTTCAACGGATAAAACATCATCAAATAATAAATCTTGGCAATTAGATGGTGTAAGATTATTTAAAGCACGCTCTGGACGATGGATTAGTACGCGGCGTAGTTGACCTATTTCAGAACCCACATAAAAGTTACTCATGATAGTATCTCTCTATTTATGCCTGTTAATGATTGGCTATGTTTAAAGTTACGAAGCGTTAAATAAGTATTGCGTGTTGTTTATGCAATTAATTCTACGTGGTTAACTATATTTGTATAAGACCGTTATCACACTTTAATTATTAATAACTTAGCTAGGTTATGGTGGTTATTTGCAAAAAATAATAGTGAAAAAATAAAAATACAGCCTGGTTTATTATGTGGTTTTGATGTTTTTTTAAGAATTCTTCTTATATTATGTTATTGTTTTTAATTGGTATTTATTTTTAATGTGGGATTTTATTCATTTTGTTATTTTAAATAAGTTTTAATGCTGTTGAATAATATTCATCTAATATGATTATCTATTTTAAATAATGGTATTTATGCGCTGGGTATTTAATTTTTAAAGTGTTTTTTGTGATGCTGATTCATTATTTATTAAACTAGTTTAATGTTATTTTTTTTATTTAAATATGTATTATAGAGTTATAGAGTTATAGAGTTATAGAGTTATAGAGTTATAGAGTTATAGAGTTATAGAGTTATAGAGTTATAGAGTTATAGAGTAGAGATAAGAGTAGGACGTAAGGAATAATAAAAATATTAACAACAAGTATAGTGATAAATTAAATGATAATAAAAAAATCTAATTCTATTTAGACTGAAAAATAAAAAACCGCCCAAGGGCGGTTTTAATTATTTAAAATGATTTGATGGGGAAATTAAAGATCTACACTAATATTACGCCAATACTTAATACCACCATCGTAAATACAATAATAATACCTAATAATGGTGCGACCCACTTTAACCATCGAACATAAGGTACGCGTGCAATCGCAAGCCCTCCCATTACTACAGCAGACGTGGGAGTAACTAAATTCACTACACCTGACGCAGATTGGTAAGCCGTTACAACGAGCTCTCGTCCGACCCCTGAAAAATCAGCCAATGGCGCCATAATCGGCATGGTGAGTACTGCCAACCCTGAAGTTGATGGCACTAAAAATGACAGTAGTATTTCTAATATATACATCACATTGATAAATACCACCGCTGAGAGGCCGGTGACGATGTGCTCGGCTGAGTTTAGAATGGTATCTGTGATCATGCCGCGATCCATGATCACCACAATACCACGCGCAATACCGATAATTAACGCCACGCCAAGCAGATCTCGCGCCCCATCAATAAAGCTGGTTGAAAAATCTTCCTCGCTCATTCGTGATACAAAGCCAATCAGAATCGAGGCACCAAGGAACATGGCAGATATTTGTGGCATCCACCAACCAGCAACAGCAACGCCGTAAATCATTACTGCAAACGAGAGTCCAAAAATCGCCAGAATAATTTTACGGGTGGTGGTGAATTCCAGCATTTGGTCAGATTGATTACTTAAAAAATGCGCTTTATTTTGTTCATATTGGTCATACACAATTGATTTTGTTTTATCTTCGCGCACCATTTTTGCATAGCGCATGACGTAACCAACACAGATTAACCAGCCAACCGTTAGAATAATAATCCGTAACATAATGCCATCAGTGAACGGTATGCCTGCCGCATTAGAAGCAATAACTGTTGCAAATGGGTTTATCGTCGAGCCCAATGTTCCAATGCCAGCCCCCAGTAATACAGTTGCCGCAGCGACAAGAGGATCAAACCGTGCCGCCATCATTACCGGAACTAATAAGGTATAAAAAGGTAATGATTCTTCTGCCATACCATAAATGGTGCCGCCAGCGGCAAACAGACCCATCAGAATCGGGATCATTAATTCTTCTTTACCATGCAGGCGGGCCGTGACGCGCTCAATACCTGCATCAATGGCTCCTGTTTTTGTCACTAACCCTAAAAAACCACCAATAATTAAAATGAATAATGACACATCAATGGCTGCGGCTTCATAAGACTCATGGTTATAGAAGCCATCGATAGGAGCAAGTAAGACATCAATAACGCCCTGAGGATTACTATCAACGGGCTTATAGGTACCTGTAATGGGAACTTCTTTGCCAAGATCTACATTCATTTCACGATCATATTGACCAGCTGGTACAACCCATGTCAGCGCGGCAACTAAAGCAATAAGCGTAAATAAAATGGTGTAGGCCGATGGGAATTTTAATTGAGAAAAAAAGCTTTTCTTTTCGGGTTTAATTTCTGTATGTGTCGTCATGGTTATCTCCTGCACCGTCGGTTAATGATAACCATAAGGTGTGTTTGTCTGCATGAGTGATAAAGAAGCACTTATGGATAAATAAGGGAACAAACAATAAACGTAATTTATTCAAAACGGGTGTTGCTGAGTATATAAGGTGTAAGTCGCTAATAAACAATCTCATTTGGTCTTGGGACTTCATGATTCTAAAGCGGAATATAGTTACTAACTCAACGATTGTTCACAGTTTTTTTGCATCAATATTAATGCATCAGGGCATGATTTTTCGATGAGGGATATTAGTGTAAAAAAAATGGGTGGCTATGCGAATAATAAATATACGAAAGGCGGATAAGGGCTGATGCTGCGGCTATTGTTGAATGAATGTTGAAATAAGCATGGAATATTATGCATTACAATGAGTATTTAGTGGTTTAACGTTAATTCATCAACGCTTGATTAAGATCAATTTAGGCTTGGGGGATGCGTAACATATGGTAATTGAGTGCAAACCATGCGATATTTGCCAGCAAATTTATTCCATAGGTGGAGTGATACCATGTCTTACGCAGAATTGATTGCAGAGCAAAAAGAAGAAACGCGCGAAATTATCGCCGCACTACTTGAAGATGGCAGTGAGCCAGAGGCGCTTTACACTATTGAGCACCACTTCTCTGCAGACACATTTGAAGAACTAGAAGCTGCAGCGGTTGAAGCATTTAAACTTGGTTTTAATGTTTTAGAAGCAGAAGAGCTAGAGCTTGATCCTGAAGATGGCGGTGGCAAGGTTGTATGTTTTGATGCAGTTATGGAGTCAGCTCTAAATGCTGATCTTATTGATGAGCAAGCTGAAAAGCTCATCAAACTAGCTGAAAAACACAGCATTGATTATGACGGTTGGGGTACCTACTTCGAATCTGACGAAGATGATGAAGAAGAGAGCGAAGACGAAGAATAAGTCGTCATAATACCACTCTGTTCTAAAAAGCCGGCATTTTGCTGGCTTTTTCTACTTTTTGGCGGTGATATCAAATTTTGATATTCACGATATGATAGAAATTTACCCGTGATCACTGTCTGTAATCACGACGCGTGTAAATCTTTCCGTTTATCCTCACAAATTTAAATCATACTGAATAGCTTCAGTATTGGAGTGATTGATGACAATCTCACTTAATGGCCAGTGGTTGCTTGCGTGTATTCAACGTCCTGCAATTCAAGACCTTCATATTGATTTGCCGGGTGATGTTCATTCGGCATTATATGCAGCCGAAGAGATCCCTGATCCATATTGGGCAACCAATGAAAAAAAAGTTCAGTGGGTCGGTGAGTGCGACTGGATTGTCAGCCGCCACTTTGAATTAACGGCCGAACAACTGACGTGTAATGCCATGGACTTGGTATTAAATCAGCTTGATACGGTAGCTGAGATTCGCATTAATGGTCATACCGTTGCTGATTTTACAAATATGTTCATGCGCCATAAGGTGGATGTATTAAGCTGTTTGCAAGTCGGTACTAACCGTATTGAAATTGTGCTACATCGTGCGGATTTAGAAGCTAAAAGTCGTGCAGATAAACTGCCATTCCCAGTACCGTGGGCAGAAGGGAATAATCAAATTCCATTCATGAATACGTTGCGTAAACCTCAATTTCACAGTGGTTGGGATTGGAGTATTTGTTTATCTGTATTGGGTGTTTATGGCGATATTGTATTGCAGCCGATTGAGCATGTACGCATTAGCCATTTAGCAACCAAGCAGAAATGGCACCAACAAGAGTGTGAGTTAGCGGTCACTTTACATTATGAAGTTGTCTCTGAAAAAGGACTGGCTAATGCGTCGGTTACTTTTGATGGACAAACCTTTTGTCTAACGCTTGATCGTGAAGCAACCAAAGCCAGTGTTATTTTCCGTATTGATAATCCCCGTCATTGGTGGCCTGCAGGCTACGGTAAGCAACGGTTATATAAATTAGCTTTAGAAGCTGATGGGGTTGCTATTACCAAGCAAATTGGCTTACGCAAGTTAGAATTAGTTACTGAAGATGATGATCACGGCCAAAGTATGGTGGTGATGGTCAATGATGTGCCGATTTCAGCTCGTGGTGCAAATTGGATCCCTCTGGATGCGATGCCTGCGCGAATGAGTGAACAGCGTTACCGTAGTTTATTAACTGATGCCGCAGCGGCCAACATGAACATGCTGCGAGTGTGGGGCGGTGGCATGTATGAAAAAGACATTTTTTATAATATCTGTGATGAATTGGGGCTGCTTGTTTGGCAAGATTTGATGTTTGCTAATGCGCTGTACCCATCAACCCCTGATTTTATTGCAGAAGTTGAACAAGAAGTTGAATATCAAGTTCGACGTTTAAAAGATCATCCAAGTTTAGCGTTGTGGTGCGGTGATAATGAAGTGCTAGGGGCGATTAATCGTGATCCTGAATCGCGTCAATATCGTGAGAAGCATCTGCTTAATTACGATCGTCTCAATCGTACCTTAGCTGAGGTGGTTGAACGTGAAGATCCATCACGTCGTTTTTGGGCGAGTTCACCATGTAATGGTGAATTAGATATTATCGATACATGGCACCATGATCCTCTACGGGGTGACATGCACTGTTGGGATGTGTGGGATAGCGGTAAAGAGTTTGATACTTATTTGCAAGTAACGCCACGTTTTTGCTCGGAATTTGGATTTCAATCTTGGCCATCATTGCCAACGATAAAGAGTTTCTTACCTGAGCAAGATTGGAATATAAGCTCGCCAAGTTTTGAAAATCATCAGAAAAGTAGCCATGGTAATTCGGTTATTACCGAGATGTTTACCCGCTATTTCCGGTTTCCAAATGGTTTTGTCAATATGCTGTATTTATCGCAAGTGCAACAGGCATTGGCGGTGAAAACAGCGGCTGAATATTGGCGTACTCAAAAACCGATTAACCGTGGAATGTTGTTTTGGCAATTAAATGATTGTTGGCCTGTGAGCTCATGGTCATCATTAGAATACAGCGGCCGTTGGAAACAATTGCATTACCATGCGCGGCGCTTCTTTGCGCCGCAAATCGCCACGTTTACTCGTGATCAACAAGGGCTTAAATTACACCTCGTTAATGATGGCCGTAAAAATACCGAGTTAAAAGGCGAAGTGGTATGGCAAAGTTGGGAAGGGGAAATTCTTTATCGTGAGCCCATTTCTCAATATTTAGAAGCTGACTCAACTAAAGTGGTATGGGAATGGCTAAATGAAGATTTAGACGGCCATGAACAAGACGGTTTTTTCCATGTACATTTACATAGTGGCCAACAATTAATTGAAAACACGTGGTTTCCAGCGCGGCCTAAATACTGTGAGTTAGCTTGTCCTGATTTACGGTTTGAAGTTGCAGAGCACAATAATGATATCGTGGTAATGCTAAGTAGCAGTAAGCCCGCTTTCTTTGTGCATTTGGAATTTGAGGGTGAAGGTCGATTTGAAGACTCAAGTTTCACTCTGGTACCGGAACACCAGCGTCAAATTAAATACATTGGCTCAGCAAGCTATGATGAAGTGGCGCAAGGGTTACGTGTCTACCATCTAAAACAAAGTTATTAGTCACAGTGAAATTACCCCTGCCTGTTATTGAATAGCATTAACAAGCAGGGGTACTTTTAGAATGTTTTGATCATTTTAATTTCGCAGCCACCATGGCCGGTGTTACCCATTCGTTGCGGTATTTCAACAAAGCCTAGAGATAGATATAAATCTACCGCTTCTTTAAGCACTGCAGTTGTTTCTAGATAACAGCCTTTATAGCCTTGTTGACGTGCAAATTTTAATGCTTGTACAGCTATTTTTCTTGCAAATCCCTTTCCTCGCAGTTCTGGTAAGAAATACATTTTCTGCAATTCACACCAACCATCTTGACCTGCAAGTGCCGCTATACCGCCACCACCTAAAATATGATGGTCTTTTTCTATAACCCAATAATAGTTCATCTCGGGCTGGTATATTTCTGCCATATTATCGAGGGTTGGATCACTAAAACCATAGCCTTTATCACTTGTAAGACCATATTCCATTGATACGTTACGAATAATTGTTGCAATGGCAGCGTTATCTAATGGCGTAATACTACGAACATTATACTGTTGTTGTTGTTCTGTCGCTGTGATTGCACGAGAGTAACGATGTAAACTTTTCGCTAAACACTGTATTTCATCATCATCAAGTTGTTCTAAAATCTGCTGGCTATTGAGATTAAGTTGATGATGTAGTTGTTGTAGTACTTGATGTCCTGTTGTTGTTAGTTGTGATAATTGGCTACGACGATCGGTTGGATGAGAGATCGTGGTGATTAAATCTTGATTCAGTAGCATCGCGAGATTACGACTGGCATTTGATTTATCAACTTTTAAAAGTATCGCCATTTGATTAACGCTACATGGACCTTGTTCTAGTTCAATTAAGGTATGAGCTTGCACTGGGGTTAATGCAAAGGTACCACATTGGTTATTAAGCATGCCTAGTTGGCGTACTAAGTGTCGAGAAAGTTGGCGTAATTGTTGAGGTTGCATAACATATCCTTGTTGTTGTTAACCGCAACTAAATAATAGTTGCGGTTAACAACAAAAACAGTGATAAGGATCTTATTATGATATTAATGGTGCAAACACACCATCATTGACATTAATTGCTGAGGCGCATTTTGATGATGCTGCTTTTTTTGCCATACTCGTTCGTGCAGATAATAAGCCAAGGTATTGATTGTTGGCTCGATCATTGCCATGGTGCTACCAATAAGAATATCTCCCGTTAATAAATACACCACTGTAAAAGCGACACTAAAATGCAATATAGCGAAACTGATTGTCTTTTTACTTGGAGAAGAATATTGGGTTTGAATGAGCTTTTTAGTTTGCCATACTTTTTCGTGGAAGTAGAAGGCAACGGTATTAACCATGGGTTCTATTAAAGCAATCAGGCCACCGATCAAAAGATTGCCCGTTAATAGGAATGCCACACTAAAAGCAACGGTAAAATGGATAATGGCAAAACTGAGAGTCTTTTTCATAAGGTCAATCTCATTAATTTGATGTAATGAGTATTACAAACCTACTTCAATAGGTAAATTTGGTATTTTATATATCACCAATAGATAAAAGCTATCATTTGCCTGTATTTCTAAGCGAGCCGTGTTTTTAAAATGAAGGGGGAATTGTGCAGTTGAGGGAAATAAAAAAACCGACGTCAAAGCGTCGGTTTTTTATTTAGTCAGTAAACAATAAGTTATAGCGCAGCAATCGTTGCTTTTTGCTCAGTCAGTTTAACCAGTGTTTCTTCGTAACCCGCTAGCTTTTCACGCTCTTTAGTGATCACGATTTCAGGCGCTTTAGCAACAAAACCTTCGTTGCTTAGCTTGCCAGAAGTGCGTTTGATTTCGCCTTCCATTTTCGCGATTTCTTTATCTAAACGTGCTAGTTCAGCGTCTTTATCGATCAGACCCGCCATTGGGATCATCAATTCAGATTTACCCACAAGTGCTGTTGCACAAGCTGGGGTGGCTTCACCGTCAGCCAATACTTTCACTTCTTCTAGTTTTGCTAGAGATTTCAGTACAGTAAGGTTGGCTTCAACGCGTGTTGCATCAGCAGCATCAGCGACTTTTAGCATGACTGATAATGGCTTGCTTGGCGCGATATCATATTCAGCACGTAGGTTACGAATACTCGTGATAAACGCTTTAACAAACTCAATGTCAGTGATTGCTGCTTTATCAAATTGCGCTTCATCAAACTGAGGCAATGCCTGGTTCATGATAGTTTCACCTTCAACACCGTCAACCAGCGGCTTAACGCTCTGCCAGATTGATTCAGTGATGTAAGGAAGAACTGGGTGCGCAAGACGTAATGTCTTCTCAAGTACTGTGATTAGCGTATGACGCGTTGCACGTTGTTGTGCTTCAGTGCCTTTCCATAGAACAGGTTTTGTTAGCTCTAAGTACCAGTCACAGAATTGGTTCCAGATGAACTCATAAAGTACACCTGCTGCCATGTCGAGACGGAAGTTATCAATATGGGTATTGAATTCTTTTGCCGCTAGTTGGAATTGTGATTCAATCCACTTATCAGCAACTGAGTATTCAAGCTCGCTACCTGCTGCGAAACCACAATCTTGATCTTCTGTGTTCATCAGTACGTAACGGCTTGCGTTCCATAGCTTGTTACAGAAGTTACGGTAACCTTCAAGACGCTTCATGTCCCAGTTGATGTCACGGCCAGTAGAGGCCATAGCAGCAAGAGTGAAACGTAGCGCATCGGTACCGTATGGTTCAATACCTGCTTCAAATGTCTTACGAGTGGCTTTTTCAATCTTCGCTGCAAGTTGTGGTTGCATCATGTTGCCACAACGCTTCTCTACTAGAGACTCAAGATCAATACCGTCGATCATGTCGATAGGGTCGATTACGTTACCCTTAGACTTAGACATTTTATCGCCGTTTTCGTCACGGATAAGACCGGTTACGTAAACAGTTTTAAATGGTACTTGTGCTTTGCCGTCTTCATCTTTACAGAAGTGCATGGTCATCATGATCATACGTGCAACCCAGAAGAAGATGATATCAAAACCAGTTACCAACACATCAGATGGGTGGAAGGTTTGAAGATCAGCGGTGTTTTCTGGCCAGCCTTGAGTACCAAATGTCCATAGTGCTGAAGAGAACCATGTATCAAGTACGTCGTTGTCTTGGTTTAGTACCACAACTGGAGCAAGGTTATGTTTTTCACGTACTTCAGCTTCGTTACGACCAACATAAACATTACCGTCGTTATCGTACCAAGCTGGAATACGGTGACCCCACCACAACTGACGTGAAATACACCAATCTTGAATGTCACGCATCCATGAGTAGTACATGTTTTCGTACTGCTTAGGAACAAATTGGATATCGCCATTTTCAACGGCTTTAATCGCAGGTTCCGCTAATGGTGCTGCGCGAACATACCATTGTGCTGTTAGCATTGGTTCAATAACCACGCCACCACGATCGCCATAAGGAATGGTTAGATCATGATCTTTAATTTCTTCTAACAGGCCGAGCTCGTCAAATTCAGCAACGATAGCTTTACGGGCTGCAAAACGCTCCATACCTTGGTATTTCGCAGGGATTTCAGTGCTGTAAACATCACTTTCTTCGCCGTTAGTGGTGAAGACTTCAGCCGCATCACGAATATCAGCATTAAAGGTTAGGATGTTGATCATCGGTAGGCTATGACGCTTGCCTACTTCGTAGTCGTTGAAATCGTGTGCTGGGGTGATTTTTACACAACCCGTACCTTTATCCATGTCCGCATGCTCATCACCTAAAATAGGGATGCGACGGCCAACGATAGGTAGAATGATTTCTTTGCCGATCAGATCTTTATAACGTGGATCTTCAGGGTTTACCGCAACACCTGTATCACCCAGCATGGTTTCTGGACGGGTTGTTGCTACCACAATGTAGTCTTTACCATCTGCTGTTTGTACGCCATCAGCAAGTGGGTAACGGAAGTGCCACATGTGACCTTTAACATCTTTGTTTTCAACTTCGATGTCAGAGATTGCTGTGTGTAGTTTTGGATCCCAGTTAACCAGACGCTTACCACGGTAAAGTAGATCTTCTTGGTAAAGGCGAACGAAAACTTCTTGAACTGCATTTGATAGACCATCATCCATCGTGAAGCGCTCACGATCCCAGTCTACAGATGCGCCAAGGCGACGAAGCTGTTTGGTGATAGTGCCACCAGATTCGTTTTTCCATTCCCAGATCTTATCGATGAAAGCATCACGACCGTAGTCATGTTTAGTTTTGCCTTCTTCAGCAGCGATCTTACGCTCCACAACCATTTGGGTAGCAATACCTGCGTGGTCAGTACCAACCTGCCATAGGGTGTTTTTACCTTTCATACGCTCACAACGGATCAGGGTATCCATAATGGTATCCTGGAACGCGTGGCCCATGTGTAGGCTGCCTGTGACGTTTGGTGGCGGGATCATAATGCTGTAAGCATCTTTAGATGTATCACCATGAGGCTTAAAGTAACCAGCCTCTTCCCAGCGCTGATAAAGCGCTTGTTCAATTGATTGTGGGTTGTATGTCTTTTCCATAGCGCTCTTAGAAGGATTCTATTCTATGTGGAATTAAGGCGTCTCAGTAACAGCATTGGCAGTCGTAATTTGAATGCCAGCAAGGCGATAAGCCTTGTAACGCTCGCGCGCTTGCTGTTTGAGCGTTTCATCGCAAGGGACAAAGTCTACCACTTGTGCAAAGCTAACCGCAAAATTTGCGACAATTTCGGCTAAATTAATTAATACTGCGCGGTGTCCGCTATAACGTAAACCGGGCCAACCAATCTCAACCGGCGATCCGCCTCTTGGCCCTTCTCCAAGTAAATTGTGAGGGATAAAGTTGTCGGGATCTTGTTGCCATAGATATTCATCTATTTGTTCTGCTTGTTGTTTATCTGCTGCAAGTAAGTAAACACGTAATCCTTGACGGTAACTCATGGCTGCGCAACGACAAGCAAAATGCCACTGAAAATCACTATCAGCGCCATCTTGCTTATCATCTAATATATAAAACGTAGCATGAGTCATAAATTAATGTCCTAAAAGAAAAGGGCCAATGGCCCTTTTCTGAATGTCTTATTCGACAATCTCTTGGCCTGCTCGATTGAGAAGGAATTGGACCAACAATGGCACAGGACGTCCAGTTGAGCCTTTTGCAGCACCGCCTTTCCAAGCTGTGCCTGCAATATCAAGGTGAGCCCAGTTGTATTTCTTGGTAAAACGCGACAAGAAACAACCCGCCGTAATGGTACCAGCACCTGGTGAGCCTAAGTTCGCCATATCTGCAAATGGACTGGCAATTTGCTCTTGGTACTCATCACTCATCGGTAGACGCCAAGCACGATCGCCTGCTTGTTCTGAGGCATTAATTAACTCATGCGCTAATGGATTATGGTTACCCATTAAGCCACTAATATGATGACCAAGCGCCACCACACATGCGCCCGTTAATGTGGCTACATCAACCACACATTCAGGCTCAAAACGCTCAACGTAAGTTAATGCATCACATAATACCAATCGACCTTCGGCATCGGTATTTAGCACTTCAACCGTCTGACCTGACATGGTGGTTAAAATATCACCGGGGCGATAAGCGTTACCACCGGGCATATTTTCACAACCCGCCAGTACACCAACAACATTAATCGGTAGATTCAGTTTTGCCAGTGCCTTCATGGTACCAAATACAGATGCAGCACCACACATGTCGTACTTCATCTCATCCATTTGTGCGCCAGGTTTGATAGAAATACCACCTGAATCAAAAGTTAAACCTTTACCCACAAGAACAATGGGTTTGGTTTCAGGATCAGGATGGCCTTTGTATTCAATAACTGACATCATGGCTTCGTTTTTAGAGCCTTGACCAACAGCAAGGTATGATGTCATACCTAAAGTTGCCATTTCTTGCTCACCAATAATTTTGGTACTTACTGTTTCAAAATCATCAGCTAAACGACGTGCCTGTGAGGCTAAATAAGCAGGATTGGCAACGTTAGGTGGCATATTACCAAGGTCTTTACTGGCTTTAACACCCGATGAAATAGCAAGACCATGTGCAATCGCACGTTCGCCCAAAGAAAGCTCACGGCGAGTGGGTACATTAAAAACTAACTTGCGTAGTGGACGGCGCGTCTCTGGCTTGTTACTTTTAAACTGGTTAAAGGTATAAAGGCTATCTTTAGTCGTTTCTACTGCTTGACGTACTTTCCAGTAGGTATCGCGACCTTTAACATGTAGCTCGGTTAGGAAACATACCGCTTCCATTGAGCCAGTTTCATTTAAGGTGCTAATGGTTTTCTTGATGATTTGTTTGTATTGGCGTTCGTCAAGTTCACGCTCTTTACCACAACCAACAAGTAGTACTCGTTCTGACAATACGTTGGGAACATGGTGTAATAACAACATCTGTCCTGGTTTACCTTCAAGGTCACCACGACGTAATAATGAGCTAATATAGCCATCACTAATTTTGTCTAGCTGTTCCGCGATTGGAGAGAGGCGACGTGGTTCAAATACGCCCACGACAATACACGCACTGCGCTGTTTTTCGGGGCTACCGCTTTTGACACTGAACTCCATGCGTACTCCTAACATCCTATAAAGACAATTAACGCTAAATGTTAGATAATACCACACTTGCTTGCTCTGCCGAGATTTCGGTATAGGCTTAAAGCGCGGACTTACATTCAGCCGAAAGATAAAAAAATAACTAATTTAACCAAAAACTATAGTGATTCCATCAAAAAAACAAGTTTTCTATGGGAATATAACGCGTGATTATTGTTAGGTATTTGACGAGAGAGACAGTAAAAAGCCAATTAGCAGTACTTTTTGTGCTTTTTCTTGTCTTTATTAGCCAAAAGTTCATTCGCATTTTAGCACAAGCGACGGATGGTTCGATTCCGAGCGATCTGATTGTGACTTTAATGGGGCTTTCTATTCCGGCAATGGCATTGCTGATGTTACCACTGAGTTTATATATTGGTATTTTACTTACATTTGGCCGTTTGTACGCTGAAAGTGAAATTACCGTAATGAGCGCCACAGGCATGGGAAATAAATTTCTTATTCGTGCCGCATTAGCTTTAGCTTTAATTACCGGCTCGATAGCCACCGCCAATGCATTATGGGTTGCGCCGTGGGCTCAAAATAAAATTGAACAGATTACCGATCAAGCTAAGGCTGATCCGGGTTTAAATATGCTGGTCAAAGGAACATTCCAAATGGCACCTAATGGCTCAGGGGTGGTATTTGTTAATGACATTACCGATAAAGGTTCCAAATTACATAAAGTGTTTATTGCCCAATTAAAAGCGCAAGATTCATTACAACCGAGTGTAATGGTGGCTGATCGTGGTTTTGTCACCGAACAAGCTGACGGTCGTCAAATGTTAGACTTACAGCAAGGTACCCGTTATGAAGGTGTGCCTACTAAACTTAATTATGCCATTACACAGTTTGATAATTACCAAGCGTTAATTGGTCAGCGTAAAGTGAAACAAGGCTCTCGTGATTGGGAAGCGAAAACGACCGCTGAGTTATTAAAAGATCCAAGTTTAGCGGCAACTGCTGAATTGCAATGGCGATTATCGTTAATTTTATGTATTCCACTATTAGTTATGATTGTGGTGCCATTATCTGCGGTTAACCCTCGTCAGGGACGTTTTGCTAAATTAGCGCCTGCGGTATTAATTTATTTAGCGTATTTCTTAGCAATATCATCAGCAAAATCTGCGATTGAAGATGGTTTTATTCCTGGTTGGATGGGAATGTGGCCGATTAATATTGGCGCGTTATTGATCGCAATCGCTTTAAATAGCTGGGATAGTTTACCGATTCGACGCCTCAAAGATAAATTACGGAGACGTGGTTAATGTTTAAAATTCTCGACTGGTATATTGGCCGAACTATTATTGCAACATCGGCATTAACCTTATCAACTCTCGTCGGACTCTCTGCCATCATTAAATATGTTGAGCAGCTACGTAAAGTCGGTCAAGGCAGTTATGATTTACTGAAAGCATTGTATTTTGTGTTGTTATCCATGCCACAAGATATCGTAACATTTTTCCCGATGGCGGTATTACTTGGCGCTTTGATTGGTCTAGGTATGTTGGCATCAAGCTCTGAGCTGGTGGTGATGCAAGCGGCAGGCTTTTCTAAGTTAGATATTGGTTTATCAACCTTAAAAACCGCAGTGCCGTTAATGATCATTGTGACGTTACTTGGGCAATGGGGCGCACCGCAAGCGCAAAAGTCAGCGCGTGAGTTGCGAGCTTTATGGATCAGTGGCGGTAGTATGCTATCGGTTCAAAGTGGTGTGTGGGCAAAAGATGATAATGATTTTATTTATCTTGGTCGTGTGCATGATAAAAACCAAATCGATGTGGTCAATATTTGGCAATTTAATAACCAAGATAAACTGTTGGATGTGTTATCTGCAAAAACGGCAACTTATGACGTGAAGCTTGGCTGGACGATGCATAATGTGACGGTAACGGATATGACTAACAAGGCGCAGATTACCAATACTCATTATGATACTAAGAAATGGGATACAACATTAACCCCTGATAAGTTAGCGGTGGTTACGGTAAAACCAGAAGAGCTATCACTGTCTGGGTTATATGATTATGTGGGTTATTTAAAAGAATCTAAGCAAGATGCAATGCGTTATGAACTCGCCTTTTGGCGTAAAGCACTGCAACCTGTCTCCATTGGAGTAATGATGTTGCTAGCATTGTCATTTGTCTTTGGGCCGTTACGCTCGGTGACGATGGGAGCGCGCGTGTTATCTGGGGTTATCTTTGGATTTGCATTTTATATTTCCAATGAAGTCTTTGGCCCGATGAGCTTAGTCTATAACTTACCCCCTGTTATTGGTGCTCTTGCGCCTAGTCTGGTGTTTTTAGCTATTACGATTTATTTACTTCGACGTAAATTATAGTGATTAAAAAAGGAGCCTAAGGGCTCCTTTTTTATTACTGATTTTTATTAAGACTGATGATGTATTAGTGCACTTTTTCAGTTACGACCATTTCACATTCCGC
Source organism: Photobacterium sp. NCIMB 13483 (assembly GCF_003025475.1). Lineage (NCBI taxonomy): Bacteria > Pseudomonadati > Pseudomonadota > Gammaproteobacteria > Vibrionales > Vibrionaceae > Photobacterium > Photobacterium sp. NCIMB 13483. The sequence goes on from NZ_PYLV01000013.1 coordinate 109,666, forward strand.
CATAATATCTTGCATTGAACGGCGCTTATTATTAAAGGCAAGTAAGTTACCTAAACCAAATGCTGATGTTGCAATACGAATAAAAGCTTGAGTAATTTTAATATGAGAACCATCTTCATTTTGAAGTTTTAGTTTCCATGCTCGCATTCCCAATGTTTGTCCTGCTTGAGTCCAAAAGTAGCTATAAAAACCAATAATAACGATAGCAAGGTAAGCGCTATATAACATGCTTGCTGTAGGATTCGACATCAAATAAGCACTGGCATCTTGGTAGTCACCTAAAGTGAGCACACCCACCGCGAGTAAAGTGGCAACAATGGCCATTGCCAGTGCGCCTGCAACCATTAAAATAGCAGTGACGATAAGCGTATCGTAGAACCAAGCCCCTAAACGACGTAATAAACTAGGATATTGGTGTGAAACGGTAGTTTGTAGCTGTTTCTTTTTCTGCATGATGGTTCCAGTATCAATAATGGTTGGGCAAGTCCTTGTTGTCGGCAGTGTAGCAGTAAATTAAATGCGAATGAATGTACAAAATTGCTACAAAATATATTAATACTCATATTGATTTCGGTCTGATTATCATCAATAAATTAATATTGGATCAAAAAACCAACGCTTAACATTTAATATAGTAAATTGTATGGATTAACGCTTGCGCATCAATACGATATACGTATAATAGCCGCCATAAGCCCGAGTGGTGAAATTGGTATACACGACGGATTCAAAATCCGTTTCCTTCGGGAGTGACGGTTCAAGTCCGTCCTCGGGCACCAAATTTCAGAGAAAAGCCTTAATCGTAAGATTGAGGCTTTTTTTTTGCCTCATGGTTATTCCAACTTTCTTAAGTTCGCTTTTCACCTTGTCATCAATCAAAGGAAAGCGGGTTTAAGTCCCCCTTGTTATTTTTTACCATTAGTTATATTTGGTAATCACTATAGTGATAGCTCATCAAAAGCCTCAACTTGATGTTGAGGCTAAATGTCAGTGATCTTTGTTGTTAAAACACAGTATAGGGAATGATGACTTGTAAGCGGACATCAGTTTCATCTTTACCGACTGTCGCTGATTTAACTTCATCACGAGTTAACCATGTAGTGTGTAGCTGTACCACACTGCCTTTTAATGTGCTTTGCTGTAAGGTGTATCCAATCGTACCGTTGACCGCGGCTTCACTGCTATAGCCGACTTTAGTTTGATCCATTCCTGAGCCATATCCTACACCCATGTAGTAATTCCAGCCATTGCCTGCATTAAACGATAAGCGGTTATACAATGATGTTTCACCTGATTGGTTCCAATCAGATAATGCATCCCAAAATTGCGACCAGCTACCATTATTCATCGCATAGGTATAGATGGTACGTGGCACAATCTCAATGTCGTTATGGCTATTAGCGTACCTTAACTGTGATAACCAGCCCCAGCGGCCTTGATTAATATTTAGAGATAAACCACTCATATATCCTAAGCCGTTATATTTAACTTTATCCTTAACACCATAAAAATCAGCGGCTAATATTATTTGGCTATTAACAATATACTGGGTATAGAATTTATAAGATATTGGATTAACACTACGATTACTGTCGCTATAATGCACATCCATAGCTTGGCCTATACCAAGGTTGTAGCTAAAGTTACCGAATTGATTCGCATAGCCTATTGAATGCAAGTAATTCCATTTAGTGTTTGCCCAGCCAATATAATCATCTTCACTCAGTAACCAAGGCGCAGTGTATTTATCAGCCCAAAAATAGGTTAACTTGCCACTACCAATATAGGCGTTAACTTCTAAACCGCGATAAGTACCTGGAACAAATGACCAGACGTTACCCACAGTACCATTACTCGTTGATTGAATTAAGCCGACCTTACCCTTAAAAATATCGTGGTATTGAAATTTAACCGCAGCAGTATAAAGCTTGAAATGTGGGCCATCACCTGCGCCCCAATCTTGGTTATTTGATAATGAGATCTCATTTGATAAATATTCATCATTATCATTTTGAAGACTATTGTTATAGATATCTCCTGCTAAATAACCAGCAACATCGACGCCTATAAATTGATTGTAATAGCCTGAATTAAAATCAACGATAGCGTTATAAGATGAATAATTTAATCGACTATGAAAATCAGAGTTAGGGTGAGTATTATTGCTACGAACACGAGTATCACTGATGAGTTTTGTATTAAGTGATGAGCCGTTAATAAAGCCATGTTGAGGTGTGGTGTTAGCAATTGCTAACGGGGAAAGTGTTACTGCTCCAATGATAGCGATGGAGAGTAATGTTTTTTGCGTAGCCAAGCATTTCTTCATATAAGATCTCATTATTATTGTTATTTTTTAATTAGTGACTATCAATTGCTAGCTTTTTATTGACACTAATAATGCGAGTCGTTGAAACCTAAATCTATATTGAAGAATGGAATTTTATGTTGTTGTTTTTAATGGCTAATAATGTTTTTTTTGTGACGTATATTTACTGTTGTTGGCTGGTGGGCGGTCAGTTTATTAACAAATCCTTTTGCGCAAGACTTGTTAAAAAATTTTAGCTAGCGATAATGCGATATTATAAACAGGTATATTCCTAGTTACTGGTAAATGTAGGTGTAATGAAGATTCCTCCACGATTACAACCCCTAGTTGAAGATGGTCTTATTGATGACGTTTTATCTCAACTGATGAGCGGTAAAGAAGCCTCTGTGTATGTTGTTCGCAGTGGTGGCAAAATTTGTTGTGCTAAAGTCTATAAAGAAATTGATCAACGCAGCTTTAAGAAAGCGGTAACTTACCGTGAGGGGCGTAAGGTACGTAATAGTCGTCGTGCTCGCGCGATGGAAAAAGGCTCAAAGTTTGGTAGAGATGAGCAAGAAAAAGTATGGCAACAAGCTGAAGTTGATGCTTTGTCTTTATTACTAAAAGCGGATGTACGCGCACCTATTCCTTACGGTTGTTTTGACGGTGTGTTGTTAATGGAATTGATCACTGATGCCGATGGTGCTGTTGCGCCTCGCTTAAATGATATTACGCTAACGAAAGAACAAGCTTTACGCGATCATGCGGTGATGATTAATTACATCACCCGTATGTTATGTATTGGTATTATTCACGGTGATTTATCTGAATTTAATGTGCTTGTTGATGGTCAAGGTCCTGTGATTATCGATTTACCTCAAGCCGTAGATGCTTCAGCAAATAATAATGCGAAATGGATGCTTGAGCGTGATGTAAATAATATGGCGCATTATTATGGCCAATACGCACCTGAATTACTTGAAACGCAATATGCGAAAGAAATGTGGGCATTGTTTCAGGCTGGCACTCTCAATCCTGATACTGAATTAACGGGTGTATTTATTGAAAGTGAAATGGATGCTGATATTGATGGCTTAATGGCTGAAATTAATGCTGTGATGGCAGAGGCTGAGTTACGCCGAGCTCGATTGATGGATACCAATGAAGAAGAATGTGAGTAATCACTATCTTTGTTTACTGTTTAATATTGTTATTAAAAAAGCTTCAATTAACGATTGAAGCTTTTTTATGGCTGCTATTTAGGAAATGAGTAACTTGCAATCACCGCTTTAGCTTGGCCGTTACTATTAACCGCGGCGATACCAATGCCGAGTGCTTTAAAATGCACGGGTTGAAACTGATCACCATAATTTGTCATAAATTGGGTCAGTTTATGCGGATCAGATTGTGCTAATAAGGTGATATGTGGTTCAAAATTAGTAAATACATTTGGACTGCCATAGCGCTGAAATGCAGCTAATTTTTCAGGATAGTGGCTTACCCATGTCGGAATTTTTGGATCCATGGTTCGAAGTGGGGCCGCCATTATTGCTGCGGTATCGGCTAATCGTTGTAACTCAGGTGTATTGTTAACATCCAGCATTAACCAATTTCCTTTTGTCCGTTGAATATGATCCAGCGTTAAATCAAAACGGTGCCATTGGTTTGCCAGTTGTTGCGCTTGTTGTTTGAGTGAGTTGAGATTATTAGTTGGGTATTCAGTTAAATAAAGCGTGATATGTGGCAGAAAGCCTTGGCTATAAAGTGATGCTAATTGCTGTTGTTTAAGTTGGTTACTGATGGTCGATACGGTTTTATCAACGGTATGATTAGGAATGAGAAACAAGTTATAGCTAATAGTGTTTGATGGCTGTGGTACTGAGGGGTTAGCAATAACGGCAGGGCTAATACAGATACATACTAAGGCTAACAGATGTTTTTTAAACATTTCAATGTTCTGCTTTAAAGTCAGTGATATGACACTTTATACCTTTTTGGCGTGCATTTTTGTTAGAGTGATAACAAAATAATCAAAAAAGGCATGCTCAAAGCATGCCTTAATAATCGTCGTATCAATAATCGATATTATTGTTTGATCACTTTTACTTTGTAAACACCATCAACGTTGTAAACACCGTGAATGTCAGTTTCAAAGCCTGGGAAGTGATTACCAATTTCACATAGCATTTCAAGGAAATCTAATACTGGGCGAGATTGCTCTGTTACCATTTCACCAGGAAGTACTACAGGCACACCTGGAGGATAAGGTAAGATCATATTGGCACTGATTTCGTTTACCATTTCAGATAATGGTATTTCACGCACTTCACCACGTAACTCTTGTTGCCATGCAGCATGTGGTGTCATCTTCATTTCTGGTAGCACATCAAATGCTTTGTACATTAGCTCTGGTAATTGGTATTTCACTGTTAGATCGTGAATACTTTGAGCCAGATCTTGGACACGCATATTAGCGTAGAATTGAGGATCTTCTTTAAATAGTGATGGTAAGAATGACTTGATGGTCATATTACGATCATAACCACGTTTAAACTCAGTAAGTGCACGCAATAGTTGCATTGCTTTTGGCTTATCTATACCGATAGAGAACAAGAATAATAGGCTGTATGGACCCGTTTTTTCTACGACAATACCGTGTTGATCAAGGAACTTAGCTACGATAGACGCTGGAATACCTGATGTTAACAGCTCACCATCTTCGTTCATTCCCGGTGTTAGTAGGGTGATCTTGATTGGATCAAGGAACATATGATCTTCATCGATATTCTTGAAGCCATGCCATTTTTCATTGGGCTTTAGGTTCCAACATTCAGTGGTATCGATGTTCTCAGGTTGCCATACATCAAAGAACCAACCGTCACATTCTGAGCGTAGTTTTTTGATTTCTTTACGGAAACGAATTGCGCGATCAATAGAGTCTTGAATTAAACGACGACCAGCGTTGCCGTGCATCATTGCTGCAGAAATTTCAGCTGACGCCACAATACCGTATTGTGGTGAGGTTGAAGTATGCATCATAAAGGCTTCGTTGAAAGATTCTTCTTCTAATTGGCCTTTTACATGGATCATTGATGCTTGTGAGAATGCCGCTAATAATTTATGGGTTGATTGGGTTTCATAGAACACTTTACCCGGCATTGCTTCACCACTCATACCACACTTACCTTCGTAAATAGGGTTAAAGTTAGTGTAAGGCACCCAAGCACTGTCAAAGTGAATAAACTTAGTATCCAATGATTCTTTGATAAATTGGGTGTTATAGAACAAACCGTCATAAGTTGAGTTTGTAATAACCGCATAGCCAGGTTTAGTTGCACCAGGAGTGTTAGCCACTTTTTCAGCAATCACTTCACGGCTAAATTCACTCTTAGGAATACCACCTAAAATACCGTAAGCATTACGTGTAGGACGGAAATAAATTGGCACAACATCGGTCATCATCATCATATGAGTTAATGATTTATGACAGTTACGGTCAATCAGTACTGTGCTACCTGCTGGTGCTGAGAACATACCAACAATTTTATTCGCTGTTGAAGTACCGTTAGTCACAATGTAAGAACGATCAGCGTTAAACGTACGCGCAATATATTCTTCAGCTTCTTTGTGAGGACCTGAGTGATCTAACAATGAGCCAAGTTCAGGCATTGAGATTGAAATATCTGCTTTAAATGTATTTGCACCGTAGAAATCGTAGAAAATACTACCTACTGGGCTTTTATTAAATGCTGTACCTGACATGTGACCCGGAGTACAGAATGTATATTTAGCTTCATCAACGTAGTTAAATAATGCTTTGGTTAACGGCGGTAGAATACTGTCTTTGTAGTCTTCTGTTGCTTGCTCAATTTTATGCGCAATATCAGAAGCACTACCAAGGCAATATTCAAAGAAGTAAATATTTAAGCGAAGATCTGCTAAGTTAATATCGAGTGTTGAATGCTCGTTAGCAAAGGCATATAGCGGTAGTTTTTCGTTAATTTGATTAATTTGTTGGCATAAGTCTAATGAGTAAGTATCCCAGTCAAAAATCACACCACTGATACGTGGGTTCATTTCAAGTAGCTTCATTAAATCCTTATCATCAACAGGATAAACGACTTTATAACCGCGAGTAGCTAGTGCTTGTTCTAATTCTTGTACTGGGTATTTTTTGAAGAATACGCCTAAATTATTTAATATTGCAATGGTATTCATTTTGAATATCTCCAGGGTAAGCAAAGGCGCACCACTCCAATTAGGGAGGTGTAATTGTGCGCCTTGATAATATTATGAGGTTCGATATTTAGTGAGATTGTGCGACTTTATTCGCCTGTTCTTGTTGTTCTAGTTGTAAGTGTTGACGGAAGCCAAGCTTACGAGCGTAGAACATGAAGATGGCTAGTGAAACAACGAAAGTTGCAGCTAATGCAGATGGATCGGCACCAATAAGGGCGATAAAGCAGAAGATACATGCGACACCTGCAAATAACATCACAAACACATTGCGCGTTGTCATACCTTCATAACGAATTAAGTTAACCGCTGAGTAGAAGTAAGGCAGCATAGTTAATAACACAGCATCTGACGTTAAAATATCAAATAGGTTAGATGCATGGCTGTCACTTGAGCTAAATAGCGTGATAACAATCATAAGAATTGTCATCATGATAGATGCAAGAACTAAGCCTTTTTTTGCAACGCCATTTTTATCAGTTTCACCAAAAACAGCAGGGAAGTTACCGTCACGAGCTGCACGTTTGCCAGCCTCACCGACCAACATCATCCAAGAACCTAGAGATGTAAAGCACGCTAAAGCGGTAAATGCTGCAACAAATGGCGCAGTCCAAGCACCGAAGATTGCTGTCGTAGCGAGTGCAAATGGCGCACCAGAAGCTGCAACTTCAGAGGCTGGGAACATACCAGCAATAACTTGGGTTGATAGAATATAGATAACACCGGCAATAATCGTACCGAGTAAGGTTGCTAGTGGTACGGTTTTCTTCGGGTTTTTCACCATACCAGAAGATACCGCTGCTGATTCAACACCCACAAATGACCATAGAGTTATCAATACAGCACTGACTATCGCATGAGAGTTTGAGCTGTGTGATGTATTCCAGTTTTGCATGTAAGTCGTTGCATCAAAATGCCCCCAACCTACAACAGCAGTACCAACGATAGGAACAAGAATAAGGACTAAACCCAGTGTACATAAGCGGCTTACCCATGAACCACCAAGCAGGTTAATAATGGTGAAAATCCATACTGAAGCAATAGTCGCGATAGCTGCTGGAATAGTGTTATTCAAAATTGGGAAGAACACAGAAAGGTATGATACCCCAGTGATTGCAATCGCAAGGTTACCAATCCAGTTAGCATGGTAATAAAGCACACCTGTTTGAAAACCAAAGGCAGGAGAAACTTCACCAGCGTATGCAATTGGGCCACCTTCTTGTGGGTTATTCGTTGCTAAGCGAGCGTAAACAAAAGCTAATGATAACGCGCCAATTAAACAAATAATCCAGCTATAAATAGATATAGAACCTACTTTTGCTAATGTCGAGGGTAACAGAGCAATACCACTACCCATCATGTTACCGGCTACAACACCAGTACAGGCTATTAAGCCTATTTTTTTTGACGTATCGGATGACATGCAACAATCTCCAAAAAATATAATTATATTTCAAGTGGTTAAACATATTTAACGGCAGAGATAATACTGGTTGATTGCTATAGTTATTATCAATGACGAGTAATTGCGAATTAATCTACAGCAGATAGAAAAGTTAATTAAATAACCTTCTACTCAAAGATTGAAAAATAATAATTTTGGTTTTTTTTAACTTATTTTATTTTTGTTTCCTTGTTAATCAGTAACTTAAAAGTGGTGTGAAAAAATAATTTATTTATCAATTAAATAAAGGTCGCTTCATAATTCATATAAGGATTGAGTTATCATTAATATAAGCCTTTAACGAATGTCATCATGACTTAAAATGTATCACCATAAGAGCAACGCAATAAGAATATAGAGACACTAAAATGGCGTCTTCAATCGATTATTCTTGGTCGCTGAATTACGTGTCATATTGATTAAAAGACGATATAGAGGTGTTAACTTTAATGTGGCGGTGTGGATTCAGAAGCGTTTATTTGTGATATAAAAACCAATTTCTCACAGAGCTGCTGAGTTTCTTGCGAGGGATCTAAATATAAAGCCATACTATAGTATTCGTTAGCTTGTTTTTGTTTATGTGTTAGTTGGCTTATTTTTCCTAATAAAATATAACGTAATGCTGTATTTTGTTTAGATTGCAATGCCGCAAGTGATAGATAATGTTCAGAAGCAATTAGATCGCCTTGATAAAGATTATTTAGTGCTAACGCATCATATATTTCACTAGAGATAAATTGAGAAGGGTTGGTAATGCTTTTTTCTAATTCTTTGCCATAATTCATTAACGTAGGCATGGATGTTATTTTATTATTGATAGTTAGCATAATTGAATAAGCAAGGTATCGCTTTGCTAATAAATAGCTATTATTAGGGGCATCTTTAATAAGTTCATTTATGCTTTTAATGTAACTTATATTTGCGTCACCATTATTATTTATAGCATTGGGCAGCGCCAGATAGCCATATAACGTATTAGCATTCGTTAAGTTAAGTCTATTGTTGGTATTTTTATGATTATAATTTAATGACTGTATTAATTCATTGAGTAGTTTATCAATTACGATATAAGCATTATTACGATCGATATGAATGTTTTTTTGTAACATGATTGTTTTTGAAATGTTGTTAAATAATTCAATGTGCAGTTGGTGTTGTTGATTTATATATAAAGAGAGAGTTTTACCCGCAGTAGGTTGAGCACTAAAACTGCTGATATAGTTTGTTGAGGCAAATAGTGAATCTTTTATTATGTTTGCGATTGAATTCAATTGATTTGTCGGTGATTGCGGAGGGGATTCAATATGAATTAAGCGCGGATTTAATACAGCGATAGGAAGAATAACCTTTTCGTTGCTCCAGCTTATAAAAATTATAGTTATCAAAAGCATAGTTAAAATGCAGAAATCAAAGAACCAATGATTCCATTTGATAGTATTTGAATGAGTTACTGTGATCGATGGGGCGTCTTTTGACGTTTCATTAAACGCACGTGTCATTGGCCCTGCGGGAAATGATGTTTGTATTGAAGTATCATTGGTATGTTCATGTGAAGAATGAAATTCCTCTAACTTAAAGCCTGTATTGGGATCGACATATATTTGTTGTACGTCGATATCAAGTTTATAACCTCGTTTAGGGATGGTTATAATCCAATGGTCTTCATCCATTTTTTTTAGTGTTTTTCGTAATTCAAAAATAGATTGTGTTACTACTTGCTCACTAACAACAGCACCATCCCAAACATTTTCAATTAATTCATCTCGTGTGAATACAATACCTTGATGCTGGGATAAAAAAGCTAATAGCTTAGTTATTCTAGGTTCGATAATATAATTTTTTCCTGATTTATATAAACAATTTTCTGTTGTAATTAATAACCAGTTATTAATTTTATAATTTACCCAAGCCATTTGGTTTTAATTCTATTAATTATTATGATGAGATTAATTCTATATTATTTGCTTTTATATATAGATGGAATTTTTTATTCTAGCGTTAACTGTAATTTCATATTTCATTTATAACTGTAAATTTTAAATAATTATTCAAATTCCGATATTTTGTGAGGTTGATCACGTTTTTTATTCTGTGGTTATTTATTTTAAAGAAAGCCAGTAATTGAATTATAAATATGATTTTTTTAAATAAATATTCGATTACCTAGATTTTTTTATAAAACGATTAATAGAAGAAGGTAATATCATGTTAGACACTGAAGTTGATGAAAACAGGCTGATTGCTGAACGTCGCGCAAAACTTGATCATATTCGTAAATCAAGCAAAGCTAATGGTCACCCTAATACTTTTCGTCGCTTGAAATTAGCCCGTGATTTGATCTGTGAGTATGAAAATAAATCAAAGGAAGATTTAATTAATACCACTTATACAACAGCGGTTGCTGGCCGTATTATGGCTAAACGAGGCCCATTCCTTGTATTACAAGATGTCTCTGGACGAATTCAAGTTTATGCTGATAAGCAAGTCCAAGAACAATTAAAAGAACAATATCATGGACTAGATATTGGCGATATTATTGGCGTGAAAGGCCAGTTACACCGTTCAGATCGCGGTGAACTTTATGTCAATATGGATCAGTATGAATTACAGACTAAAGCATTACGTCCATTGCCTGAAAAATACCATGGCTTAACGGATCAAGAACAACGTTACCGTCAACGCTATGTTGATTTGATCATTAATGAAGAATCACGCAATACCATGATTATGCGTTCAAAAGTGGTTGCTGCGATTCGTCAATTCATGATTAAACAACAATTTATGGAAGTTGAAACACCCATGATGCACCCGATTGCTGGCGGTGCATCTGCTCGACCTTTTGTGACTCACCATAATGCGTTAGATATAGATATGTACCTTCGTATCGCGCCTGAGCTTTACTTGAAACGTTTAGTTGTTGGCGGTTTTGAACGTGTGTTTGAAATTAACCGTAATTTCCGTAATGAAGGCCTATCACCTCGTCATAATCCAGAATTTACCATGATGGAATTTTATATGGCGTATTCTGATTACAATGACTTAATTGATTTTACAGAAAGCTTATTAAGTACTATTGCAAAAGATCTTTGTGGCAATACTGCATTACCTTATGGTGAGCATGTTATTGAGTTTAATGGACCTTATACTCGAATGACGATGCTTGCTGCGATTCAACATTACACTCAAGATAATGCACGTATTCAAGCATTAACTTATGATGATGTTAAGAATCGTGAACTAATGGCAGATATCGCACGAGAAGTTGGTTTAACCGTTGAACCATTTTGGACTTGTGGTCAGTTATTAGAAGAAATCTTTGGTGAAACGGCTGAACCTCAGTTAATTCAACCGACTTTTATTACTGGCTACCCAGCTGACATTTCCCCATTAGCACGTCGCAGTAATGAAGATTCATTCCTAACTGATCGGTTTGAGTTTTTTGTTGGTGGTCGTGAAGTTGCGAATGGCTTCTCTGAACTTAATGATGCACAAGACCAAGATGCACGTTTTAAAGCCCAGATGGATGCTAAAGACGCTGGTGATGATGAAGCAATGCAGTATGACGAAGATTATATTCGAGCACTAGAATTTGGCTTACCGCCAACAGCCGGTGAAGGGATTGGTATTGATCGCTTAGTGATGTTATTTACTAACGCACATACGATTCGTGATGTGATTTTATTCCCATCAATGCGTCCTAATAACAATAATTAATGAATGAATAAAAGCAGCTTTACCACTGCTTTTATTTGATTATAAAAAAAGCCTCAAGATGAGGCTTTTTTCTTATGCTATTTTTCTATTAGTGACCATCGTGGCTATTGATACGGTGTTTGGTAACAAAACCAACCAATACACACATAACAAATACAGCAGCATAAAGCGCATTCGCGGTAACTAAAGCCGCATGTGTGCCATAGTTTTTAACGATAGGGCTTGTTACAACGAAAGTTAGCATTGTACCAACCGTGCCGCATAGCAGAATAAAGTTAACCAATTTTGGTGAGGATACTTTAGTTTGCTGTGAGCCTAAGGTAATAATAGTGGTGTAAATCGCACTACTGATAAAGCCAAGCGCTGAAATAATGTAGATAAGATTATGTGGATCTGTATCTTTATTAAATAGGTACATGAGTACTGTCGCTAAACCTGATAAAACGACAACAAAATAATGAAGGTCGAATTTTTTCAGTAATACACTGAAAATCCACATACCAATCATGTAAGCACCCCAGAAGTAACTTACCAATTGGCTTGCGCTACTAATAGATAGGCCTAGCTTTTGAGTTGCGTATTCAGGAATCCAAGAAATAAAGCCGAGTTGGCCTAAGATGTAACATAAAGCGGCAATCGCTAGAAATATTACAGCCACACCCCATTTTTCTTTAGGTTCATTTGTTGCAGCTTCTTGAGGTGCATCTTTACCTAGTACTGGGAATGTAGACATCAATGTTAGGATAAAAATAGCAAGGTAGATAATACCGATTGCAGCATATACCCAGTACCATTGCATGTGGTGTGCGAGTACGGCTGCTGAAATTACAGGGAAAATCATACCAGCCATACTGAAAAATGAATCAGTAAACAGTAAACGAGAACCGCGTTCTTTGCCGTCGTAAATATGAGTGATTAAGTAAGTACCAATAGACATGGTAATACCACTGACAACACCTAATACAAACATACAGCCAGAGAAGATAGCAAGATTATGGCCAAAAATAAGACCAAGAATTGCTAACAGCATGAGAATGAAACCAAAAATGAGCTGGCGTTTAAGCGGCACAATTTCCATTAACCATACGTTAAGGAAGATAGAGATTAAAATACCGGTATTAAGAAAAGTGAACGTGTTGCTCATGCTCGATATTGGTAAATCAAAATATTTGGCAATATCTCCCATAACGATACCGGTGACGATAATCAGAGATCCAGTAAGGGCATAGGATAAGAAGCTTATCCACGTCAGAAGGATGCGATTCTGGTTTGTCATAGAAAATCCTGTATAACTTTCAATTATAATTAAAGAGGCAAACGGAATGCCAATTAATGAAAGGGCTGAATCCTAACATAAGGACTAGCTTTGTTTGTGACACATGTCACCATTATATGACATAAGGGGATTTATCATACCTATAAGATATGAATAATCAGTATTTATAAGTCGAGTTTTTATTACTGATTGTTTTTATTGTTGTTCTTGTTGTGTGAATTTAAGTTTTTTTAACAATTTATTGCTGTTATTTATGTCTTGTTATTCTTAGTTGGTAAATATTTTGACATTTTTGTTCTGTTTATACTATATGGCTATCTTTTAGTATAAATAGGTAATCTTTTACAGCTCTACTAGCTGCATAAAAAAGCCTGTTAATGATGGCTTTTAGACCGTATTTGGAAAATTTGATTATAGTATGTACGAGGTCGCATTTTTTTTTATTTTTTTGAAAATTAACGCTTGCCAATGTGATCGAAGTCTCTATAATGCGACCTCACTGACACGGAGTAAGCTATTGGCTAGCAACGAAATCAGTGTTGTTCTTTAACAATTTGACCATGCAATCTGTGTGGGCACTCGTTGAATAGTTAAGTCGAAAGATTTATCAATGAACTGAGTGACCAATACAAAATGACGTAAGTTATTTTGGCACAGTCAATTCATT